>CANGNB010000206.1 GCA_947454545.1 Oligoflexaceae bacterium
CAATGGGGAGCGACCCAGGCAGCTCAAAGTATCGTCAGTTCCATCTTGAAATGGATGATGGATGAGCAGCGCCATGCTGATATTCACCTTTTGGTTCCTGAACTATCCGAACTTGGTCTTATCGAGCCTGAAACCAGAGCCATACTCCTCTTGCAAGCGATCACTCAAGGAGAGCGAGAGTCGATCAGTGCTCACTGGTTTGAAGTGATTGCGCGCACTTCACCCCCACGGCGTTTAGCTCAAGTCTTGGCCGAGGTTTGGCGCTTATGCGAAGTGCATCATCTCACCGATGTATTTTTTGAGCTGTCGCACGAAGCTGTCGATCAGTATAAGGCCTATGGGATTCGTGCGGAATCGCTTCGTGAGCTCAAAGTTCTCTATGGTGACCAGCTGCTGCGCACTAAAAAGGATTTTCGCCGTGCTCAAAACTTCTTGGAGCAAGCTTACGCCTCTGATCGCAGTGATCCCCGCGTCTGGGTACCTCTGATCTTTCTTTACAGAGAAACAGCTGCAGATACCGATCTCTATGAGCTACTTTATCGGGTCTTGCCCGAACTCCGAGACCATCCGGAATGGCTCGAGCCCTATCATCTCGATCTCGCTGTGCTCGAACTGGAAAATCGGAACCTTGGACTGCGCCTTGGTCTTCGAACGGAACAGACCGAGCTCAGTGTCGTCGCGCCTATGGAAAAGCAGTTCTATTCAGCTGTGACCAAGCCTCGAGAACATGCCGCAGGGCCTTCAGGTACTCAGATTTCACTGATTAACGAGCCGGCTCAGTTTTCGACAGAGGCGCGGGGTCTAACGCTCGATGACTTAGAGCTACCGGCAACACTTATCCTGGAATTGCCTCAGACAGTGGAACGGACTCAGGTGTCGCTGGCACTCGAGTCTGATCAGCTCGAAGCCGTAACTCGCCTCAGCATACCTCCGATGCCACCGGCAGTGCAGCCGCTCACATTGGGGTCCTTTGATCTCGATGATAGGCCGGACGAAACGGTCCCCACAGCGAAGCGACCACCTGTGCCGAGCTTTCAGCTCGGTGAAGCGGAGGGAGATGATCTCCCGATACCTCAGACGCAAGTTTCGATGCCAGCTTTCGATCTCGCATTGGATCGTGAGCAAGAAGCATTGGAACACACACAGAGCGATAATCCCTTTGCTCGCGTAGGCGCAGATTCCCATAGGCTTGAGGTGCCGGAGCCAGTCTATGAAACAGACGAGGTCTCCGCTTTCGCAACCATCCGTTTACCGCATGAGGAGAGGGAACAGGAGATGAGCGAGCAGGTCCTGCCGCCCCCACCTCCGCCGCTTCGCATGCAGGATGAGGTTTCTCCGCCTCTGGTTCAGGATGATGAGGACGATGATCCTGTGCTCAGCATCGCACATACAAGTGAGGATGAAGACAGTCCTCAGCGTGTTCAGCTTTTCGAATTTGAAGACTGGCGTATTGTAGCAGGGCAAGGGCGACCTCAAGAGGGTTTTGTGCCTTGGCTCTTGACGCAAACAATCAGTGAAAAGACAGAGCAGCACATGGCCTTGCAGGTTGCGGCTCTCTATGGAGATCAGCTAGATCTGCTTCAGAGTTGGTCGCATCGTGTGTGGCGGCAACCTCAAGAGACCTTCTATGAACTGCGTTGGGCTGATCGCATGGGGCGAGAAATGTTTCACCCTGGCATCAAAAGTCCCTTGGCGAGGCTGCTGAAAACGCTGCATCCGATCGTTATGGTATATTTCCGCGATGCCATGAATATCAAGGGGATCGCCGAACGCTTGAAGGTGCGGTCGGATGAAATTTTGCGGGCTCGAAGACTCATCGATTGGAAAGATGAAGTTGTGCAGCGGACCATGCTGAACTTTTATGCGAAGTATCTTGCTGATAATGGCTTTCAGCTGTATCACTGTCCCAAACTTGAGGATCGTTTCTTCTTCGATCTGGACAAACGCGAGCTCTACATCGATCGAGAAGCCTATCTGAAGCTTCCCCCTACCTTTCTCTTTCATCGAACCATTTTTTTGATTCGTGCGGTGAGCCAGGACTTTTATCCTTATCTGCACCTGAGCCCAAGCAATGAGCTCTTCCCGTTTCTGATGAAGTGTCGACGTTCTCTCGAACAAAATAAGTTTGATAATGTGCGTCGCATGCTGGGTCTCGAAAAAGACCAGGTGAAAGCGATGCTTTCACATTCCGATCGTGATCATTTGGAGCAGCTTTTTGTTGAGGTCGGAGCTCTGTCACCGGACAAGCTGAGCCGCATCATCGGCGTGTATGTCGACCAGATCTATCGCATGAATCTTGCCGAATCTCTGGATTTGGTTGGTCTCTGTGAGTCTATGGGCAATATTAATCTATTGACTCCAGGAGTAAGCCCGCGTGCGCTCATCGAACAGTCAGGAGCGATGAAAAACCTGCTGGCGTTCACCGCTGACCTCAAATTCAGTGGCCGCACGCAGAATAATCAAGCTTGAAAGCAAATCTTACCGCGGTTTGAGGGGCTTGCTCGAGCGCTGGCTGCGGTCTTCTAACACTTGGATGCGAATTTCTATACCTTGGCGAATCTCAGCAGGCGGCTGAAGGGCTAAGGCTTGCTGGTAAGCCGTGAGGGCTTCCGGATATTTTTTGAGACTTTCTAGGATCTGCGCTCGATTTTGTTGGAGAGCCCACGAGGGGGGACTGATTTCGATCAGTTTATCGTAGGCGTCTAAAGCTTCTTTCCACTGTCCCAACTGGTGATGACAGCTACTTTTGGTTTCAAGCAGGGACGCGTTGAATTTAGGCAGGACGTGGGCGCCCTCTTCGATACTGGCGAGGGCCAGCTTGCACTGCTGAGCCTTGTCATAGGCACGAACGAGGCGAAGCCAGAGGTTGGGATCATCGGGATGATTACGTAATTTATTTTTGTAAACAGGCGGTAAGAGACGCGTGAGGCCTCTTTTCTCAAGTGCATCCACGATCGTGTCGAGGCTCGAACCACCGAGGCTCACGGATTGTTCGAGCTTCTGTTCGATAAAGTGAGGATCGAGCGGGAGCTGTTCCGCGGCATCTGTCCAGCCCAAGAGCAGATAAAACTCCATAGCCTGCGGATAGCTATTGAGGAGATAGCTTAGCGTGGTGAAGGCACTTTCATAGCGCTTTTCTTTGAGGGCTGCTTCTAAGCTGAGGAGAGTTTTGAAACTGGCCTCTTCAAGATCTACAGGACTGGTCTTGAATTTTTTTTGGAGGAGAGCTGAAGCCATCTGGCCCAACTCCTGGCAAGGGATGCTGTCGGCAGCTTTCTTGAGGCAGATATTGGCCTGCTGCAGAGCTTCCTCAGGTTTTTCTGTGAGCCAAAGCCGCCCAAGATGGTAGCGAAGATAGGAGCTCTCATTTTTCGATGGGGTCTCGAGAGTATTTTTCAGGAGCTGACGGGCAAGATCGTTTTGTCCTTCCAGTTCCGCACAAAGCGCTTTGTAGAACATGAAGGGGTGAAGATCGCTGAGGGTCTGCTGAGCGTCGGCGAATATGCTGTGCACTCGGGGGCAGTCACCCCGGAGCAAACTGTGCTGGGCGAGCAAGAGAAAGGCTGCCGGCAGCTGAGCGTGGGCTGTGTAAAAATCTTCGAAAGCTTCGGTGGTCTCAGCATCGTCTTTGCCGCGACGGCTCAGGAGGACGCGATAGGTGCTTTGCAGTTTTTGCTCCTGCAGGCTGCGCATGTCTTCCGGATCAAAAAGGGGAGCTTCCGCAAAGGCAAATTCATCGGCCCAGTGCTGTCTGAGGCAAAGTGCACTTACTTTGACCTGTTTATGGAACCAGGAACAGACCGTCGCCTTTTGTGATCGCTCAGATGATTTTACCAGACGGTCTGTTGAAGTCCATGAGACCGACTCTTGGGGATGGCGCAGCTTGCTGAGGTCAAAGCTCCTTTTGATTTGAGTGCCCTCGGGGAGCAAAAAGCGTAAGGTTCGCGTGCTATAGCCAGGAGCACTGAGGCGCAATTCTTGCCAACCTTTGCCCAAAGCCATCGGACGGCCGTTTTGTAGGCTCTTGGTCTGGCCCTTCACTGTGACGCTCACCTCTGAGAAAGGTGCATCGAGGACTAGGCTTGAGGTTTTGAGAGGAGCCTGGAGGGCAGCATAGCTTGGTTCGAGAAAGGTGATGAAGAGGACGACAAAGGTCGATAGCCAGAGGCCCCATCTATCCGTGAGCTTCTCTGTCTTCATCTTGGGTTTGATAGTTGACGCCCGTTTCGGCGAGCACCTTAGCGATATCGATGACACCGTTGACCTGGCTGCCTCGCTTACTGATGGTTGAGATCAGCTCTGATCCGCGACCTTTTGAAGGAAGGGCTTGCTGCTGGAGTTGATCGGCATTGACAGAGATGACATAGGTAATGCCATCTACAATAAGGCCTACCATGACTTCGTCTGTGTGGGCAATGATGATCCGACTGTGGTGCGTAGGAACTTCATTGGGGAGGCCCATGAGCTTACGCAAGTTGATCGCTGGTACGATAGTTCCCCGAAGATTGATCACCCCTTCGATGTACTGGGGAGCTCGAGGGACGAAGGTCAATTGGTTTAGCATAATGATTTCATTAGTGACTTCGATTGGGAGCAGGAACTCTTCACTGCCGATCAAGAGACCTATATACTGCCGAATACTGGCGAAATTTGGGTTCTCTTTGCCGCCATCAAGGTCACCCTTGATCGAAAACATGCTCTGGTCGTGTACCGACTGGCCGTTCATAGCATAAGGAATCGACATAGTCTGGCTCCTATGATGCAGTCTGCATGCGGTTACGGCCCCGACTGATAGCCTCGAGCTCTGGGATATCCAAGACCAGGACAACTTCACCCTGACCGAGAACAGCACCCCCAGCGACACATGGAATATTGCGCATCAGCGGTCCCATCGACTTGATGACCATCTCCTGTTGATTCAAGAGCTGATCGACCACGATGCCGATGGGGCGATCAGGTTGGCCCACGACGACCACAAAGAGGCGATCGGTGCGTTGTCGTGTACGACGCAGGCCTTGCTTGGTATGGATCAGATCGGAAACGGTACCTTCGATGGTCGAGAGCTGCATCGCTTCGTCAAGATGCACGAGAGGGAGCACAGTCTCACGGAGGCGATAGACTTCGACTTCACCAATCCTTTGAATTTCTTTGGGACTGATACGTATCGATTCGATGACGGCGCCTAAGGGGATCGCAAAAATTTCGCCTCGTGAACGCACCAAAAGACTTTGTACAATGGCGAGAGTCAGGGGCAAGCGGATAAAGGTTTTGGTCCCTCGACCGGGTGCGCTGTCAAGTTCGATCATGCCTTTAAGCTTCATGATCTGTTTTTTCACGACATCCATGCCGACGCCGCGGCCACTGATGTTGGTGACCTTTTCTGCGGTAGAAAAACCAGGTTCAAAAATGAGGTTGAGAATATCGCGACTCGAAAGCTGCTCTTCCTCGCTGATCAGACCCTTTTCAATAGCTTTTCTGCGAATAATGGCGGGATCCATGCCCTTGCCATCATCGGTGATGCTGATGACGATCTGGTTGCCCTCTTGATGGGCATCGAGCGATATTTTGCCGACGGGATCTTTACCCGATTTTTCGCGGACTTCAGGCATCTCAATGCCGTGGTCGCAGGAGTTCCGAATCAAGTGAATCAGGGGGTCACCAATCTGCTCGACCAGGGTCTTGTCAAGTTCAGCATGTTCTCCGGAAATGACGAGATCGATGCGCTTGTCGAGTGAGCGCGCGAGGTCACGCACCACGCGGGTGAATTTGTTGAACGCATTTCCTATAGGTACCATCCTAACTTTCATGATGATATCTTGAATTTCATTCATGTGACGGCTAAAGAGCTGGACCGTTTCTGAGAAGTTGCCGCCGAGTTTGATCTGAGGATAGTTGGTGCGCAGATCTTCTTCGATACTGGCAAAACGAGTTCTATCGATCACGAGCTCACCCACGAGGTTGACGAGAACATCGAGGCGTTCGAGATCGACACGAATGGTCGATTGCTCTTTTTTCTTGGCGTCGTCTTTCTTCTCACCCTCGCCCCCTTTGGCAGCTTTGGGATGAGCGTGATCGTCGCCCCCATCATGAGCAGCTTTCTCAGTAGGAGCAGAAGCTCCCGCTGCGCCACCCCTTTTTGGAATCGCACGACCTTTGGCGGCGAGGCTCAAGGCTCGGACTACTGGACCGGTAATGACACCGCAGGGCTTGCCGTCTTTGACTGCCTTGAGCAGGGTTCGCAGCAGATCGAGGCCCTGGAAAACTGTATCGATGATATCGGAATTGGGGACAAGCTTTTCTTTTCGAATCAGATCGAAAAGGTTTTCCATGCGATGCATGACTCGCTCGATCCCTTTGAAGCCAAACATGCCCGAACCACCTTTAAGGGTGTGAGCGGCGCGAAAGATCTCTTCGATAATATCTTTGTTGTTTGGCTCTTGCTCAAGGCGGAGGATGGTGTCATCCAGAACTTGCATGAGCTCGTCTGCATTCACAATAAAGTCGTTGAGCATGGAAGGGTCAGACTGAAAGTCGTTGGGTTCCCATTCGGGGATCTCTTTGAGATCTTCTGGATCTTCACTCTCAGCAGTACCATGCGCATCGTGAGCAGCTGCGTGAGGGGGAGCTTTGGGGGCCGCCGAATTGGGGCTCATCGGCTCGTCCATCTGAGCGAGCAAAGCCATGGCCGCATCATCATCGAGAGCCTTGTTCGGACTCTCATCCATTTCGGCGAGCATAGCCATCGCAGCATCATCACTGATAGCTTCCGTGGCGGCCGCAGGAGTATCCGTATCATCCATAGACTGAAGCATTGCCAGCATAGCGGGATCGTCTGCTTCTGGATGATCTTCGAGCTCACTATGTTCGGAAGAGGATGCTTCTTTAGGTTTGTTCCAAGAGGCGAGCATGCCGAGCAGTTCGGTACTTTCGTCAATGAGGTACGAAAGATGTTCACCTGGTGCTGTGACTTCCATAGCCAAAGCTTCTTCGAGCTCTTGCTGCAGCTGCGGCAGAGTTCGTTTTAGCAGTGATTCAATGGCGGCCTTTTTCAGAGCATCCATGCTCTTTTCACCCTTCGTCCTAAGCGATCAACCGGCCCTTGGTAGGGCATGTAAAAACTGAAAATAGCTTTCTTCGAGCGCATCAAATTCTAAGGGCTTACCACAGCTACACGTAAAGCTAGGTGCTTCGAAGCGTCGCATGGTGGCCTCATGGTCCTTCACTTGAATGAGCTTGGTGTGCTCCTGGCCACAGGGGCAGTAATACGGAGCATAAAAAGAGACAACATCCCCACCGCCTAGCGAGTTGGGAACCATATTGATCTGATC
>CANGNB010000207.1 GCA_947454545.1 Oligoflexaceae bacterium
AAATTGTGCCCTTTGATAACAGCCTTCCGGATTCAGATGCTTATGTAAAAGGCTTCACAGAAATCAAAGACGAGAGTTTCGAAGCCTTGAACCAAGGCCTCTTTCAATCAGGGTGCATCATCCAAGTCAAAGCTAACACAGCTCTCGTGGAGACCTTACACCTGCTCAGTATCGAAACAGGTCCTCAAAAACTCTTAGTCAATGCTCGTAATATTCTCGAGATCGGTGACAATGCCGAACTCAAGCTGATCGAAACCCACGTCGGTCGCTCGGACAAGCATTGGATGAATAGCACGAACCATATTCGCTTGGGGCGCCACGCAAAGCTTCATCTGATTCAAGAAAAACTCTTGGGTCCAGAGTCTTTGCACACACAACGTACTCAGGCTGTCCTTGATCAAGGAGCAGAACTCACCAGCTTGCACTTGGGTCTGGGAGGCCAGATTCATCGCAACGAAATGTATCTGACTCTTGCAGGCGAAGGAGCTCGTGCTCGCCTCGACAGTTTGATTCTAGGACGCGACAAAGCACACTTAGACTCGCAGACAACGGTCGTTCATGCCGTTCCAAATACGACAAGTGACCAACTCTTCAAAGCTCTTTTAGATGATCAAAGCTCTGCCGTTTTTGATGGAAAGATCTTCATTGCGAAGAATGCCCAACAGAGCCTGGCCCAGCAATTAAGCAAAAGCCTGCTCCTAAGTGACAAGGCCGAAGTCAATACCAAACCCCAGCTTCGGATCGATGCGGATGATGTGCGCTGCTCGCACGGCGCAACCGTGGGCCAATTGGATAGCCAAGAAATCTTTTACTTGCAGAGCCGTGGGATAGCTAAAGATGAGGCGGAACGTTTGCTTGCAAATGCATTTATCCGAGATATCGTTAGCCGCATCAAAGACAATGAACTCACAGCGCACGTCGCGCACACTTTAAAGCAACACGCAAACCTCGAGATATGATATGCAGACCCAAGGGGAACTACCGAAAAAGGAGTCCGTCATGGACGTGAAGATGATGATTCAGCCCACTCCCAATCCGTATGCAAAGAAAATCATTTGCAATTTGGATGTGAAGGTCACGGGTAAAATCACCTTCAGCCAGGCCGAAGATTGTGCTCATATTCCCTTAGCAAAAGCTTTGTTTGAGCTCAAAGGGGTCACTCAAGTTCATTTTTTTGAGAATGCTATCACCGTCACTCAGGATGGCTCAGTCTCCTGGGACGAGATTATCGAGCAAGCGCGCAAGCTCATAAAAGCCTTGCTACCCCAGCATAATCCAGAGTTTAGCTCACCTGAGGAGCAAAGACGTCGTGAGATGTCACCTGAACTGCAGCAGATTGAAGAGATTTTGGATCGGACGATTCGTCCATCTTTGCAGGGTGACGGAGGTGACCTAGAGGTTGTCGCTCTCGAGGGGCAATACCTCACCATTCGCTATGAAGGTGCCTGCGGCACCTGTCCGAGCTCTGTGACAGGCACACTTGCTGCGATCCAAAATATTTTAAGAGCTGAGTTTAATCCTGAAATCGAAATCATTCCACTAACGAACGAACCGACTTGAACGAAGCAATGAGACCACAGGCTCGCTTATCTCTAGAAATCCTAGAGAAGATGCGAGCCAGGTCTTTATTCAGGTAGCCAGACCCTTAAAAACAAAGCGAAACAGACCTTGGATAACGGTCAGTACGATCGCCCCTACCACAGCTGCTAACCAGCCTTTGACAGCAAAGCCATCGATCATTGCGGCAGCTAGCTTGAGCATGGCTCCGTTCAAAAACAGCCAGAAAATACCGAGCGTGAGAACCGTGAGAGGGAGAGTCAATACCGTCAGCAGAGGCAAGACGAGAGTATTCACAACGGCAAGGACAAGGGCCGCCAGGAATGCAACACCAAAGCTACGAATTTCCATTCCCGGGATGAGGTGAGAGGTCACCATGAGGGCGCAAGCGTTCAGCAACCAGGTAACCAAAGCATGGATGAGATAAGAGTTTTCTGATGTCATATCGACTCCTTGAAAGCAAAGTAACGATCGCATTTTAACTCTGCTCAGCAGAGAAAGCGATCGTAGCCACTGAAAAACTTGAATTTAAGGCTTAAACCCAGTCAAAAAATTCTGAAGAAGAATGGGGCCAAACAGGGCCAGCAAAGCAAAAACAACGATGACAAAGGCCAGCCCAGCAAACTTCAGAGCCTGCTGGAATGTTTGTCTTTTTTGCTCTTCTGAAAACTGTTCGAGCAGGCTCATCTCATAAACGGCCAGACTACGGCTGGCCAAATAGCTTACTTTGGAATTCATCAAGGCCTCTTGGCTTCACGTCTTATGTGCGGACCAAGTGGTAGCAAGGAGGCCCCGGAAAGTCAACTTTTTTGTCTTTGCGAAAAATCTATTTTTCACCAATAATTCCGAAGAGTTAAAAATTTACTCCGAAGCCTTTCAAAGGACTCGGCAGAGGATTTGGAAAAAAAGCATAAGATTCTTCGAGCTTTGGCCGATACCCCCTCTGTAGGAGTCTGAAGAAGGCAATGACAGCATGACAGTAACAAGGCCAAAAGGCGCGAACGGTATTTCACGGGTCATCAAACAAGGGTCGCATTTTATCTGCGGGCTTTGCGGGACCCGTTATACTCAAAATGCTGCAGCTGAAGCCTGCCTGCGTGCCTGCGTCGCGAAGCTAAATCCCGAAGGAGTTTCATCTCTTAGCGGGGAACAAAAAGGCCAAACCTTTCGCTGCACCTATTGCAAACGGACCTACGAAAAATTCGAAGAAGCCAAGCAGTGCGCTGTCCAATGCAGTGCGACGATGAAAAAGAAGATGGAAATCGAGACTAAAGCTAAGACCGTCCAAGTCTCAGAAGACAAACTCCGCACTCTTGCTCAACTTTCTGGCGATGGACAGCTCATCTCGGTACCAACTAAGAAAAAAGAAGCACCTTCGACTCCCCCAGTCGCTCCCCCTGCACGCACTGAGGAACCCAAAGCCAAAACTAAACCTCAAACGCAGGCTCCATCAGCACCCTCAACTCCGCCAGCACGCGAGCGTCCCGCTTCTCCGCCACCCAAGGAACCTGTGGCAGCAGCACCTCGCCCTGAAAAAAAGTTGCATCCCGCGGAAGGGAGCAAGTTTGTCCGTGATGCCCATCTCTTTCGTTGTCTGAGCTGCAACCAAAAATATTCGAGCTTCCAGGAAGCTATCAGTTGCTTCGATGCCCATAAACAGGGAACTTTCGGACAAGTTGCCCCTGGTTCAGAAGGGGAAAATACTGTCTACACGCGCGAAGGAACCAAATATCGCTGCGTGGGTTGCCGCAAATTGCATTTTACTCGCACAGATGTTTTCGCCTGCTTTGAGTCTCATAGCCAAGAGAACGAGAATGAAGGTATAGACATTTCCCTCGATGCGCCCCAGACTGAGGCACCTTCAAAAGCAGCTCCTGCTGCGCCTAGCAGTCCACCTCTAGGAGAGGAGATCGAAGCGTCCGGCAAGGAAGGCAGTAAACTGCGCAATATTTCTGTGAAAACAGAAGCCGACAAATACTTCCGTGACGGCGCAAAATACGGCTGTCGAGCCTGTAAAAAGAAATATTTCACGAAGCCGGAGGTCATCGCCTGCTTTGACAGCCATGGGGATGACGTCGTGCTTGACGCTCCCACTCCGACTCAATCTCCAGCAAAATCTGGGGCGGCCGCTCCTGTGTCCCCCTCAGCCCCGAAGACATCAAGCGCCACAAAACCTGCAAGCCCTGCTCCTCAGCCGGCACAAGCCGCCAAAGAACCTGCTAAAGAGGCACCCCCTTCCTCTGCCAAAGCTGCAAACACAGCAAAAGCCTCGATCAGCAACGAACAATTGGTCGATGCCATTTTAGAATCAGCTTTGAAGGAATCTCGACCCGCTTCATCTTCAGGCTCTGCGGGTAAGGACAGCGACGAAAAGTTCTATCGAAATGGCGCTAAATATGTTTGCAAAAAGTGTGGCGCCAAGTATTTTACAAAAGATGATGTCGTCACCTGTTTTGACCGCCACAGCTAATGCGAGCTCTCCATGACCGTTACGCCCCCTCGAGCCCCTAAACGAAGAGCTCGTCAGAGAAGTCCTTTGCATCTTTCGGACCCTTGGCAGTGGCTCGAAAATGTTGATAACCCCAAAACTATGGCTTATCTCTCCGAAGAAAATAGCTACTACCAAGAACAGATGAAGCCATTCAGCGAATTAAAGAGTTCCCTCTTTGAACAGCTTCGAGCTCGAGTTGCTGAAGATGACAGTAGCATCCCCGAACAGGATGGAGAATTCTGGTATTATCTTCGCTATGAAAAGGGCCAACAATACCCACTTTACTGTCGCAAAAAAGGCTCTTTGGAAGCCCCAGAGGAAGTCTACCTCGATCACAACGAAATTGCTGCAGACCAAGACTTTTGTGAACTTGGATTTGCCGATGTAAATGTTGAGCACAAACTTGTAGCATTTAGTGTCGACAACGAAGGTGATGAGCGCTTTGTTATCCGCATCAAAGACTTGGAAACAGGTCAACTCCTAGCCGATGAGATAGAAGGAGCTTCATCTTGCTTTGAATGGAAGGCCAAAGACTCCTTTTTTTACATCAAACTCGATGAGCAGAACCGTCCAAAAAGCGTGTACTTTCATCGTCTCGGGACTGATCCTGAGCAGGATGTTCTGGTCTACGAAGAAAAAGACCCTACTTTTTTTGTTGGTCTTGATGCTGCTGAGAGTGATCAGTACATTTTCATAGTGACTCAAGGATATCACTCGAGTGAAACCTATGCTCACGGTGTTGATTGGCCTGATTTACGGCTTCAGTTGATTCAAGAGCGCAAGGATCAGCACGAATACGATGTGACTCATCATGGCCAAAATTTCATCATCATTAGCAATGACCAAGCTGTGAACTATCGCATGTTCACGGCACCAATAGATCAGCCTTCTCGGGAGCACTGGCGTGAACTCTTAGCCCATCACCCCGACATTCTCATAGAAGGCATGATTGCCTTTGAGACTTTTCTCGTGATCATAGAACGACATGAGGCCAAACCCCGCTTAAGAATCCTCAGCATGCCTGAACAGGAAAGTTATGTTCTAGAATTTGAGGAAGCAGCTTACGAGATCAATGTCGTCGGAGGCCGAGATTTTGAAGCAAAATCTTTCCGCTACTGGTACTCGTCGCTTCGAACACCTCAAATTCTTTATGATTATGACACTTCGCTTCGCCAACAGACACAGCTCAAAACGCGTCTGATACCTGACCCAAGCTTTTCCGTCGATGCCTACCAAATCGAACGACTCTGGGCTCCAGCGCGAGACGGCAAGCAAATCCCTGTCACTCTCCTCTATCGTAAGGATCTGTGCCGAATCTCACCCCAGCCTCTTCTCTTGCATGGGTACGGGTCGTACGGTGACATCATGGAGTGTGACTTTAGCAGCTATCGAACCTGTCTTGTCGATCAGGGCTTTATCTATGCTATTGCCCATATTCGGGGAGGTATGGATCTAGGACGCTCGTGGTACCTCGATGGAAAGCTCGAACACAAGTGGAATAGCTTTCACGATTTTATCGATGTCACCGAATATCTCATCGCAGAAAAGTGGACCGCACCAGAGTTTCTCATCGCTGAAGGCTCTAGTGCTGGAGGTATGCTGATGGGGGTCGTCGCTAATGAAAGACCTGAGCTGTACTGTGGTATCTTAGCTTCGGTTCCCTTCGTCGATGTTCTCAATACGATGCTCGACCCGAGCCAGCCCCTGACCACGCTCGAATATTTTGAATGGGGACATCCCGAAGAACCTGCTTCCTACGAACGCATCAAGAGCTATTCGCCTTACGACAATGTCAAGGCTCAAACCTATCCCCATATGCTTGTTATTGCAGGCCTGCATGATCAGAGAGTGATGTACTGGGAAGCTGCCAAATGGGTGGCTAAACTGCGGGACATGAAGACCGACGACCATCTTCTGCTGTTTAAAGTAGAACTCAAAGCGGGCCATGGAGGGGCTTCTGGACGCTACGACGCTCTCCATGAGATAGCTGAAGAACTCTCATTTGTCGTCAGCCTCAAACAACGCTTCATGGATCCCTTACTCAAGACGGCGATTGCACCCTAAAAGCACAGACGCCCCTGGAGAGCCTACGAAGCTCTCCAGGATAGCAGGACGCTTTCCAAACTTAGCGTTTCACTGTCACATCATTGACAAAATAGATCGCCTCAAAGGTACGATTGAGAGTCTTGCTGTGGAAGTTGTGCATGACTTGGCCGCCTTCAAAGGAAACCACATCACCTTTTTTGACATCGATTTTGTTGGTGGCCATCCAGGAGCTCTTCGCGCCCTGTTTGAACTGAACGTAGGTGTAGTTAGCGACATCGAGCGTCTCGACAACACGCCCGCTCAGGCGTTCCTTTTCACCTGTAAGCTCTTGAGTATACTGCTTAGTCGCTTCAAAAGCCTCGGCGTTTTTGGAAGAAGAAGCCGCAATGGCCATCTCGGTAAGACAAAGTCCAGCTAAAAGATATCGACGCATTCTCATCTCCTTTACATACCTCGGGCGGAGCCGATTCTAGCCAAAAACTAACCGCATGCCTAGGCAGCTTTCGCACCAGGAAAGATGAACTTTGGGAAAGCGCCATGCAAAAGATTGCCTTACTTTTCAAGATCGGCCAGAATTACTTTATATCTCTTTAGACGCCCTGTTTAAACGGCTCGCCCCCGTACTCAGGGATACCTGCATCCGTCATTCTTTTGTCATCGAAGGGGATCATCATGACATGGAAGAAGGCTTGCCTTGCGCTCGCATTGTGTTCTGCTTTGTCTCAGTCTGCCTGTGGAGTTAAGGAGAGTCCAAGTTCTCAAGTCTCGGAAGAAGAAGCTGATTTTTTTGGAAAGTACCAGATCAGAAACTTTAAGTTCGCCAGTTTTGACAAGACCAAACTCTCCGTAAGACTTTTCGAGCCAAACCCTCACCTGTTCCCTGGTCCCCGTCCGACCATAATCTTTGCCAACTCCTGGATCATGGAAGAGCATGAGTACGAAGGGCAGGCACGCCGCTTTGCAGGCGAAGGCTACATCGTGCTGAGCTATGCCACACGTGGCTTCGGATTTTCAGAAGGTCGAGTTGGCGTCGCAAACGCTGATGACCTCAAAGATGTGAGCAGCCTTATAGACTGGCTGACAGCCAACTCCGCTACCGATCTCAGCAATATCGCAATGGCAGGTGTGTCTTACGGGGGAGGCTTGTCCCTCCTCAGTTCGGCCTACGAACCTCGCCTAAAAACAGTCGTGAGTATCAGCGGCTGGGGAGATCTTGAAAA
>CANGNB010000208.1 GCA_947454545.1 Oligoflexaceae bacterium
GGATCAAGAACGAGGTTAACGACCTCATTCAGCTCTTTGGCGAGGCCAGCGTTGGTATTATAGTGGTTGACGATCTTGTCCTTCTCACTGAAGTGAGTCAGTTTATCGCCGTTGAAGTAGTACTCCTCAACAGCCCCTGATTCAGAAATGAAGTTCCAGCGAAACATGGAAGGTTTGGAAAAGTGAGCATTTCCGGTTCTCAAAACGCTCCTGTTTCGAAGCTTTTTATAAGAAGTTTGAGCAAAGTCAACGGACAGATGTTCGATGCTGGCAAACATATTTTCATACTGAGGGAGAAGTTTAGGTTCAGCCCTGAGCGGAGACGCAGCGAGTGACCAGAGAAGAAGACCCATCCAAACCTTTGTCATTGCAATACCTCATGGCGTTGGTAAGTGAACTTGGAGAAGAGACCACAGGCCGTCCAGGCTGTGCCAAGCCGTGAGGGCTCTCACTGTCTCTCGATCTCCTGGAAAATGAAACTTTTGGGATTGAACTCCCTCGGCGTTAGCCCAAGCACACCAGACTGTTCCCACAGGTTTGTCCGGGGTACCCCCGCTCGGACCAGCGATACCGGTCACGGCGAGTGAAAAGTCAGAGCCCATAAGGTGGCGAACCTGCATGGCCATGCTTTCAGCAACTTCTTGCGAGACAGCACCATGTTTGTCGATGAGTTCTGACGGCACTTTTAGAACTTTAGTTTTTACGGCGTTCGCGTAAGCTACGATGCTACCCAGGTAGTGGCCTGAGCTACCAGACTGGTGACTCAGAAGCGCTCCTATCAGGCCTCCTGTGCAACTTTCGGCTGTTGCGATCGTCAAGGCTCGATCCTGACAGAGCTTTTGGAGCTCATCCAATCTTTTTTCGAAATTTAAATCTTCTAATGGAAACAAGATCCTACACCTTTTTTTGACTAGCTCACCTGCTCAGTCCAGAGTATATTCGCACTTTCTTCATGAAAAGACTGTAAAAAAGTATCTTAATCGAAGCTCGCCTCATGGACGTAAGCGACGGATGTCGTGGCCATGGCGATGCGACTAGCGTCGGAGACAAGGCATGACAGGTAAGCCATGGCTGAAGATGTATCCGGATAATGTAGCTCCAACCATTCAGGTGGGAGATAACGAACACCTCGCTGGTCTTTTCGAAGATGCTTGTCAGAAATATAGCTCTCGGATTGCGCTCAGCTGTATGGGAGTGGATATCACTTTCCGGCAGTGTGAACGTCTTGCGGCCGAATTTGCGTCCTTTCTTCAGCACGAAATTGGCCTGCAAAAGGGTGATCGTTTTGCAATCATGCTGCCCAACATTGCTCAGTTCCCCATAGCCTTGTTTGCAGCTGCAAAACTCGGCGTCATATGTGTGAACACAAATCCCCTCTATACTCCTCGTGAGATGCGTCATCAGTTTAAAGATTCGGGTGCTAAGGCCATTGTGATCATGGATCTCTTCGTCAATAAATTGGAAGAGATTTTACCCGAAACAGATATCAGTGCTGTCATCGTTACAAGTATTGGTGATCAACTGCCGCTTTGGAAGGGGGTTGCTGTTGATTTGGCTCTGAAGATAAAGGGTGTTGTACCAAAGACTCATCTGAAGACCTATCGCTTTCGTGAAGCTCTTGAGAAGGGTGCTCGATTGAGCTATGAACGGCCGCATATGGAGGCAGACGATATTGCTATTTTGCAATACACAGGCGGCACCACAGGCATTTCAAAAGGCGCTGTGCTCACCCATCGCAATCTTTTATCAAACGTGCGGCAATTGCAGGAATGGTCAAAGTTTTATGTCGAGAAAGGCTCCGAGACTATACTGACCGCCCTACCGCTTTATCATATCTTTGCTTTGAGTGTGAACTTCATTAGCTTCTTTACAATCGGGGGCCGCAGTATTCTCGTCCCAAGACCGGTTCCAATCGAGAATACCGCAAAGATTTTTAAGCGCTATAAGATCACAGCTATGACGGGGATCAACACTCTGTTCAATGCCTTGAATAATTCCGATGACTTTCGAAAGACGTTTTCTCGAGAGTTGAAGTTTGCTATGGCTGGGGGGATGGCCCTTCAAACCTCTGTCTCTGAAGATTTTCAGAGGATTACGGGCGTGCGCATCATCGAGGGTTATGGCTTGACGGAAGCCTCTCCTGTGACCCACTGTAATCCCTTGAGGCACGATCTTCCCGTTGGTTCCATTGGTGTTCCTATGCCCTCGACAGAGGCCAAAATTGTTGATGATGATGGGAAAGAGCTTGGCGTTGGTCAGGTTGGTGAGCTTGTGGTGAGGGGGCCTCAGGTCATGCAGGGTTATTGGCAGCGTGACGATGAAACGGCGAAAGTCCTGAAGGATGGCTGGCTCTTTACTGGGGATATTGCCCGAATGGACGAGTCAGGCTTCTTCTATATTGTCGATCGGAAGAAGGATATGATCCTGGTCTCAGGATTTAATGTTTATCCGAATGAGATCGAAGGCGTCTTGGTAAGCCATCCCAAGGTGCTTGAAGCTGCTGTGATTGGTATTCCGGATTCGCATAGTGGGGAGAGTGTCAAAGCTTTTGTCGTCAAAAAAGATGAATCGCTCACTGAGGCTGAACTCAAAGCCTACTGCGATAAGAATCTGACAGGTTATAAACGTCCCAAAAGCTATGCTTTTACTAAAGATTTGCCAAAGTCAAACGTAGGGAAGATCTTGCGAAGAGAGCTGCGCGAACAGCAAGTCGGCAACTCTACTAAAGCATGAAAGGTCAGTGAATCTGTACGACTAGCTGCATGGGTGTGTCCCCACGGATATATCCGAAGGTTGCGGAGCTCGAGGATTTGAGAGCATTCAGTGCCTTGATCGCGAGAACCGCATCATTGATCGGCTGATCGTTGATTTGAGTAATGATATCTCCGTTTTTAAAACCAGCGATATCGAATATGCTGCCCGTGTCGATTTCTAGGAGTTGAAAGCCAATCAAGCGCCCATCTTTCACATGAGGAAGGGCTGCGGCTTGCATAAGAACTTTATTGAGGTTTTCGCCAGAGAGATTGTCTTTAAGAGCCTGAGAAACCTTCAAGACATCTCCTGATTTTTCAATACCCTGAGCATTTTGGAGATTAGCGACGAGTCCAGCCGCTGCTGCTGCTGAGACTTCATGAGGGGCGTCGTCTCCAACCGTAAGGTCATAATGTTTGCCCTGATAGCTAAAGGTCACAGTTTTTTGCTGTACTTTTTCGATGGTAAACTTGGGCGAGATCTCTTGACCAGCCTTAAAAGCACCGACCTGTCCTGTACTTTTCTTTTTCAATAGCGCAATGCCTTTCGAGTCCTTCGTACTGGCAATGACTCCCAGTACTGAATAGTCGAAGGGGTTCGCCAGGAGCATCTCTGACATAAACAAGGCCTGGAGGATCCCAAGAAGCAAAATAAAATTTTTCATGTCCGATACCTCTTTACCACAAGTGCAACAGCAGCATTTCGGATATTCGTACGTATGAGTAAGCAAGCCATATGCCATGAACATGGACCGGTAGGCAACTTCCTAAGTTTCTGATAAATCAAGATAAAATTTTTTTTTAGAAATGCCGTCGCCGATGCTGCATGTCTATAGATTCAACAGAGTTGAAAATCTTTTAGGAACACTTTGGATTTTGGAGGACGCCCTTGGCGTCCTCGTTTCCGAAAGGGTGGACTTAGCCTCGTAGCATCTGGAGGACCACTTCAGGGCTGGAATTTGCATGACTTAGAACGGCAGCGCCTGCAGACTCGAGGATTTTGTTTTGCGTGAATTTTGCTGTTTCTGCTGCGTAGTCGACGTCACGAATACGGCTGTTGGCAGCATTGAGATTTTCATCGGTGACTTCGATGTTGTTGATCGCCGTGTTGAGACGCGATTGAACAGCACCGAGTGAAGAGCGGTAAGAAGCTATTTCATTCAATGCCGAGTCGAGGTCGCCAAAAAGTGCGTCAGTACCGTCAGGTCCAAGATCTTTACCGCCACCGTCGGCGTCAGGCGATACAACAGCAGCTGCTCCTTGGGTGATCTTGTTTACGGCTTCGTTCAGCTTTGAGAGATCTTCGAGGTTCACGGTGATCACATCAGAATCAAATTCGGCACCATCTCCTGACCCCCCACTGCGATTGGATGAGCCGACGAAAATCCGCATGGCCGAACTTGTGCCGTCACTTTCTAGAACCTTTCTCCCGTTAAACTCAGTTGTCTGGACTATCCGACTGGCTTCTTGTTTGAGCTGCTGAAATTCCCGGTCTAGGTATTCACGCTCCCGGTTGCCAATAGTATCGGATGCAGCTTGAGTTCCTATTTGCCTCATGCGAACGACTATATTTGTCATCTCATTGAGGCTGCCCTCTGCGACCTGCATATAGCTAATCCCATCGTTGGCATTTCGTTTGGCGACAGCCATGCCGGCGATTTTAGCTCGAATACGATCCGATACGGCTAAGCCAGCTGGATCGTCCGCGGATTTGTTAATGCGCAAACCTGATGCCAAACGCTCAATGGAGTTGCCTACTTCTTTGCGACTTTCACTGAGACGATTCTGGGCAATCATGGAATCTACGTTTGTTTTTATTCTCAGACCCATAGTCTCTTACCGCCTTGTTTTGGGTGTGCTGTCCATCGCTCAGCGAAGGAGTTGCAGCGCCATCTCTGGTTTTTGATTGGCTTGCGTGAGGACAGACAAGCTGGAGGCATGAAGGACCTTCGCCTGGGTGAGCAGAGAGGTTTCTTCAGCGAAGTCCACATCACGGATGCGGCTGTTTGCTGTGCTCATATTTTCAGTTTGGACACTGAGGTTGTTCACAGCTGTGTCCAGGCGACTTTGGATGGAACCAAGAGTTGCGCGCTCCCCTGTGACTCGACCAAGAGCTTCGTCTATTGTGGTTAGCTTTTGCGAGATCTCATCTCGTGAGACGGCATCGCTACCATCTGACTGGGTGGGGCCAATCTCTGCGCCTTTTCCGAGTCCGAGGCTTTCCGAGCCGAAGCCTTTGAGGCCTTGAAGATTGAAGGATATAGTGTCGACATTTTCAGATGGGGCGCTATTATTGATGCCGACTTGGACAACCAGCTCGTCTTTTTGATCTTTGTCGAAGAGCCGTAATGAGTTAAATTCGGTTGTGGATGAGATCCGATCAATCTCATTAACCATCTGTGTGTATTCACGATTGAGGTAGCCACGCTCGGTATCGCCAATTGTGTCGGAAGACGACTGCACAGTAAGCTCGCGCAATCGGACTAAGATATTGCCAACTTCGTTGAGTGAGCCTTCAGCAATCTGGACCATGGAGACCGCATCGTTGGCGTTTCGTTTGGCCTGATTTAATCCCCGAACCTTTGCCCGGAGACTCTCAGATACAGCTAAGCCAGCTGCATCATCAGAGGACCTATTAATCCTGTTCCCTGACGACAAGCGCTCGATGCTGCGTTCCATGTCATTGGCGTTGTTTTGAGCGTTACGTTGGGCAATGAGAGAAGACACGTTGGTACGAATGCGTAAACCCATACATTCCTCCTTGAAATGTGTGCAACCCCTTACCTGGGCTGCAAGAGTGGGCAAAACTTGCAACATTCCCATCGTTCTTTTGGTGAAAAACTTAAAACAGGGGGTTAGACTAGGGATCTCAAAGGATTGCCCTCGAGCTTCGAAAGGCTTTTAAAAAAGGCTGTGAAGACGGGCACTTCTAGAGGGAAGAAAAAACAGCTGTGATAACAGCAGTTTGAGTTTTTCGTAACGCCATGAAAACCTTGGATTTTTCTAGGCCGCTCGTCTGATAAGGCTCCAAAAACTTTCGGAAATGTAAGAAATGATTGAGCAAAAAATGGTTTTTTTTAAAAATGACCAAATCCTTCGGGAATGGCTTGCCAAGAATTTCCAAGAAGACCTGGAGGCTCTCCAGCCAGGAAAGGTTTGGGTGGCTTGTTCCGGCGGTCTCGATTCCACGGCCCTTCTCTGGTGCCTCGTACAGGTGCGGCGTGAAGCCTTAAGACCCTTTGAACTTGGTATCTTGCATGTGAACTATGGGCTAAGGGCCGAAGAGTCTGATGGAGACGAAGCGTTTGTACGCAAGGTGGCACAGGAATGGGGTGTCCACTGTGAGGTGCTCCGGGTTTCTCCTGAACAGAGGCCAGTTGGAGCCAAAGGTATTCAAGAATGGGCACGTGATCTCCGCTACGCTTGGTTTCGGAAAATTACTGGAGATAAGGATCTCATTGCCTTGGCTCATCATTACGACGATCTCGTCGAAACCGCGCTCATGCGCATCTGTCGAGGTGCCGGCCCTGCTCATCTCTTAGGCATGCGACGTTTGGTGGATAGGTTTTGGCGTCCCCTTTTAGAATACGGACGAGCAGATTTAGAAACGCTTGTAGCGCAGCAAAACATTGCTTTCCGGGTTGACAGTTCGAATCTGAAGCTTACTTATGCAAGGAATCGTGTAAGGCTTGAGGTGCTCCCTGCGCTTGAAGCTTTGTATCCAGGCGTCCGGAAAAACCTTTTATCACTTGCTCAGGATTGTCGCGAACTGATGGACTACGGTTTGGTAGCTTTGGCGGGGGAAAGCTCGAGCAGGGAGGATGAGCAGCTCAGTCCTCCACGTGTGCTCCAGATGCAGGCTATTGAACGGGAATTACGGAACCTCGGCTATGCTGGGCGGGTGAGCAGAGCTCAGTTGATTCAATTAGCTGAGGCTAAGGTGCAGGGAGGAAGCCTCGTTATGGAGCTCGACGCTCAGACGAAACTTTCGGTTCGGGCCGGACATATTCAAGACTTAAGTCCTATTTGGCCGTGTTCGGAGCGCTGGAAACAGTACAGGACAAGTCTCCTTGGGCGGAGCGGATTAGCAAAATTTACCGGGGCGAGCTGGTATCATGATGCCGGGTCCCTTGAACCCAGCTCAGGGATGATCGATAATGAAGAGAGAGGTAAAAGTCTCGGTCTTCCATACCGTGAGCCTGATGATGAGTGAGGCAGAAGATGGAGACTCGGTCGTTTCCGCTTAGGTCGTCCGGTTCTGTCTTTCGTTTCCTTGCATTCCTTGAAGTTTTTGTTCCTTTTTAACCGGCCCCATGTAACAACATTCGGCAGCTGGGAGAGCAGATTGCCGAAGTATTTCACACGGTGCCAGACATCCTAGATGAGGAGAACGAGATCCATGTCAAAGGTTAAAAAACCGAACCAGCAGATGAAATTCACGCTGATGTTGGCTGGTTTGTTCGTCCTGTTCGTTATGTTCAACATGATGTCTTCGCATCACCAGGAAGAGTCGGAACTGAAATTTGCTGATCTTATGGATGCCGTCGAGCAGAACCAAGTTCA
>CANGNB010000209.1 GCA_947454545.1 Oligoflexaceae bacterium
AGTTCCGGGAAGCTTGCATGAGACGAAGAAAGGCGAAGTAGACTTCGGGCGAGTGATCGAGCTCGACCTTGCCCTGACACTTAGGACAAGTATAGGACAGGGGTGCCAGAACTTGATCAGAGCCTGCTACATAATCTTTGCCATAAGTGAAGAGCTTTTTTTCTTCGAAGGAGCAGGCCGAGCACTGATAGTTGGCGTAGAAAGATTCCACAAAGCCATTCTTTCCCAAAAACTCCGGAATCATCGAAAACTGGTCGACGACAGCGGGGGCACATTCGTAGAGTCGAAGCTGGATCTTATGTTTGAGGATAAATTGAATCCAGGCGCGAATGCCTGAGCTGTTAACCCGCACGACATTGGCAAAATTTACCCGCAAAGACTGCTGAGCGACCGGGCCGAGCTCCGAGAAGTCGGCATATTCATCAACATGCCCTGAGATACTGAGCTCACGCTCGCCAAGCCAGGTGATTTTGCAGCCCTTCAGATCCATAGCATCCTTCTTTCGCAGTCCTTCTCAGAACCCTATTCAATTTTTCATGAAGAAAAGAAAGGTCTCGGGCTCTTCTTCAAGATAGGTGGACCCCTTACACTGCCGGCAGGTCTGATGCTCGACGAGATCTAGGAGTGCTTTTCTTCCCACATCACAGCGAAAACTCATACTTTGCTCAAAGCCGCAGCTGCGGCAGCAAAAATCGGCACCAAAGGACAGGATCTCGACCCCTTTGGAAAGGGCGGGAATCATATTGATCTGCTGGATAAAATCCATGGTGCAATCTTCGTAGGACACTTTGCGACCATCGAGCAGGCTGCGCAAAAAGTTAACCCACGTTCGAATTCCCAGGGAATTGAAGTATTCCACAGCTTTGAAATTCACCACCACCTGCTTTGTAAGCTTCGGTAGGGCTTCGCTCAAAACTTTGGCAGCCTGGTCATCCATAGGACCGGAGAGGTACATGTACGACGTCTGATCTTTGGTTTCAACACTGACCTGGAGCACGTGGCCTCACTTACTCGGCAAAAGATTCTCTTCGAGGGACCCCCTTAGTATGCCAAAATACCTAATAGGTGGCCAGTCCAAAGCAGAGAACAACAGTTAGGCGCTCTATGAAAGCAATACCCGTTGAGCACATTCTAGGCTCTGTCAATATGTTAGCCTTTTTCATTAGCAAAGAGCAAACCTTGACCTCACTTTATGGGGGGCTCGCCAAACAGCTGCTGCTGGACCCTGAGGAGCTTATTGGCCAAGCGGTGTCCCGTATTGCCCAGCTGCCCATCAAAAAAAATCATCTGCGTCGCGCTTTTTCCGGCGAAACCTTCGCTATCACTCTCAATATCCAAGGCATCAGCTACGAGACGCAACTGACCCCATTCCGTGAAGGCGATGAAATTGTAGGGGTCGTAGGCCTCACTTTGGATATGACCAAACAGATCGCCATGGAGCAGTACTTTGACGAAGAACGCCACAAGATGCTAGCCTCGCAGCGCCTCAACTCCCTCGCTGGGGTCACCAGTGGTCTAGCTCATGAAATCAACAACCCCCTGGCCATCATTTCAGGCTATGCGCAGCAGCTTATGGATCAGGTTGTCTCGGGGCAGCTGAATCCGGATCGCATCCTCTTTATCACCGAAAAGCTTGTTCATACCAGCCATCGCTGCCACAGGATTATCGAAGGCCTGAAATCCTTCGCTCGCGATGGCTCACTCGATCCTTTTGAGGAGTGCTCGGTCAACACTCTGATCGAAGATAGTCTTCTGCTCTGTCAGGGTCGCTTTGAAACTTTGAATGTCAAGCTCTCTTGGACTCCTCTCGCTCCCGATCTCATGATAGAGGGTCGAAGACTCCAGCTCATGCAGTCGCTCTTTAATCTTTTAACCAACGCCTGTGAAGCCTCGGCAGGACTCGAAGACGCTCATGTTCAGATCCTCATCGAAACGCTTGAGCAGGATATGCTCTTTCACATTGAAGACAACGGAACGGGCGTACCTGATTCGCTCCAAGTCAAAGTATTTGAGCCGTTTTTTACCACCAAAGGTGAGAACCGAGCTGTGGGGATTGGCCTGAGCTCGACCAAAGGTATCGTCGAAGAGCACCTGGGCTCTTTGAGCTTTGTCTCGCGCCCGGGCTGCACACGCTTTACGATTCGACTCCCGCAAAAGCATCCCGCGAGTGGGGCAGCCTAAACAGCTCTCCCCACACGTCCTCTTCAATAGCCTTTAATCGGCTGCAACCAACGCTCTGTGCTCGCAAGGTCCATTCGTTTTCTCTGGGCATAGTCTTGCATCTGATCTTTGTCGATCATACCGACTCGAAAGTAATCGGCCTCCGGATGCGAAAAATAATAGCCTGAAACGGAAGAGCCTGGGTACATCGCATAGCTTTCTGTAAGTTTCATGCCGATGCGTTCTTCCACTCCGAGAAGCTTCCAGATGGTGGCCTTTTCCGTATGATCAGGACAGGCTGGATAGCCCGGGGCAGGGCGAATGCCGCGATACTCTTCCTTGATGAGATCTTCAAGACTCGTTTGCTCGTTGCGGCCATAACCCCAAACCTGACGCATCTTTTTATGGATCATCTCAGCCATCGCTTCGGCCATCCGATCTCCGATAGCTTTGATCATGATCGCCGTGTAATCATCGTGCTTCTTCTCATAGTGAGCAGCCCATTCGTCAACCTCATGGCCTGCGGTCACGGCAAAAGCACCAAGATAGTCCATGCGACCCGACTCTTTGGGAGCTACGAAATCGGCAAGGCATTGGGCTGGTTTGCCTGCTTCTTTTTCGCGCTGCTGGCGAAGAAAGTGCAGGATCTCCAGACGCTGACCAGGGCGGCCAGGCACAAAGAGCTCGACGTCATCACCCAAACTTTGAGCTGGCCAAAGTCCTGTGACCGCACGCGCCTGAAAACGCTGATTGCGGATAATATCCTCAAGGACTTTCTGCGCATCGGCAAACAGCTCGGTGGCTTGTACCCCCCAGGTTTTATGGGTCAAGACTTTGGGGTAAAGAGCTTTGATATCCCAGGTCCAAAAGAACGGTGACCAATCGATGTAAGCGGCGATCTCATCGAGTTTCAGGTCTGTATGCTCCCAGACTCCCAGACGCTCGGGCTCAGCGATATCAACTTTGGCCCAATCTGTCACAAAACGGTTTTTGCGAGCTTCTTCGAGACTGATCAGCTGTGACTCGCGAAGATTCGCTGCCCAGCGCTCGCGCAGCTCTTCTTGCTCGTGCTTAAGCTTTTCGATATAGCCAGCTTTGCGTTCAGTGCTCAGCAGATGATTGCACACCTCGACGACCAAAGAAGCATCTGCAACATGGCAGGTCGCTCCGTGGTAATGCGGAGCAATCTTGATGGCTGTATGGGCTTTGCTGGTCGTGGCGCCCCCGATGAGAAGGGGGATAGAGAAACCTTGCCGCTCCATTTCACTGGCATTGTGAATCATCTCATCGAGCGAAGGCGTAATCAGACCGCTCAGGCCGATGATGTCTGCGCCCAGCTCTTTGGCTTTACGCAATATCTCTTCGCAGCTCACCATGACCCCGAGGTCCGTCACTTCGTAATTGTTACAGGCGAGGACGACGGCCACAATGTTTTTGCCGATATCGTGCACATCGCCCTTCACCGTGGCGATGAGAAAACGGCCTTGGGCTTTGCGATCACTCGCCTTCTGTGCAGCTTTCTCTGCTTCCATAAAAGGCTGCAGGTAGGCGACGGCTTTTTTCATGACTCGGGCGCTTTTCACGACCTGAGGCAAGAACATTTTGCCTTCGCCAAAGAGATTGCCGACCACCTTCATACCACTCATGAGGGGGCCTTCGATCACATCGAGGGGCCTCGCGACTTTGGCTCGCACCTCTTCGGTATCGATCTCTATAAACTCATCGATGCCTTTGACCAGAGCATGACTCAATCGCTCTTCAACGGTTCCATTTCGCCAGGCAAGCTTATCGCTTTCCTTGGCTTGTCGCGATTGATCTTTGAAGCGCTCGGCAAAATCCAGGAGACGCTCTGTGGCATCGGGACGCCGGTTGAGGAGCACATCTTCAACGTGGACAAGTAGCTGTGGTTCGACCTCTTCGTACACCTCGAGCATACCGGCATTGACGATACCCATGTCGAGACCGGCTTTGATCGCGTGATAGAGAAAGGCTGCATGCATGGCTTCGCGGACGACATTGTTTCCACGAAAGCTAAAGGATATATTCGAAATGCCACCGCTAGTCAGAGCCCCTGGACAGGTGGTTTTGATTTCACGAACGGCTTCGATAAAATCGACAGCGTAGCTGTTGTGCTCTTCAATCCCCGTAGCGACCGTTAGGACGTTCGGGTCAAAGATGATATCTTCAGGCGGAAATCCCACGACTTCAGTGAGCAGCTGATAGGCTCTCTGACAGATGCGTACTTTGTCGGCTCGCGTTGCAGCCTGGCCCTTTTCATCAAAAGCCATCACCACGACAGCAGCCCCGTAGCAGAAGATGGTCCGCGCCTGCTCGAGGAACTTTTCTTCACCTTCTTTTAAACTGATGGAATTGACGATGCACTTACCTTGCACGCAGGTAAGACCCGCTTCGAGCACCGACCACTTGGAACTATCGATCATCACGGGGACGCGAGCGATATCGGGTTCGGAAGCTATGAGGTTTAAAAAGCGCTTCATACATGCTTCGGAATCGAGCATCCCCTCATCGAAATTCACGTCGATGATGTTAGCTCCACTCTCGACCTGCTGGCGGGCGACAGCGAGAGCCGCCTCAAAATTACCTTCTTTGATCAGCTTGGCAAATTTGGGCGAACCCGTAACGTTCGTTCGCTCGCCGACCATGTAAAAGAGGCCTGATTTAGGCTTGATATAAAGCGGTTCCAATCCACTCAGTCGGGTCGCTGCTTCGACGGTTGGAATGGGACGTGGCGCATGCTGACTCATTTTACGGGCGATCGCTGCAATGTGATCAGGTGTTGTCCCACAGCATCCCCCGACGATATTGATCAAGCGACTCTGCGCAAAGTCATCGAGCAGACCCGAAGTGATCTCGGGCGTCTCATCATAACCTGTCACACTCAGGGGGTTCGGAAGTCCGGCATTGGGATAGCAGCTGATCGCACAGTCAGCGATGCGCGACAGAGTTTCGATATAGGGCCGCATTTCTGTAGCCCCAAGCGCACAGTTGATACCGACACTGATGGGTTTTGCTTGGCGCACTGAGTACCAAAAGGCCTCAGTTGTTTGTCCCGAAAGCGTGCGTCCGGAGGCATCGGTGATCGTCACCGACAGCATTACGGGCAGGCGAACCCCATGCTCTGTAAAGTAGCGTTCGATCGCATAGATCGCCGCTTTCAGATTGAGCGTATCAAAGGTTGTTTCGGGCAAAAGGATGTCTGCTCCCCCGTCCACAAGACCACAGACCGCTTCGTAGTAGGCTTCCGCTACCTCGTGAAAAGTGACGGCTCGATAAGCAGGGTTGTTCACATCTGGAGACAGCGAGAGCGTTCGATTTGTCGGCCCAAGAGCACCAGCGACAAAACAGACCCGTTCGGGATGCTTGGCACGGAATTCCTCGATGGCTTCACGAGCCACTTCCGCTGATCGCTTATTGAGCTCGTAAGCCAGGGATTCAAGTTGATAGTCTGCCTGCGCGATGGTCGTGGCACTAAAGCTGTTGGTCTCGATAATATCGGCACCGGCAGCAAGGTATTCGGTATGAATGGCCTTGATGATGTCTGGCTGGGTCAACACGAGAAGATCGTTGTTACCCTTAAGATCGACGGGGTGATCTTTAAAACGCTCCCCGCGAAACTGAGCTTCGTCCAGCTTATAACGCTGGATCATGGTCCCCATGGCTCCGTCAAGAATGAGGATCCTTTGGCGCAACTCTTTGAGCAGCTCTTGTCCACGGATAGTCAACGGCTTCATAACTCGCTTCCTCACAGTCGAAAAGGCCCGGATAAAGAAGAGCGCCGAGCGTCTCTTCGGCCTTATAGCTCTCATCGTCTTTTGCATGGTCCTGGAAGATATACCAGCTCTTCCGCAAATTACCAAAGCTTCCCTACATTTTCTGCAAAGTCTTTCAGGGCAGGATCCATCAAAAATTCCTGGCGGAAAGTTTTCTGTTTTTTAGCTCCGTATTCGAGTCGCTAAGCGTCCGATATAACTGGCCATATATCCCCATCCTTCAGCTAGGGTGTGAGAACACCGAACTAAGATTTAAGGCCATAACATTCCCCCGGGTGAAGGGAGGGAGTCATGTACACCGAAGGATTACTCCACGAACACAGTCGTTTGGAAGACGAGTATTTTTACAAAAAAGACCGAGAGCTGATCGAAAAGATCAAGGAAAGTGAAAAGCAAAAGCAGGAACTTCTCGAACGCACTGCCCACTACCACAAATGCAGCAAGTGTGGGCAGCACATGGAAGAGAAAGTCTTTGATGAGCTAGCTTTCCTGGCGTGCAACAACTGTGACAGCGTTCACATGAGCCTTTCGACTTTGGAAAAAATCCAAGGGAATCACAAAGGAAAGGTTTTTCTGAGTGAGATTTCGGAAGCGATGCAGGCTGCGAAAGCTCTGAAAGAGAGTGCGTGAGGGTGGCGCTTGCTACTGGGCGCTGAACCAAGTTCTCGAATCCCGACGAAGCCCTTTTTTGAGACCGCTTGCCTAGTGAAGCGATCCAGAGGGGGCTTGTTTTTAGTTTGCCCCTAGACCTTTCGGCCGCGTCCGCATTATTTTTTCTGCTTTCTCGCAGCTTCAACCATATCAACAAAAGCCTGGAAATCTTGACCTGATCCTGCAGCCAAAAGACCACAGCGATAGCTAGGTTCGTGAACTTCTATCTCGTTCGCTTGGAGCTCACACCAGACGACGCGACAGGCAGCCACCAAAACGCGAGGCTTTGCGAAGGTGAGCTTCAGCACTTCTCCCTCGTGCAGGCGGTCGCTGCTGATAATCCCGAGTCCCTTGGCGGACACATCCCAAACGAAAAAAGGTGATTGCCGCTCGTAGGCCCCATCGTGAAAGGTCAAAATCCCTTTAATTTCGACGGGCAAGACGGGTACACGAGCTTCGATGCGTTGAAACGCCCACTTGCTCAATGCCATGTATAGTACCTCCCTGTCACCTAAGACTAGAGGTGCTATCGTCAGGAGAGACTTTAATCTTGAGGTCTAATTCACCAAAATGGCAAAAGAAAGTCGGGAGATAAGAAAGAAGCTAAAATAGGACTTTACAAGCGCACGGAGTTCCCTCATTATCGGAATCCTCTTGAGGCCTTAGGCTCTTTGCCGAAGCTTCTGACATAATGCCAGCGTG
>CANGNB010000210.1 GCA_947454545.1 Oligoflexaceae bacterium
AAACTCGAGTCAGCTTCAAAGACTCCAGGCACAGCGATTGCAGGTTCAGTCACCTTGGAACAGGTGAAGGAAATTGCTAAGACAAAAATGGAAGATCTGAATGCTTACGAAGAAGAGACTGCCGTAAGAATTATTATGGGCTCTGCTCGCAGCATGGGCATAGAAGTCAAGCAGTAAGCATTTCGCTTATTGATACATAGTAGGAGAGCGTTAAGCTCGATTGTACTACGGAGAATATGATGGCGAAGCGTGGAAAGAAATACCGCTCTGCCTTGTCCCAAGTAGATCGTAACAAAGATTACGAACTGCTCGAGGCCTGCAGACTGGTAAAAGAGACATCTTATTCAAAGATGGACTCTTCGGTGGATTTGGCTGTAAATCTTGGTGTAGATCCTCGGCATGCTGACCAGAACCTCAGAGGGGCGACATTGCTTCCTCACGGTCTGGGCAAAAAAGTCAGAATCGTTGTGTTCGCCAAAGGTGAAAAAGCTGTCGAAGCTGGAAATCTCGGTGTAGAGTTTGTCGGCGGAGACGACCTCGCGAAGAAAATCACCGAAGGCTGGCTGGATTTTGATCAGGTAGTCGCAACACCCGATATGATGGGCGTTGTCGGTCGTCTTGGTAAGGTCCTCGGGCCTCGTGGATTGATGCCGAACCCGAAATTGGGGACGGTAACTTTCGAAGTCGAGAAGGCCATCACTGAGCTGAAAGCAGGTCGAGCGGAGTATCGTGTAGACAAGGCTGGTATTGTGCATCTTTCTGTAGGAAGAGCTACTTTCCAGGCTGAGCAACTTGCGGACAACGTGAAGACTATCATTGACACACTCGTAAAAGCAAAACCATCGACAGCTAAAGGCACTTACCTCAAAAAGGTCTCGCTCTCTGCGACGATGGGTCCTGGAATTCGCGTCGATGCAACGCCATTCAAGATCTAAAGGGAGAGTGAGTTCATGGATAAGAAAGCTAAACAGCAGTTGCGAGAAGTAGCTGCTGATAGATTTAAAAAATCTAAAGCTGTTTTGGTCGCTGAGTACCGGGGTCTCACTGTCGAAGAGTTGACCCAGTTAAGAGTTTCTCTGCGTAAAGCAAGTGCAGAGTTCAAGGTCGTCAAAAATAGAATTGCGAAAAAAGCGATTTCTATCGATGTCCAAGACCTTGAGGGTTTGTCTTCGAAATTGGTCGGCCCAGTCGGTCTGATCTGTTCGTACGGCGATTCGGCTCAAGTGACGAAGGCTGTCTTAGACTTCGAAAAAGACCATCCTAATTTCAAAGTGACTGCTGGTCACATGGAAGGGACTACTCTTTCGAAGGCTGACCTTGAAGCAATCGCTTCCTTGCCAAGTAAGGAAGTTTTGCTTGCTAAAATCATCGGTTCGCTTGTATCGCCGCATCGCGGTCTACTCGGTGTTCTCAACGGTGTGCCGCGTAGCTTGGTTCAAGTTATTAATGCTATCAAAGATAAGAAAACTTCGTAATCCTGCAGGGCTTTGGTTCAGGTCGAAGCTATTTGGATGTGATTTGGGAGGAAATTTTTTATGTCCAAAGTGACAAAAGAACAGGTTGTAGAGTTTCTTGAGAATCTGACATTGCTCGAAGCAGCTGATTTGGTGAAAGAGCTGGAAGACAAATTCGGTGTGAGCGCTGCCGCTCCTGTCGCATTTGCTGCCGCTCCTGCAGCCGCCGCAGCTCCTGCTGAAGAGCAGACTGAGTTCACAGTAATCCTCGCTGAGGTTGCTGCTGACAAGAAAATCAACGTTATCAAAGAAATCCGCGCCATAACTGGCCTGGGTCTCAAAGAAGCGAAAGATTTGGTTGAAGGCGCACCTAAGGAAGTTAAAGCTAACATTCCTAAGGATGAAGCAGCGAAGATCAAGGACGTCCTTGAGAAAGCTGGCGCTAAAGTTACTCTCAAGTAATAAAGAATGCCGGAAAGCTATGCTACGCTACCATTTTGGTGCGTGGCGTATCTTTCCGCTTTTTTATTAGGTAAATACCGGATATCCTATTGACTTTGAGGGTGTCTGCGATGTTAGAAGCTGTAAAGCTTTTTGGCGGAGTGCGAGGCGGGTAACGTTGCTGGTTTCTCCCAGTGTCGCGTAAACAAGCAAAAATGGTATCTTCGAGAATCTGTCAGACATTATGAGTCAGTCTGAGCTAGAGGTTCTAGAGGTGCCGGTTTTTTTATTTGGGAATGCAGAATCATCGAAAGTCGAATCTGCACCCAGTAAACGTTTTGCTTAGCTCGATCTACGTCACAAAGCGTGCACTTGTCTTTAAAGTCATCCTTAATCAGCTAGAACTATTCGGCTCTAGTCCAGTACAGAACGGGATTCCTTTCATAGGAGTGCTATATGACCTCCCTTGCGTCTAGTTTCACACGTCCCAGGAAAAGATTTGAAAAAATTCCCCCTGCGATTGACATTCCGTACCTGATAGAGCTGCAGAAAAACAGTTACAGCTCCTTTTTGCAGGCAGAGGATCTTCCTCAAAACCGCAAAAATGTCGGTCTTGAGGCTGTTTTTAATTCTGTATTTCCGATCACCCATTTCGCCGAAACAGCTTCGGTGGAATTCGTGAGCTATTCATTCGAAGAGCCCAAGTACACGGTCGACGAATGTAGACAGCGTGGTATGAGCTTCGCTGCTCCTCTCAAGGTCGTGATCCGCCTAGTTGTTTGGGATCTCGACAAAGAAACAAATGTGAAAAGCATCAGGGATGTCAAAGAGCAGGAAGTGTTCTTCGGCGAGATACCTTTGATGACTGAAGACGGCACATTCATCATCAACGGTACAGAGCGTGTCGTTGTCTCTCAGTTGCACCGCTCCTCAGGTGTGTTTTTTGACCATGATAAAGGACGCAATAGTACGTCCGGGAAATTGCTCTATACGGCTAGAGTCATTCCTTACCGCGGAAGCTGGTTAGATTTCGAATTTGATTCGAAAGATATTCTTTACTTACGAATCGACCGTCGCAGAAAGATGCATGGCACGATTCTCCTCAAGGCTCTTGGATACACTGATCAGGAGTTGCTTGATAGATTCTACCGAAAAGAGGCTATTCGAATCAGAGAAGGGCGTCTTGAGAAGAAGCTTAATTACGAGATTCTTCGTGGACAGAGAGCTCTTACTGACTTGATTGACCCTGCCACCAACAATGTTTTGGTTAGGAAAGGGCGACGGATCACTGTCCAGGCTATCCGAGCTATGGAGCAAGCGGGGATCGAGTATGTAGCCATGGAGCAAGAAGAGCTCTTAGGCAAAGTCTCTGCTAGTGATATCCTGGATAAGGCTAGTAAAGTCGTTGTTCCTCTCAACACCGAGCTTGGTCTCGAACATCTCGAGAAGATGATTAAGTCCGGTGTTAAAGAATTCTCAGTCCTTTTCATCGACGGCGTCAACGCAGACTCATCCTTCCGAAACACATTGGTTTCGGACAAGATTGATTCGAAGGAAGACGCGATTCTGGAAATATACAAGAGAATGCGGCCAGGTGATCCCCCGACGATCGAGCCTGCTACAGCGTTATTTGAGAATCTATTCTTCAATGCTGACCGCTACGACTTGAGCGCGGTTGGTCGTATGAAGCTTAATCAAAAGTTAGGCCTGGACATCCCTCTCGAAGTTCGGACTCTGACTAAGGAAGACATTCTTCGTACTGTCGAATATCTCATCGGTCTTAAGAACGAAAAGGGCCAGATTGATGATATCGATAATTTAAGTAATCGCCGGGTTAGAGCTGTAGGCGAGCTCTTGGAAAATCAGTACAGGATAGGTCTCCTCAGAATTGAGAGAGCCATTCGTGAGAGACTTCAGCTAGGCGACATAGACACTCTCTTACCCCACGATTTCGTGAACAACAAGCCAGCTTCTGCTGTAGTTAAAGAGTTTTTTGGAAGCTCTCAGCTTAGCCAGTTCATGGACCAGACAAATCCTTTGTCCGAAGTTACCCATAAGCGGCGCTTGTCAGCACTCGGACCTGGTGGTTTGAGTCGCGAAAGAGCGGGTTTTGAAGTTCGAGACGTCCATCCTACTCACTACGGTCGGATTTGTCCGATTGAAACGCCAGAAGGTCCGAACATCGGTCTGATCTCGTCTTTGGCTAGTTATGCCAAGGTTAATGAGTATGGCTTTATAGAGACACCATTCAAATCTCTCACTGAAGAGGGAGGCGGAAAGGGTGCTGTTCGTTATTACTCAGCTGCGGAAGAGCATCTAGATCACGTTATCGCGCAGGCTAGCAATGTCTACAAAGACGATGAGATGGTTTACGCGCGGCGAGCCGGTGAAAGTGAAATCGTAAGAGCTGAAGAAGCAGATTTGATGGACGTATCGACCAGTCAGCTGGTTTCGGTAGCAGCAAATTTGATTCCTTTTCTCCAAAACGATGATGCGAACCGAGCTTTGATGGGTTCGAACATGCAGCGGCAAGCTGTTCCCCTCTTGAAGACCAGGGCTCCCCTCGTCGGAACAGGTATGGAACGTATCGTTGCTAGAGATTCCGGTGCAACTGTAGTCGCACGCCGAGAAGGTGTGGTTGTAGCTGTCGATGCCGAGCGTATTGTTATCAAGACTGACGAAAAGGGCGAGAACCTTACCGAAGTCGGCGCTGAAGTTGACATTTACAAGCTAGAGAAGAACAAGCGGTCAAACGTTGATACGTGTATCAACCAAAAGCCGATCGTCGTCAAAGGCGAGAGAGTCCGCAAAGGCGACATCATTGCCGATGGTTTCGCGACTGAGATGGGTGAACTTGCTTTAGGTCAAAACGTGGTCGTGGCTTTCATGCCATGGAGTGGATACAATTTTGAGGATTCCATCTTAATCTCCGAAAGAGTGGTTAAGGAAGATCTCTATACGAGTATCCATATTCAGGAATTCGAGTGTATCTCTAGAGACACCAAATTGGGTCAAGAAGAGATCACGTCAGATATTCCCAACGTTGGTGAAGAAGCGCTTAAAAATTTGGATGATGCAGGCATTATTCGGATCGGCGCTGATGTGAAACCCAACGATCTTCTGGTGGGTAAGATTACTCCGAAGGGTGAAACTCAGTTAACTCCGGAAGAGAAGTTGCTCAGAGCTATTTTCGGAGAGAAGGCTGGCGATGTTAGAGATACTTCGCTTCGCGTTCCCCCAGGTGTTGTTGGTACAGTTATTGGTGCTAAAGTCTACGCTCGCGAAGGGGCTGTGAAAGATCCTCGCAGCTTGCAAATCGAGGAAGAGGAAATCGGACGTCTGCGTAAGGACGAAAGTGATAGGATTTCTATCATTAAAGATTCAGCTGCTCGTAAAATTGTAAAAATTGTGGCTGGAGAAACCTTAGCTGGTGAGATCAGGGGACGTGACGGTGTCACGATCGCCGCGGCCTCCACAGTTGTAGACGAGGGCTTCCTCAACAAGCTGGATTATATCTACTGGGAACAGCTGGCAGTAAAAGATGCTCAGAAGAATTCCCTGTTGATTAAAGTCGTTGAAAGTCTGCGGGAAAAGATAAATCTGATTCGGTTTATGACCGAAGAGCAGATCAAGAAAGTTCGGAAAGGTGATGAGTTACCTCCCGGTGTGATCAAGATGGTCAAGGTTTATGTCGCGATCAAGCGTAAGCTCCAGGTCGGTGATAAGATGGCCGGGCGGCATGGTAACAAGGGTGTGGTATCTAGGATTCTTCCTGAAGAAGATATGCCTTTCTTAACGGACGGTCGTCCTGTTGATATCGTGTTGAATCCCCTTGGTGTCCCTTCTCGAATGAACGTTGGACAGATCCTTGAAACTCATCTTGGCTGGGCTGCAAAAGGCCTAGGAGAGAAGCTGCAAACTTTTATCGAGCAAGGCTTTAATCGGAAAGAACTCGAAGACTTCGTTGTTCAAATTTGGGATGAGCCTTCTGATCTTGGAGTTAGGGACTTCATCAAGTCCGCAAGTGATCAAGAGCTAGTCACATTTGTCAAAAAGTTCCGAGAGGGCGTTCACTTAGCCAACCCTGTCTTTGACGGTGCGGCCGAGGACGATATTAAGCGCTATTTGCGATTGGCAGGTCTCGAAGAGAACGGACAAAGCGATCTTTACGACGGACGGACTGGCAACAAATTCGACAATCGAGTCACTGTCGGTGTCATGTACGTGCTGAAACTTCACCATTTGGTCGACGAAAAAATCCACGCACGTTCTATCGGGCCATACTCTCTGGTTACCCAACAGCCTCTTGGCGGTAAAGCCCAATTTGGTGGTCAACGTTTGGGTGAGATGGAAGTCTGGGCGATGGAAGCTTATGGTGCTGCTAACACACTGCAAGAGTTTCTGACTGTGAAGTCTGATGACGTTTTGGGTCGTACGCGTATGTACGAGTCCATTGTCAAAGGACAGAACATGATGATGCCAGGCTTGCCGGAGAGCTTTAACGTATTGGTTAAAGAACTACAAAGTTTGGCACTAGATGTGAATTTGATCAGAGACAACGAAGAAGTTGGTCTCGAAAACTTCAGTCAGTAACAATGCTTACAATTAAGAGAGGGCTCTAACAGACCCTCTCTTAGCCCCATACGGAGGTAGCTCACTTGAACGACTTGGTAAATTTTTTCGATAAGCCGACAGATCCTTTGAGTTTTAGTGCTATCAAGATCTCCCTGGCTTCGCCTGAAAAGATTCGTAGTTGGTCCTACGGTGAGGTTAAGAAGCCAGAAACTATAAACTACCGTACTTTCAAACCTGAACGTGATGGTTTGTTTTGTGCAAAGATTTTTGGACCAGTCAGAGATTTCGAGTGTATTTGCGGTAAGTACAAGAGAATGAAGCATCGCGGCATTGTCTGTGACAAGTGCGGCGTTGAAGTCATCCATTCTAAAGTTCGCCGTGAGCGTCTCGGACACATCAACTTGGCGACACCAGTTGCTCATATCTGGTTCCTCAAGTCTCTTCCTTCTCGTATTGGTGCAATTCTTGACATTTCTTTGAAAGATGTTGAGCGCGTACTGTACAGTGAATCATACGTTGTTCTTGACGCCGGAAATGAAGAAGTGACGAAACTTCATGTCGGCCAAGTAATTAGCGAAGATGAATACGAACAGTTGCTGCAAGAGCGCGGCAATGGTGCCTTCCGTGTTGGTGTCGGAGCAGAAGCTATTCAAGAGTTGTTGGCAGGACTAAAGATCGAGGATCTTGCTGACGATCTGCGAAAAGCACTTTTGGATGCAAGTTCAGAAGCTGCGCGTAAAAAGTATCAGAAACGATTGAAGGTTGTTGAGGCATTCAATAATAACGACGCTAA
>CANGNB010000211.1 GCA_947454545.1 Oligoflexaceae bacterium
CATCCTAGCGGGCCTATTTTTTGTATGTCAGTTTGGTTATGCTTGGCTGCGGGCGCGTCGACCTTGAGTCTAGGCGCTCTGGCTTTGGTTTTCTCTGGAAGCGTTCGTGCGCTGGAGGGCAAGCATTCAAGGGTTTTTTAGGGCCATTGAGTCATTCGGCTAGGCTTTTTGCTTTACCGTTAGGACAGCAGCTTCCTAAGCTTCCCTAGACAATCCAAGATCCAGGATTGGTGTGTCAAAAAATAGGGGGACTTATGAAGTACAGACAGGGCAGAATCTTTGTCGCAGCCATGGTTATAGGCTTGGGACTGGTGCACACGGCACGAGCAGCCGTCGATCCAAACCTAGATGCGGAAGCCAAAGCTTGGACCTCTCGTCTCACCCTGCAGGAAAAAGTAGGGCAGATGATTCAAGGGGAAATTCTCGATATCAAAAAAGAGATGGATGCCGGGAAATCACCGGTACGCTCTTTGAACTTGGGTTCTATCCTTTCTGGGGGGAACTCAATCATCGCTCCCAATACCTCAGAGAGCTGGGCGAAGGAGCTAGCTAAATTTCAAGCCGAAGCTCTTGCCTCATCCGCTAAGATTCCCTTGCTCATCGGAGTCGATGCTGTTCATGGGCACGGCCTCGTACGTGGCACCACAATATTCCCACACAACATCGGACTGGGTGCTGCGCGAGATCCAGAACTGATGCGCAACATTGGGGCCATCGTTGCCGAAGAAACTCTGGCAACAGGATTCAACTGGACCTTCGCACCCGCAGTCACAGTTGCCCGTGATCCGCGTTGGGGACGAACTTATGAAAGTTTTGGGGAGCATCCCGAACTCCAGGTGCTTCTGACCAAGCCCTATGTTGAAGGGCTGCAGGATACCCAAGTGGGCAAGCAACACCTGGTTGCCACTGCGAAACATTTTCTCGGTGATGGTGGCACTGTGTGGGGAACAGGGAAAGAATCGGAACAGACTCATAAACCGCAGATCGACAGGGGTGATACCCGCGGCGATCTGCAAGCTCTCCTGAAGCTACATGCCCAAGGATATAAAGAAGCAATTGCTGCTGATGTTGATACCGTGATGACCTCTTACAGTAGCATCAACGGCCTTAAGATGCATGAGCATAAGGAGCTCGTTCAGAATTATCTCAAAAAGGATGAAAAAGACGGCGGTTTGGGCTTTAAGGGCTTTGTGATCTCAGACTGGAATGCTATCGATGAAATTGCCGTTGAGGGACGTTTTGAGCCGATAGAAACCTATCGCAAGCAACTGGTAAAAGCGGTCAATGCGGGCGTTGATATGATCATGGTGCAGGGCAAGCTCCCCTTCCCTCAAGGCGGTGAAGATACTCTCTTTCGTCACGAACGTATCTATCAGCTGCTCCTGACTTCCTTTGAGAAAGGTGAAATCAGCGAGGCCCGTATCGATGATGCAGTCGCAAGAATTTTGCGTATCAAACTGAAAAGTGGTCTTTTGAAGACGAATGACTCTGTCTCGCGACAGACTCTTGCCGCTGCGCGCCAAGCTGTTGGAGAATCGAGTCATCGAGAAATCGCGCGTAAGGCCGTACGGGCTTCGATGGTCCTTTTGAAAAACGAGAGAGCAGCACTACCCATCACGGCGGAGAAATATCACAGGGTTTGTGTCGCGGGACCCAAAGCAGATGATTACGGTATTCAGGTTGGAGCGTGGACGAATGGCTGGCAGGGTAGCCTTGGCAATCAGCAGAAGCCCGCAGGAGCTTCAACTTTGCTTGAAGGTATTCAAAAACTGGGAGAGCAAAAGCATATAGCCGTTGAGTATGCCAGCCATGGAGCCTTTCAAAGTGCTGAATGCCGTGACAGCCAAAAGGCTTTGGTCGTGACAGTCATTGGAGAAAAGCCCTACGCTGAATTTGAAGGCGATAGTGCGAGTCTAACTCTAGCGCCCGAAGATGAGCTCTTGTTGCAAAAGACTCGTGAGGTCAAAGGCGTTTCGGTTGTTCTCTTGCTGTCGGGGCGACCTTTGGTTTTAGCCGATAAACTCAAACATTGGGATGCCCTCGTCGCCGCTTGGCTGCCGGGAAGTCAGGGGGAAGGTGTGGCGGATGTCTTGTTTGGGGATTTTGATTTTCGCGGTAAGCTACCGATAACATGGATGAAATCTGTCGATCAGCTGCCTGATATGCATAGACAGCAACCCCTTTATCCTTATGGCTTTGGTTTGAATTACGGACGGCCACAATCTCGGATGCTGTAACTTGTATCAAGCAACGTATCTGCAAGCGCCGCATGAATTGCAAAGTCTTCTCAAACTTCCATAGCTAAATACCGGTATAAAACGGCAAAAATCAAGAATCGGAAGAAGTTCCGATTCTTGATTCATTTTTTTCCAAGTTAAATAATCCTTAGATATGAACGACCTAAATCATATAGCTCGGATGCAATTCACCTGCCGACATCTCGGAAAAAACCTCTTCTCTTCATACCAAATTGGAAGAAATTTCTGTTTACGACCTTCCGAAAGGATTGTTAAGGGAGCAAAAGAACATCCAAAAGGCATTAAGAGTTCGGACTAGCCTCACACAAAAGGATTGTTTAATGAGCAGCAACAAAAAACACTTTCGTTTACCAGATCAGGAGGTTGCTGCATTTTGGGAGAGAGTCCAGATTCGTATAGGGCGAGAGGCGAAAGTCGATCACAGGGGCATGAACACTATACCTAAGATGTGGCGCTGGCGAGTCGGACTATCGGGACACAAGATTGCTTTGGAATGCCTTGGACAGAGTCTCACCTTTGATGCGATTGACGCCATGTCGGATCAAATCGCAGCCTATCTTCTGAGCCGACCCTACCTCCAAAGAGGAGATAGAGTTGGGATCATGCTGCCTAATGTGGGTCAGTACCTCCTGATTGTTCTTGGAATTCAAAAGGCTGGCATGGTGGTGGTAAATTGTAATCCCCTTTATACCCGTAAGGAAATTCAAGATCAGTTGGTGAATGCAGAAGCTAAAATTCTCTTCACTATCCCCAATGTTGCGAAGTCACCTGCAGAAGCTGAGATTCCCTGCCTGCAAGAAGTTGTGCTTACAGAAATCGGTGATCTTTTGCCAAAATTGAAACGCACTCTCCTCAATTTTGTCGTCCGTCATGTGAAGAAGATGATACCGCCTTTTCAATTCGCAAAACACCTGACAGTGACGCCGTTTCGCAGTCTGCTTCAACCTGTGAGTGTGGAGACTCGGGAGAGGATTCGCAAAATCGAACAGGACATAAAAGCAGAGGATCTTGCTTTCATTCAGTACACCGGAGGCACTACAGGGATTTCCAAAGGAGCCATGATCACCCATTCGGCGATGGTCTACAATATGCTTCAATCCAAGGCAGGCTTTCGAAAAGACGTTGTTAGCAAAGCCGAAGAGATGCTTCAAGTTCCAGGTCCAGCCAATGCTATGTGTTTGCATCCACTCCCCTTCTACCATATTTATGGACTTATCTGCTGTCTTCTGACCGCAACAGCCTGTGGCGCTGGTACGATCACTCTACCGAATCCAAGAGATCTCAAAGCGCTGATCAAATTAATCGGTCGTAAAGATCTCATGATGCTGACCTCGATCAACACAATGCTTAAAGTTCTCCTGAACGATCCTGGCCTTGAAAAACTCAAACTGCCTCCCGAATTTGTTGTTGTTGCGGGGGGGATGGCGACAACACCTGATGTCAGTAAAAACTGGGTGCTCAAAACCGGAACAAAAATTCAAGAAGGTTATGGTCTCACCGAGGCGAGCCCCATGCTGACTATGGTCGATCCCGTGAATCCTCAGTCAGGCGTGGCTGGATATGCACTGCCCGAGACGCTCATCAAGCTAAGAGATGAGGACGGTAACGATCTCACACTGGGAGCGGGATCTGAGGTGCGTGGTGAAATTTTAGCAAAGGGACCTCAGCTCATGCTTGGCTATTTTAAAAATGCCAAGGAGACAGCGCATCTAATCTCTGATGACGGCTTTTTACAGACGGGGGATGTGGGAACCATTAGTCCCGATGGGCTCCTCGAGATTGTCGATCGCAAAAAAGATATGATCTTGGTTTCTGGCTTTTGCGTCTATCCCAGCGAAGTAGAAGCGCGAGCTCAAGAATCTGGATTGGTTCTGGAGTGTGCTGCTATTGGACGCCCTGACAAGCGCTCAGGTGAGCGCGTCGTCTTGTTTGTCGTTCCAAAAGATGCCACTGTAAAGAAAGAGGAGCTCATAAAGTTTCTCAATGACTCTCTAACCAACTACAAGCGACCCATGGAGATTCATTTTGTTGAGGTGCTTCCGAAGAGTGCGGTCGGGAAAATTCTGCGGCGCAAGGTCAGAGATCTTGCCGATGAGCAGGAAAATCAAAATGCATCTCACACCAATCAGAAATCTGAAGAGAGCGCGTCTGCGCCCTCTGGTGCGACCGCAAAGAGTGTCTAGACCTTCCTGGGAGTCAGGTCATTACTCACTCGCCTCGCGACTATAGCCGCAGGAAAAGGCATCCGTACGAGCGGTGATGTCTTCCCCTGAGTATTCAAAATCGAGCTTAAACGTACATTTCTGGCCGCTTGTATTGTAGAAGGTAACATCCCCTTGGTAGCTACCTGGTACTTCGGTTGCTTGTCCGTCCGCTTTGAAACTATTCAAAGCCGAAGACATGTGGGAAGCAGCTTCCATGGTCCATGCGGAATAGTCTTGGCCTTCAGCACAGATGCCTGTTTCATCGTAGCTTGGCTGAATGACGCCAACTTTTTCGTAACAGGCGACCAGTGAACTAGCGGTTTTGGCGAAGAAGTCTTTTTGGACACTTCCAAAAGCTTCGCTCGCTATCAGGCGTTTACCGCCTTCTTTGCAAGCTTTGAGACTAGCGGAGGAGTGCAGCATGTCCTTGATCGCGTCACAGGTTTGAACGACGAGCTGGGACTGAGTGACCTTCTTTTTCACTAAGCGGCTGACTTCGTCATTGCAAGCCATCCAATGCATACTGCCCTGTTGAAGCGGATCGACGATTTCATTGCAGAATTTTTCGCCAAAGGCTTCATCGGCTAACTTGCTGGCTTGAGTCGCAGCAAGATCCGAGCTCGAACCAGAACCCGTTGTTGAGGGAGAACATGCGCTGATTAAGAGCCAGGCAGCAGCAGACACTTTCGACTGTAACATAAGCAATTTCCTCAGGTTAAAAAGCATGGGTCAGATGCGAAGTTTCATCCAGGACTTGGCTGTCCAAGGGTGAGCGCCTCATTGCAAGACACATGCCTTCATAGCAAAGCCCTATAGGCTTTGCAAGACCTGGGCTCCAGCCTTATTTGGCCCAACCTAAAAAGTCCTGAGTGTCAAAGGCACAACGAAACCCTTCCGAGGTAATACGCTTAACTTTTTCAAGGCATTCGGTCGAGGTGCGAAACTCCTTGCCGAGACTTTGACAGCGTTTTTTCACCAAATTGTCACGCTGTTCGGCGCACCATTGGCGACTTATTTTGACAACTGTCTCGCCGGCCAAAAATCCTTTTTGATCGAGCTGTTCAGGACTCAAACTTGTGTCAGCCTGAGTAAAGCTGGGCTTACTTCGCAACCCATCGGCAATCTGGAGGCACTGAGGGCTAATGAGAGCCTTGCGATAGGGATTTCGATAGAGCCTATCCTCCCTTTTGGCCATAGCTTGGCATCGATCCACGAGACTTGGACAGGAGACATCCTTGCCAAATTTTTGTTGAAGTTCGACGAGCTGAGCGACAATCTTATGCGCAAAATCATTTGTGCCTTGGACGGAATCAAAGTAATGGCTGCAGTTTTGACCCTCATCCCAAGTGTCCTGGACAAGCTTCTCCCAAGCGAAAGTTTCGGGACCTATTTGCCAACGCTTGCTGTCTTTATCAAAAGCTAGATAGGGTGATCGGCCATCGACAATGTCTTTGAAGAAGCGGAAGCCATCAAAGTTTGCTGATAAATCTCCGTAAGAAAAAACACGTGCAATCCAGCCCCCTAGGGAAGTTGTCTCGGTGAGGAGACCACGAACATGGACTGCAAATAAGGCCCTTTCTTCGGCTTCTGCAGCACTCAAGCCAGCCTTAAGAGTGTCATCGAAAGTCTCTTGATAGGTTTCCATATACTCGAAGCCTGTCGACAAAAAGTGGCCGAATTTGTCTGAGCCAATAAAAAGTGGAGGGCTAGTCTCGTCACGAAAGATTGGCAGAATGGCGCCGACCTCAAGAAAGGACCCAGGGGAGTCAAAGCGATTCAAATTCCTAAAAACACTGTCTTTTAGCGGGAAGTGCAAGACGCCTTCGGTGAGAGTGTAGCGGCCATCAGCACTCTTTCCTTTGCTCAAGAGAGATTCAATATCGCCGAAAAATCCTCTCCAGCCCGGAAGAGGCGGAATAGCACCCCAGCGCTTGTCACGATTGCCAAGACGGATGTTCTCAAGCTTTTGTTGGGCCATTTCACGTTTTTGTGAGGCTGCGAGTGTTTCGGAAACAATAAGAGCCATACAAAAGGAGTCGCAGGAAGGCTGGCTGTTAGCCCATGCCACGGCCTCCGATAGGTAGATGCGCGAGATGCGATCAAGCTCGGTAAGAGCGAGTTTACTTTTGACTGGGTCAAGAGTCATGGTCTGAGGGGTATAGCTATCGATCTCTGACTGGAGTTCGGAGTTATCTCGCGTCGTCGTGGGATGGGTCGTGCGACATGAGATAAGTACACACATTCCTGAAAGACTGAGAATACGAAGGATCTGCGTCCATGTTTTCATTGGTCTATCCTTTGCTCCATAAAAATGATCAAAGCAGATCGAGAGCTAGGCGTATCATGGTATCAAAAGATTGCTCACGATCTTCGCTATTCATAGACTCACCTGTGACAAGTGAGTCGGATACAGTGAGGAGAGTCAAGGCTTCTACCTGGCCACGAGCCGCGTTCATATAAAGGGCTGCAGCTTCCATTTCGACGGCAAGAATACCCATCTTTGCCCATGCTAAGTCGGAGTCCTTCTGGTCCTTGTAAAATACATCGCTGCTGACAACGGGGCCAACGGTAAAGGAAAGTTTGGATTTTCCTGCTGCAGCTGCGGCTTTCTGCAAAAGAGGAAAACTTGCTGTCGGTGCAAATGTACCAGGAAGTTGAAACTGATCTGCATAGTGCGATTCATAGCTTGCTGCTGAGGCTAGGATAAGATCGCGAAGATTTAGAGAAGCCTGTAGAGCCCCGCAGGATCCCACTCGGATCAATCGTTTGACTCCGTAAAAGTGAATGAGC
>CANGNB010000212.1 GCA_947454545.1 Oligoflexaceae bacterium
ATTTGCAACGTTGACCGAAAATCCGTGAGCAAAGTCTATCCCTGCTCGAGCGAGCCGAATAGCCATTTCATGGGCGGGAACCCAACCGGAATGTCCCGCGTCGACGTAGATACGAATATGAGGCGAACGTCTCAGATTAGCTATGGCGAAGCGAAGAGCCTCGTAATAGATATCCTGCACCTCAACAGGCATCGAGTCATCGAGCATGCTCAGCGCATTAGGTTCAAGGATCACCATGCACTTATAGTGCGCTGCCGTCTGAACAAAGCTACGAATCCAATGCTTATAATTCATGAGATCGATCAGGTCGGGTTTTTGATGCTTGGTCTCTTCGCGCAACTGGAGACGATAGAGAACAAAGACAGGAATTTCACCCACGGCATCCGCTTCGATCAAAAGGGGGCGGACGTCTTGAATGAGGTCTGTATTCCAAGCCCCTAACCAATGGCACACAGGCGTTTGAGCGAGGAATTCGAAAGCCTGACGTTTGTCATAGGACATATCTATATGATTCTTAAGATAATTTCTAACTTTTGACAAACTCGGCGTCCAAAGCTTTTCCGATCCAAAACTTTCGAAACTGGACCGCAGCGTCCGCAAAGGAGCTTGGGTGTGAGCTGCTCTTTGAGTCGACTGCTGAACCAAGAAATCTTCATGGGCTTTCACGACTTCAGAACGGCGCCGTCGGGTGATGCTGTAGGCAAGGCCATTGCTGAGATAAACCCGTGCCTTAGGTCCGGTCATCAACTTCTTCACATGCCGCAAATTGATGATTTGCTGGCGATTGATGCGCACGAAGCCGTGCTGATTGAGCTCGTCTTCTATACTATTCAAAGATGTCCGTATGACAATACGCCGTGTTGGACTTACAAAGCAGGTCTGATGATCTTCACTCACCACCAAGAGCAGATCGATCCAGGGAAAAAAGGCTATGGATGTTCCCTCTTTAAGGTAGACACCATCGACCTGAAAGCGGGTGAGATCACGCCCCTCATTGCCGACTTGCACCTCGTTCAGCTCTTCTTTCATGCGATCACTCCGAGTGAAATTCTTCGACTGTTTGGCGCCTGCACGCTGGTGAGCGGTGGCTTTCAGCGTTCAGATATCAAGAACAGTGCCAAGCCCCTAAGGCTTATCTCTCCTCCGCTGTGAAGCAGCAAGACAGATCAGCGCTCCAGAGCCAGCCGAAAAATCGCGAAAACTGTCCGTTTAGTCAATACCTGGCGAGAGGCTTCGACCCAAATGCATGGTCTTGCCACCCAGTGGAAGATACTTCAAAAAAGATAAAGAAAAAGAAAGATTAAGAAGCCAAAAGAGGAATACTCGAAAGTTCTCCCTGAACCTGCATCGTAAGAGTGAGCGATCGAGCCTCTAGATCGATCTCAGCTTCGAGAAAGGTCGAACGGAGCAGCTGCTTGATGCGCTCAATCGTCGCCATGAGGGTCTCAGTCCTCTGGATGTCATCATCGAAGAGGATATCAACGGTGATCTGACTGGCTTGCTCCTGCCACTTCAGCTGCACAGTCCCCGCAACCGATCTCACAAGTTCAAAGAGCAAACTTTTCAAAGCATGTTGGACGATAAAGGGATCGGCCTGCAGCTGACTTGCCTCGAGCTTTGGGACATGAAAGCGGAGTCGCTGAAAATCGTGAGCATCGAGATCGACAGCCAAAGTGCGACTCAATTCCGCAAAAATGTGTCGGGGCTGTATCACCTGTATCGAGCGACCATCGATGCCACTGATACCACGGATCTCATCGATCGAATCGGTGGCTCGGAGCAGGCCCAATTTCATGGAGGCCAGCATCACTTCGAGGTTGTTTTGATAGCCTTTAAAGAAGTCACGCAAGTGAGCAATATCAGCATCTTCAGGATCCGCGTCCGCAAAGAGCAAGCGAACGACGTCCTCAAGCTCATGCTTACCATTTTCAATAGAAATCAATCCAATTTGAATATAATTGAGGGGATTATTCAAACGATGGGCGACATCGGAAGCCAAGGCCAACTTCGACTCAGTTTCCTCTCGCAGACTCGCTTGCTGTTCGGCGTTTTTCTGTGCCAGTTCGAGATTTTGCTGCTGCTGATCACGAATAAGCTGGGCTGACTTATCACGCATATCATTGACGCGTTCGGCCAAGGCGAGAGACATCAGAATGCCTTCGCACACAGCCCCGGGACAGTTGTTAAACTGCACAACCCAGCTAGCATGATAGACACCTTCAAAATGGAGAGCGGTAAGGATATTCGCTCCCAACACAAACGCCCAAGCTGCCATGAAGAACCAGGCTGGGCGATAGCCACTGCGGATGGCAAGGAAAGATAGACCAAAGAGAAAAATTGAACCCATACCAATAAAGGCTGTCGTAACTTTGCCAAAGACGAGATAGCTCGAAAACTGTCCTATGCCGATAATCAAAAGTGGCAAAGCAGCAACCAGGACAGCCCATCTGTAGAGCTTTGGCATCTGTTCTTTCATATTGAGAAAGTAGATGGTTGTTGTCACTCCCATGACATTGGTGACATTCGCACAGATCAGAAAGCCCTTATTCATCAGATAGCTACCGAAAGGGACATCAAAAAACATCCAGAGGCCTTGCAAAGCCATTTGAGTAAGAACCATGGAGACCAAAAACAAGGTATAGAGATAATAGGTCATGCTTCGAAAGGACACTGCGAGAAAGCTATTATAGAGAATGAGGGTTCCCAAGACCCCGATCAGCAGTCCCACTGTCAGCATATCCTTGAGTTTATGCCGATCGAAAGGCCCCTCTCGCCACAGAGAGAGAGCTAGAATGTTTGATCCTTCGGTTTTGCTCCGCAGGTAGAACACGTTGGTTCCTGGCTTGACCCGCAGATGAAAGGCCTGCCCCCGAAACGAATGCTCGTGGTCCATGCGGGGGACTGTGTCCCCCTGAGTTTCCACTTTTATGGTCCCATCCGGACTCATAGAATAAAGACTCAGGGCATCCATCATGGTGTACTGATTTTCGAGCCAGAGAGAGACGGCTTCGGAACCAGGGTGTTCAATCTCGAGTCTCGCCCAAAATTCGCTGGCACTGAAGCCTACACTCGGATAGGGCCGCACACTCGCTTGAAATTGACTATCCTGCTCCCCTCGCACAACGGTGTGAGGATCTGCTACATCTTGCTCAGGATGCCAGATTCGTAGGTGTGTTCCTAATCTTTGCCCCTCCCATTCCTCGGGGCGAGCTGTGGAAATGTCTGCCAGAGCCTGGGAAAAGCTCGCAAAGAAAAGGAAGATGATGAGCAGTTTTTCCACAAGAACTCCTTAGGGCTGCACATAACCATACTGAGCTTTGAGCAGATTGAGCGAAGACTTATAAGCACCATCGCTCCAGCTCGAACGCTGCGGGTTATAGCCCTCGCTCACAAGCCCAATAGGCTCACCAGGGATAGGTTGCTTCGCCCAATCGGCAATGTCTTGATTTGAAAAACGACTGCCCTTGCGCACCCAGTACCAACCATCGGGCCACTCCCAGTATGTGGTGCGAATGGGCGAAGGAATGCTGACCGCAGGTGTGACCCCATTGTTGCCAAACATTTTTGTAAGACCTTCGTGGAGAAGGCGGTCTCGCTGCTGATCATCGTGAGCCTCGTCTAATTTAGACCAAAACTCTGCACACTCAGCCTGATCATTATAGACTGTTCGAATGACATTCATGGGTTCCGCATATTTTTCAGGAGGGATTTCTGTGAAATTGATGCAGCGACTGTCGGGCTTCTTCGGATCTGATGTGGTATAGGTGCGCCAGATACCTTGACCATCCTTGTTTTTTAGTTCCTTCCACCAAGGTTTTGCAAACCACTGGTTGATCACCGTGACCCGCACTCCGATGAGACTCTGAAACTGTTCCATCGCTTGAATATCCTGGGCCACATCACCGGAGATTTTGCGAAATCCGTCGGGTGGTACGGCAATCACCAGGCGTTTGGCATCGACAAAACGCTTGCTTGTTCTGATCTGATAGCCACCAAGAGCCCGATCGATCGCCAGGACAGGCTCTCCTGTAAAAATCCTGACTCCATAGCTCCGGGCCTTGGCTGCCATTTTTTTAGGAAAGGCTGTCATTCCGCCTTTAGGATAATAGGTTTGACAGCATACATTGAGCTCTTCTGCCAGAAAATCGACGTAGCCTTTCGCACTCAACGGATATTCGAAATCGCCACGAAAGCGGCTCATGTCATGCAGATATTGAAACCCCGCCTCACCGACAACAGCCTTCGCATAGCTCGCAAAGTCTGCATAAGTATCGATGGACTTACGCAAGGGACTCTCGACGATTTGGGTTAAGAGCTGAGTTTCGATATCTGATTTTTTACGGTCGTAGACCAGACCAGGGTAAAGAGATGCAAATTCGTCTTTATTACTGCCAAATTTGCCTCGAGCATAGATGATATCGATCCCAGTTTTAGGAGTATCGTATTCGATGTCAAGCTCCTGTGCCAACTGGAACAGAATGGACTGGGTTTCCATGATCCGACGCCCACCATTACCGATCACGCGTCCAGCAGCCTCGTCTTCAGGGCTGAGGGCGAGATCGTAAAGGCGCCCTCCTAAACGCTCTTCCTTTTCAAAGACACAAACATTTTCACCTTGAGTCGGAGCTAAGCGATAAGCGGTATGCAAACCTGCGACGCCGCCTCCAACAATAACTATCGAACATGGTTTTTCACCATAGGAAGCTTGCGATTCGACCGAGCTCTGGGTCGATTTGCAGGCGCCTGTGGCCAGGCTAAGAATGGAGACAAGACTATAAATAGAAGACTTCAGATGCATAGCCAACCCTTCCCTGAGCACTCCTAGAGCGATGCTCACACGAAAGGGTTGTCGGCAGGCTGAAAGCTAGCTTAAGGCAGCGAAGAGGCAGATTTTGCCGAGCGAGGGCGAAGGCTTGTTCGCCCCCCTCAGAGAAGTCTTATTTCATTGCAGCGGCGACGATATCAGCCACGGCCTTGAGAATGCCTTGGACATCGGCATTGAGCGAGGCGGCAACGACAGCTTGGATAGCTTGAGCTAGACCGAGTCCATCCACGAGCTTTACCTGAGGACTCTGAAACTCTTGAATCACGCTCACCAAGCCGTTAGCTGCCGAGCTCATGCCCGCAAGATTCTTTTCCTGCGAAGCCTCCACGAGATTGACGACACTTTCTGTGGCTTTTTGCTGCTGGTTCACACTCATAGAGCGGCCATCGCGGCTACGCACACTGGCAAACTGGGCCGAGACTTTGCCGCTGAGTTCGACTTTATCGACTTTGCTAGCCTCTTTTGCTAAGGCATCCTGAGCGCGAGCTTCTTGCTCACTGATGACTTTTTCTAAATCTTCACGACTTACACTGGCAGTTGCGGCAGAGGTCGTAGCTGCCGGTGTCCGTGCAGCGGTGTGAGCATTCTGAGAAGAGCAATGGGCTGTTAAGAGTGCAAGACTGATGAGAGCATAGCGCATAAAATCCTCGAGTGAGTCTGATCTGTTCCACAATCTTACGCCAAAGCAAAAAGGAGGCCAGTGCCAAAGCCCTGAAATGTTTGGATACCAGGGTTTGGTCCGATGCACAGTCGACAAGAGCTCGAATCGATACTCTCTCAGCAAATGCTCTATAAGCATATGTGATCTTTTTGATTTTCAGGTCTCCCAAGTGACCCTACACCAGAAAAACTTGAAATTCGTATCTGAGACCTCCATGCTGAAAGTCTTCCTTGGCTTTTGATCTAGCCCAACCGAGCCCTTCGTTCTCCCTAAGCTTTCATTTTTTAAGAATAAAAACCTAGTCGAAAAGCTCACTTTGGCAAATCGACCCCTATCGTGTTGCGGAAAAAGGCGCGAACTCACATGATCTCGGGAGCTTAACAGGAGCCGGGAAAGCGAGAAGAGAACTTGCCTGCACGTCTCTCATGCGTTCCCTCTCGGAAGCACAGCTTAGCAAGTCACCCTCGTGATTGGCGAAATTGGGAAGCAGCGAACTGGAATAAGCCTTGCTGATCTCTGGGTACACATCAAGTCGTCGAGGGTAAGGACATGCAAGGTTCCCTAGGTTTAGGTCTAGTCATATTGGGTCTCTGGTCCTGTGCTGATACACAGAAGGGAGATAAAGTCCCTCAGCTGCGTCCGCACGATGGCGCCCCGATCACTCAAGCTTCTTTTCCTCAAGGTGCTTCTGGAACATCGACTGGTGTCCTTAAGAGTGCTAGCCTTGCCGGCTACCCACAAAATGCGAGTCCCGATCCAAGCTATAAAATCACAGTGTCCGAAGTTCCCGAATATAAGTGGAAAGGCGGACTCGAAGCGGACACCGACTGCCGCAATGGTGCGGGCTACACCGCCTATCAGGCAGCCAGCCTGCCCCTGCAGCTCGATGTGGCCTCAATAAAAATGCAAAATGCTGTCATCAAACTCTGTGTTGTGGGGCGCAGCAGCAGCGGCGAGGAGCAGGGCATTCCTACAGAAGTGAGCTGGATATGGACACCAGCGATCCCTGCTGCCTACGAGCAGTATGAACTGATCGATGGGGATAACCAGGTAAAGATTATACCCAAGCTCAGTTCAGGACAGTGGCTCGTCATCCGAAGCTTGCGCAATTTTGAAGGCAAGCCCGAGGATGGCAGCGTTTATACAGTGAATCAGCGCATAGCCAACGGAGTCGTCATCGCCGCCGGCAACCCGAGCGAAGTGATCGACAAAGATGTAAAAAATCTTGAAACCTGGACCTATACGATCTTTGCTTCGAATGGATCACGTCGGTATTCTGTAGCTTCCAGCAAAAGCTTGACTCTCCAGGAGCAGTCCCTCAATTGGATACGCAAAGAAGATATTAAGCCAGGCTATGTGGGAGTCAGTCCCCTTGCAGGAAATCCCCGAGTCGTGTGCCGTTCGCGGCACTTTGATCCAGGGTCAGGAACCAATATGGGTGTGCACCCTGGGCGCACGACTATGGTGAACAATGGCGACATCAAGAGCGCTCAGTGTCTCTATGAGTTTGCCAAAGTCATCTACGCGTCGGGTGACTTTGAAGTCCTGATGAGCAATAAAGGTGACCCGATGAATAAGTTGCGCTGGGAACGCTCTGCTGGAGGAACAAATGGGAGCTTCATTCCTGCCAACAGCATTATCGCCGGTCGCGATGAAATCGACACAACCCCTGGCCAGGAGATGTATATCTGCCGAGGCTACACCAACACC
>CANGNB010000213.1 GCA_947454545.1 Oligoflexaceae bacterium
GCAGGAGATCCCCCGCTTGGCTTACAAGTCTTTGAACAGGCTTTAGAAGATCTTAAAGACGCCCACGGAGATTCGGAACACCTGAGACTTAATATTATTTTAAATAGTTCCGTTATACTCCTAGACACTGACCATGGTCGCAAAGGGATGACTCAATACCAGAATCTTCTCGCATACTGTACAAAAAATACTTGGCGCTACTTCTGCTCATCAATCCACTTCAATATCGCGAGCAGCCTTATCGAGCTTGCAAACGAGGACGAGCTGCATCTCGCTGAAAGCCACCTCAAGGAATCGGAAAGGCTCATCAACCAACTTGATGCTCCGGCCGATAAGTCTTACATTCAGTATGCCTGGCTTAAATACTTCACTCGAATGCGCAGGTATCCCGAAGCACTCGCAGCTGGACAGACTGCCCTCAGAATGTTTCAGGCCCAGAACACCAAAGACTTCATCGCTTTCACGCATATGCGCTTAGCCAGCACACTTTTACACCAAGGCAAATCAATAGAAGCTTTCGAGGAAGTTAAAGAGAGCATCGAAATCCTCGAACAAAGCGATTATCAAGGTACCCTTAAAGAAGCTTACGAATTAGCTTACCAGATTTCAAAGGGACTCCAGCAGAACGACAAAGCCTTGTACTACCTTGAGCTTTACACAAAACAATCCGCTCAAGCGAACGCAATGCGTGATTCCGTAGATTTCAATAAAAAAGCAACACAATTAGGTCTTCGTTCAGAAGAAGCAAAAAACCTCATGCTCACGCAAGAGCTTGAAAACCGGAAGCTCCTCCAAAAAATCATAATAGCTCTCCTCATCCTAAGCGTGCTTGCTTTGGCTCTAAGCTTTAATGCTCTGCGTCAATTCCGACAAATACAGCATTTAAAACTCGTGGAAAAGCGCGCCAGTGATAGCGAGCGTCAAGAAGAAATCCTGAGACTGGAAACCAAACATCGCTTGAGTTTAGCAGCCTCTGTAGCCCACAGAATCAATAATCCTCTCAACTATCTGAACTTACAAATCGATCAATTGAAGCAGTGCTCTGCGGATTTTAATCATATTTTAAAGGCACTCTTTTCCCAGGATGAAGCCTTAGACCCCGACACAATGATCGTCAAAAACCAGTTAAACGGGATCAGTAAGTCCTTTGACTCTTTGGGACTCGAAATGGGTCTAGCGCTCACTAAGGCTGCTCAATCTATCGCTGAAGTTCGAGCTATGAGTGGCGTCGATGGATGTCGGATTGAATCTATTTCTATTCATCAAGTGCTTCAACTTATGCTTGAGCGGCTCCAAGACATTTTAGATCCCACTCTCTATCGCCGCTTAACTATTGACGCAAGCAATCTTCCCTTCGACACAACAATAGAAGGTGATTTTTATATTCTGAAACAGGCTCTCGAACAGCTTATGCTTTCATTGCTCTTCAAGAGCCAAGCCCCAATCAAAGCCAGTGTATTGTTGTCACAGCAAGCACTCAGCATCAACTTTGAGGGTGCGCCCCCCGAAAACTCATCATTCTACGAAGCGCTTGATGCCAGTCTAAACAATCTACTAAATTCAGCATCCTTAAGGATAGAATTCCAAGGATTTGGCTCGCAACTGACTTTTCATATTCGACAAAAATCTAGCAATTCAACAGTCGAAAAATCTGGCATATCAACCTTAACCAACGATCCATCCTGTGCCGCCTGAAAACTGATGCCTTGAATTGGATTTCATAAAAAAATCAGCCATCGAAGACAGCAAGTCTGGGCTTTGCTAGCTTTCGATCGAGCCATAAATTATGAAACCAAGCGTAGATATTAAGCAAAAACAGAAGCTTATCTTTACTTTTTGCTGTCGCCCAAGTACGGCGACTTAAAGTTTTCAGATTATCTCGAAACATCGCGTAGGTGTGATTCAAGCTAAAAATAGGGTCGAAAGCTGCTTTTTTAAGCTCACCCAATCCTACCACTGCACCACGCAGACCTTTGCAGGTATAGTGCGTAGCCTCTGGATAATACTCTCTCACAAGCTTTGGATAAAGGGGGCATCGATCGCTACCAATGCGCGCTTTCGGAGCGATACAAGTTTTTAAGTCTTTCGCCATTGTTTTTAATGCAGAAAGCCTTTCGCTAGGCCTACGTCCATATCTTTGAAGTGAAATCTGCTTTAGATGTCCCTTTGCACCTATATTTCCTATGCTTAAAGCCAAAACTTTTCGAGTTTTCTTCTCTACTGCTATAGGGATAGTAACGGGTTTTAGCTTTGTATGAATAAAAGTTTCAAGTTCATCAAATTGAACTTCACTTACTTTCGCTCTACTTTCTCTGTAATTTGCGAGGTTTTTTTCGCAAATTTCACCAAATCTCTTAACCCTTCTAGATATAGTCCTAGGGACCACCTGGAAGACATAGGCTGCACGGCGCTGAGAAACACCGCTGCAAAGCGTTAAAAAGCACGACTGATTCAACCATCGTTTTTGCTGTCGATAATCGACTGCAAATGTCTGCTCTGAAAAGCTTATCCTGCAAGCCTTACAGAAGTATCTTTGGACCTTTTTCTGATCTGATGGACGCCTATAAAAACCGCGTTTTATGACGTTTCTATCACTTTTACATATCGAACACATAAGCCCCCCCCCAAGGGGGCAAAATTATGATAGCTAAGATTAATTTGCGAGAGACATCTGCTGGAATATACATCCAATTTAAGGCATCAGTTTTCAGGGTTCAAGAATAGTCTCGATGATATGCATCATACCATTTTGAAGCTGGATATCCCGAACTAAGACTCGCGCTCCATTGATCCACAGATCTGTGCCATCCCATTCTGTTGAGACAAGCCCACCATTTTCCATGAGAATTGCATTGAGATCTTTGGCCTCCTCGGTTGTGATTCGACTCTCTGTGATGTGAAAATCCACCAATGTTTGAAGCATCTGACGATGAGCAAAAATCGTGTCGAGATCTTTTTGGGACCATTTGGTGAAGGCTGAGTTGTGCGGAACAAACAGGGTGAGTTCGGGAAGGCTATCAATGAGCTCCAGTCTATCGGATTTGGCAAGTGCCTTTGTGAAGCAGCTCAATTCCGCATGCTCCTGGAGATATTCACTGGCCAGTGGAAGAACGGGGCGTTGCTCTGCAAAACCAATCCCAACAAAACTCAAGCCCATAAAACATAACAAACAGTTCATCAGGCGCCAGCTCATCTGAAGTCCCTCGTCCCATGGCGATTGAGATCTTTGCCGTCTGCACAATGCTCAAGCAAGCTTTCTCCATAGTAAAACGCCTCGAGAGCAAAAGCCAACTCCAGTCCAAGGCTAGAGAATCAAATATTGCTAGCAACGAGCCCTAGCCCCCTGTCATCCCGCCCAAAAGGCACCCGACACTCCACATATTTACCTTTTCCTTTTCGATACTTACTTAAAAAAAGTTAACTCGGCGAACGCATCTAACAGCAGGCCTCGGACTCTCATCGCAAGATCTAAGCCCCCGAAAGTTATGATCTCTAGTTTCTGGTACAAGGCTTGCTCCCCGGTGATTGTCGAAGGATCGGAGTTGCCTTACTCGCGGAGTTTGATGATGCGCCTCACACCTATTCTCTGTTCCATATTCCTCACCCTTTTAACGGCCTGCGGCCAGTCAAGCCCTGAAAGCCAGGAGCTTGCCCAGAACAGCAAAAAGGCGGAGCTTTTTGAAGTAGTCGACTACTCCCCCTACCGCCATAATCAAGGACCTGGAGGAGCTGAACCAACGGCTCAAGAGATTCGTGAAGACCTGCGCCTTTTAAAACAGGTCACCTCGGAAATTCGCGTGTATGGTATGGGCCCACTCACCCAAACTATCCTGGCACTTGCGGAGAGCGAAGGACTTGGCGTCCATATTGGCGCCTGGCTGAGCTACGATCCTGCAGCTGCAGTCGCTGAAAGCAAGCCAACGTCGCTTTCGGATCTGAAATCTCAGATGCCTTCAGCGAACCTAAGTCAGATAGAAAGTCTCATCGATACGGCTAAGCAGTATGCTCAAGGCCCCGAATCCAAACGCCAGGTCATCCGTAGCCTTATCATCGGTAGCGAAACTCAGTACCGCCACGAAATGAGTGACGAACGCCTGGTCAACTACATAAGCTACGTTCGTCAAAGTCTCCTCGCGAGCGGCATAAGCAGCTATAAAATTACTTCAGCCCAAATTTATAGCACCTACAGTCCCGTCCTCGCACAAGCCGTGGACTTTGTTCTCTATCACGTCCACCCTCTTTGGGAAGAAGTTCCCATCAGCGATGCCGCCGATGCCGTGATCTGCTCATGGACTCTCATGCGTAAGCAGTTAGGGCAATGGGAGCAGCAGGGTTATAAGGGCCTCGCGAAAAAACCTATGGTGATTGGCGAAACAGGCTGGGCCACAAGGGGCAACGCCCTGGGCCAAGCACAACCCAGCGAGGACAACCAGCTCACTTTTCTCAAAGATCTGGCCGTTAAGGTTCAAACTTACCAGAAAACCAGTGGAGAACTGATGCACATCATGTATTTCGATGCTTTTGATGAAGATTGGAAACATGATGAGGGAAGTGTCGGTGATTCCTGGGGCCTCTATGATATCAACCGCAAGCCTAAGCGGGCCCTTCGAAGTCTCCTGAACCTCCCCGAAGATCAAGGAGCAAACCCGCCCCCTGCCCCTGACCGCATTAAGCCACCTGTCATTCCCGCTAGCGAAGCTTTCGGTACAAAAGTGAGTGATGGCAAGCTGGTGTTTTTTGTAAACCAGGCAGACTGGGTTGATCTCCACTATAAGATCAACGGAGGCGCCCAACAGAATCTACGTATGCCTCGAATCAATGACAGTTTTGTCTTCGAGCTTGGCTCGTTAAAGGCCCAGGATAGCGTCGATTATTTTTTCACGATAGGAGCTAGCCAAGTCAAAGACAGTCCTTGGGCCCGTGCGACGCTCACCCAAGCTCTATTCAAACTCTGAAGGTCGACTTTAGAAGCGCCCCTCAATCGCTCTCAACTCACCAGACCCTTGGTAGGATCACCCTCTTTAGGATGATCCTGCCGACGGATAAGGCTCTCCTGCGCTACTGAAGCGACCATCACGCCATCCTGAGTGTATATAGATCCCCGATTAAAACCGCGCGAACCAGCTGCCGAAGGGCTGTCTTTCACATAGAGCATCCAGCCATCCAGGTAAAAGGGCCGGTGAAACCACATCGCATGATCGAGACTTGCCACCTGTGTACCAGGTTGAAAGAACGTCACTCCATGCGGGAGTAGTGCTGTGGTTGCCAAACCAAAATCTGACGCATAGGCAAGCATAGCTTGATGAATAATCTGATCCTTACATGTCATCGGATAGAGAGTCCGAAACCAAGAATACTTGAGTGGCGGTCGCTTGTGAGGATGAAAGGGATCCACTGGATCGACTATGCGGATTTCAATCGGTCGATCTGCAGTTAATTTGTCGCGAACTTGTTCGGCAATCATATCCTTAGCTTTGCGAGCTTGCTCGAGCTCGGTCATGATCCCCTCTGGCCCCGGCACACTGGGCTTTTCAGTCTGATGATGAAAACCTGGCTCGAGAGAGTGAAAAGAGGCTGACATACTGAAGATAGCCAGCCCACCCTGCTTAGCTACGACACGACGGGTTGTAAAACTCTTTCCGCTGCGAATTAGGTCGACTTCGTAGTAGATAGGTTCATCGTTTTTTCCCGGACGTAAAAAATAGCCATGAAGGGAATGACAAAAGCGATCTTTTTCGACTGTTTGTGCTGCTGCCACGAGCGCTTGCGCTAAAACATGCCCTCCAAAAAGATGCTTTAGCCCGAGGTCCTGCACCTTACCCAAAAAAACATTTTTTTCAATTTCCTTGACCCATAGCACATCAATCAGATCATCGACAATATTGGCCATCAGTTCTCGAGTCCTTTCAGGGGCTAATCGTTGCCTTTTGGAATGAATAGGTATTGTGACAGTTGTCACACTGCTGAAAGCGAGCTGTACTATGCTGTGGCAAGACCACTGAAGCCGCATCTTTAAAGTGACAGTCCTGACACTGATTCGGTAGACCCTGGTATGTTCCCTGGTTGTGACAGGCGCGGCACTCCGTCACGCGATGAGCTCCGCGCAAGGGAAATTGCGTCATATTATGATCAAATCGGGTCTGGTTCCAAAAGTTCTGGAGGTGGCAATCCTGACAAAGCGGCAACTGACCATGATGAGGATCATCCTTCACATGACAGGTGCTACAGTCTTCACTGCTTCCATGAAGGATACGATTCCCGACATGGCAGGATTTACACTCCAACTGAAGATGAACACCTTGGAGCAAAAAGTTTTTATGAAATTCACTGGCTGACTTCCAACCACTTTCATTGTGACACTTCATACAGTTGGGGCCATTGGCTCCCTTATGGACATCATCATGACATGCAGCACAGTTTTTCGCCTTGATCTCAGGAAATTTATAGTCTCCCTTAAAATTACGTGGCGGAGTCTTATATTTATCTTCTGTTGGCTCATGGCATTCTGCACACTTCACTTGCTTATGCTTCCCTTTCAGCTCAAAGCTCGTCTCTTCATGGTCAAAAGTCTTTCGTTTCTGAAAACTTTCCGTCGTATGACAGCTCAAACAAGGCTTGTTTGAAAATTTTGAATGAAACATATCTTTATGCTCATTCACATGACAATTCTCACAAAAGCCGCGATTTGCCCCTTCAAAGACAAAAACACGAGCCTTCTTTGGAGGTGTGGTCGGCAGCATATCCGAGCCAGGCTTGTGGCACTTCTCACACTGATCACCAATTTCTAAATGTTTCCCGTTCAGCTTGAAGCGAGTCTTGTCGTGGTCAAAAAATCCCTCTTGAGCCTTTAGCGAACCCACACCCGCAAAAAGTCCCCCAAACAGGATCATGATGAGTAGCCAAGCCTTCATCGTTTCAACTCCAGCAAGGTCTTAAAGCTCGTTTGACTATGGCAGTCGGTACAAGAGCGCCGTAAAGTTTCGGGACGAAATTGGTTCTCGTGCGGAGACTTATGACATTCTATACAGAACTTGGGATCGCGTCCTTCATCGAAGTCATAAATATGGGCCGCCTTTGGTGGCTTCGTAGGCAGCATTGCGGTCCC
>CANGNB010000214.1 GCA_947454545.1 Oligoflexaceae bacterium
AATTGCCAAAATCCAGCAGGATGTTCCGGGCTGCGTTCGGGATGATAGATCTGCACCTCTTGCTCCGAACAGGCGAGAGCAGCTGGAAGAGTCTTGGACCAGCGATCCTGCTCGGCAAGACCTCCCGAAAACATCTGAGAGGCTGCTGGTTTTTGATTCCAATGAAAGCTTGCTGTGCGTTCCTCGGCACCAAGCCAGCTGTTATAAAACACTGCTTTTAGATTGCCAAAAGTCAAAAGGTCCCCTCCCGTATTCGCCACAGCAAAAGGCGCCGAGTCAGGGGTTTGAACGGGGCCTGCTAGCACAGGCGAAGCTCCTGCACAAAGGAGAACGGCCAGAGAACTTGCAAGAATCGACGAATACTTTTCAAGCTTGGCTAACCTGCGCGCTGAGAGGCAAGAAAAGGGGGGCTTATTCATGGAACGAAGCTCCTTGAGTTCTACTTCATAACAAAGCCTAGGGGGACGCCTAGACTCGATGAAATGCTCTTTATGTGAAGACACCTTGGAGGGTATAGAAGCATGTTTTACGGGAGCAAGACCAGCAGAATTATGATTCGAAAGGGTTCTCTGAGTGATTGTTTTTCAATGAAGACTTGGGGCAGGTAAAAAAAGATTCGGATGCCATAAAAAGACCCACGAACCTCCCATTTCAGAAGGTTCGAGGGAGAGATGCCTCAGCACATCCTATGCAGGTACATCAGGGTTAGAGAGCTTTCAATTCCTGAGCCTGTCCAAAGGCCAGTTCTATCACATTCGTGCGCGTAGCAAATTCGGTAAGAACAAATTCGGTCGCCTGTCCACCGCAGGGCGGTAGGACTTTCCACTTATCCGCATAGTAGAGCTGCAAGAGCAAAGCCGCACGCTGCGCTTTGGGATCGGCTTCTGCAATGAGCTTATCAACAACGGTGGCTACCACCCGCTCGCGTGCAGCATCACCCTTGATGTTCACAGCCTTCCCACGAGTCACCAATCCCGAAATCAGCGGGACACACTGTTCAATAGCTTGAATAAAGCGGCCGCGAGCCTGAACTTTTTCGTCTTCACTTTCCCACGTGAGCAACTCACTGTCCCCACGACGCGAGGTCGTCTTGCAAGCACCCAGACTCAGCAGACAGCACAAGGCGATATAGCGGTAGTTTCGCATCTGGAAACTCTCCTGTTCGTTCAAGGTATGGCGACAACCAAGAATTTTAGCAAAGTTCAACTTTGGAATCCAGATGTGGGCCTTCTTCGAGGCTCGATTTATTTTTTGACACTGGCGGCTCTCTTCGCTCAGCATCTATGGTAAAATCCATCCATTCAGAATCAATCACAAGATGGTAGCTGCGGTTTGGATGCCGTCTTGAGAACTAGGACGAGGAGTCTGCATGGGCGCCTTTACATTGCCACAGAATGAAAAAGACAAAGAAGCTCGGCAAAAATTTTTGGACAATCAGCCGAAAATCTACGAATACGTGGACAAGACCAAACCCAACTACAAAGCTGAGGACATGGACATCGGTCTGCCCCTCATGAAAGATCCAGGGCCTGCTGATGCTAATCAAGCGGATTGGGCTCTCAAGATCTTCACTCTCTTTCTCAAAATCCGTACCAACGAACAGGCCATTTACGATAAGACCGGTTACGATTTCATGACACCCAAGCCTGTGCGTGATATCCCACGATTTGTCGAAGTTCTCAAAAGCAAAGGCAACATTCAAGACTACTTCATCCCAGATCCTGGCTTCATCCAGGGGGATGCGAGCATGGGTCGCGCGAAATCAATCAATGATTATACCGACAAGGTTTTTGTCGATAGAACTCCGGACAACAAGGGCACTGCGCCGCTTCCCGATATGGCAAAAGTCTGGGACAAAGATGAGACCTTCGCCTACAATTTCCTTGCTGGACCTAATCCTAATCAGGTAAAGCGCTATACTTTAGCCAACAAACCCGCTGACTTTGACCTTACCGACTTCGACCTCGGCTCTATTCCTGGCTTCGAGGGCGATCAGATCGGTGCCGCGATTGCAGCAGGTCGCGTCTACATAGTCGATCACTCCGATATGAAAGAGCTTTTCGCCAACCTTCCGGGCGCTCCTGCACCCAATGCAGCTCCCCGAACTTTCAATGGCGTTCGCTCAGCTGACTGGAAATATGTCTACGCTCCCTATGCTGCCTTCGCCGTTCCCCCAGGTGGCAACCACATGATGCCCATCGCTATTCAGTGTGGTCCGAAAGCCGATGGTCATCAGATCTATACCCCCAAGGATGGCTACTCCTGGAAGATGGCTCGCGCCTGTGTCCTCGCAGCTCACAACAATCACCATGAAGTCGTCTCGCACCTCGGTCTTACGCACCTTCTGATGGATCCGATCGTGATGGCGACTCGTCTTCACCTTCACCCGGATCATCCGATCTACCAACTTCTTAGCCCGCACTTTGAGGGTACAGCCGACATCAATCACGGCGCCCGCACCTCGCTGATTCTCCCCGAAAAATCAGTCGATCGCTTGGTAGGCAGCAAGATCGAGATGAACTACCCCTATCTCCTTAAAAATCGCTTCGGTCACTCGTTCCGCAAAAACTTCATACCGACTCGTTTTGAAGCTTTTGGCATCAATGACACCCGACTTTTGCCCAACTATCCCTACCGCGAAGATTCGCTCCTCATCTGGAATGCCATTCGCAACTGGGTCAGCGAATATGTCGCGATCTGGTATACCAAAGAAGGCGATATCCAAGCCGACTTCGAACTGCAGCGCTGGGCTAATGAAATCAACACCAAGGGCCGCGTCCTCGACTTCTGCTTGCCGGGAGTGAGCGGCGTTCGGGATCGGGATGATCTCATCGATATGCTGACGATGACCATCTTCACCTGTGGCCCTCAGCATGCCGCCGTCAACTTCCCTCAGGGCAGCGAGATGCTCTTTATCCCAGCCAATCCCATGGCTGGCTATGCGCAAGCTCCCCAGGGCCTAGGCCACTCCGAAAAAGATTTCCTTGCGATCTTGCCTCCCCTCGATGTCGCCGTCCACTCTTGGGCGATCCTTTCAACCTTGGCGGGAGTGAACAATACCCGTCTCGGAGACTATCGAGGCGCCTTCAATCTACATCCTAAATCGGAACTGGCCCGCCAGGGATTTCTCGGCAAGCTGCGGGCGATCGAAGAGCAGATCAAAGCAGCGAACAAAACCCGCCGCTCGATCTACAATCTCGAATACGTGCACCTGCTGCCCTCACGTATTCCAGCCAGCATCAACATTTAAAGGAGATGAGCCTATGAAACCTAATCTGACACGTCGTAGCTTAGTAGGCAGTGCCTTGCTGGCGATCTCATCGCAAGCCTTCGCTCATCCTTGGGTCGATTTTCTCGGACAAAAAGATCTCGATCGCAGCATCTTTGCGATCCTGCAGCAGTATCTTCAGCTCACCGAAGAGGATCGCCCGCTCATGCCGGCTTTTATTCGCAGACTGCAGACCAAAGATCTGCATACAGAAGATCCTGAGACCTTTAAGCGCTGGGCGCGCGGAGGCAAAGAAACCCAAGCTGAACTCGAAGCCTACGTGGTCGAAGAGTTCGTTGTGGCCAGCAACTTTTTTGCAGTACGCGCCGGCGAGGAAAGCCGACTCCGGATTCTGCCAATCTGAAGCTTTTTCCATGACTTTCAGAAAACCGCAGATTTCATGTCTGCGGTTTTTTTTTGGACTTTCGCAGCCAAAGAGTTTTGGAAGACCCGCTTCATCCAACAGAAGTGACTATGCTAAAATAAGGGGATTTCCAACTTCGACCCCTTGGAGCCTTCTATGAAACTTTTTGTGCTAAGTTCACTTGTACTTGGTCTCTCTTTCACAGCATGTAAACAACAAAACGCCGGTGGCAGTGAAGATTCCTTTATCAAATCAGCTGTTGCAGAAAACCCCAACCTCGTCGCTCCTGTCTCTGAGCCTCTGACTCAGGGTGAAGATCAGGTGATTAGCGCAAGCAAAGATCCCAAAGACTACACCATCAATGTTCAGGCTGGCTTCGAGCCCAAGGATGTCGCTCAGTACCAAATTCAAAGCGAATCGACTCCTGAAAATCTCAAGGGCCTCTGGTGGATGAATGGCAATCCTCTGGCCGATAAAACAGTCTCGTTCGCAGGTATGAAATTTGAAGCCAAGAACGGTAAGCAATTTGCTTATTTCCCTGTCTTTGGCGCCAACAACTATACTTTCGACGCCAACGAGTCCGGACTCAAGCTCTATAATCTCGCAGCAAAGCTCGATACTATCTATGAAGTCACCTTCAACAATGACTTCACCTACGGTGAAATCGTCCCTACTCTCAAAATCGGTTTGATTCGTGTGCGTATCCCTAAGTCTATCGTCGAATTCACCATGACCCTCAAAGAAGACGGTCACTTTGTTCGCCAGAGCAAGTTCCTCGGCAAAGTTTTGGATGACTACCAGTTCGTTCGCATTGTCGATAAAAACAAGAACCCTGTGACAGGCACCAGCGACGGCCGTTGGAACCAATACCTCGCAACAACGCCCAAAATCATGGTTCCCACAAAAAAATAAGACCTGCGCCCCTCAGCCTTCCTGGGCTGTGGGGCTCTCTTTCAGTCAAAATGTCGTTTGACCATGATTTCTCTTTTCCTATCCGCACCTTAGCTCCGCTCTCTCAGCTTTCCCTTCGCTTCTCCCTGAGCTTGCCCCCCAAAAAACCTGGCGAAAAGGCTTAAATCCTGCTATCCGAGACCGACGTTTTCTGTACGCCGAGAGGAGATGCCATGTCAGAGCTCAAAACAAGGGACAAGTTGGATTTAACGCCTCCAACGGCGGTTGCTGACAACTGGAAAATTCCCGAAATTTTGGCACCAGCAGGAGGTCGCTCCCAGTTCTTTGCAGCTCTGCAATCGGGTGCTGACGCCGTCTTTCTTGGCCTCAAAGAATTCAATGCTCGTGGCCGAGCCGAAAATTTTTCGCTCGAAGACCTTCGGGAGCTGGTTCCCCTCGCTCGACAGCGCGGGATGAAGGTGCTGGTCACCCTCAATATTCTCCTCAAAGAACGTGAACTGCCGCGCCTCCTCGAAGATCTCGTTGAGCTGCAGTGGATTGGTGTTGATGCTGTCATCGTGCAAGATCTGGGCGTCGCCCGCATCGTTCGCAAGCATTTTCCTTTGCTACGTCTGCATGCTTCAACACAGATGGCGATTCACAACCTGACTGGCACCCAAGTTGCTGCGGACCTGGGTTTTAAACGTGTGGTCCTAGCTCGCGAACTCACTGCAACAGAGCTCCGAAAAATTCGCCGTGACATACCCGAAGAACGCGTCGAAATCGAGGCTTTTTGCCATGGCAGTCTTTGCTATAGCTACAGTGGACTGTGTTTCTTCTCAGGGGCCGAAGACGCCCGCAGCGGCAATCGGGGAGAATGTGCTTACACCTGTCGCAAGCCCTATAAAATTCTCAATGAGCCTGGCTACGGCTTTCTCTTTAGCATGAAAGATCTTGATACCAGCCTCTCGCTAGAAAAGCTCGTCCATGCAGGAATCGATACCCTAAAGATCGAAGGGCGCAAAAAAGATGCTCAGTATGTGGCCACGACGGTCGGCCTGTATCGTCAGGAGCTCGATCAGCTCTTTGGCAAATCCACGGCACGCACAGCCCCTGCGCAGCATCGTAACTTCCGCTCGGATATGGCTTTTAGCTTTCACCGTGACACCACCAGCTTTTTCGTTCAGGGCCGCTATCACGAAAATGTGATCGATCTAAGCAATCCGACTCATAAGGGCCTCGGTATTGGCAAGATTCTGAGCCTGCATGGCCGCACCTTTGAAATCGAAACGGAAGAGGACCTCGAACGTTTTGATGGTTTACGGATCGATTCGCAGGAGCAGCTCTTTCACTCTCAAGCCCAGCATGGGCAAACTCTCAAAGGCAGCATGAGCTCGTCGCAGCAAAAGTATGCCAATGAAGTCTGCCAATTCTCTTTGCGAGAGCTTTGGGTCGATGGCTCACGCGCCCAGACAGCGAGCAAAGGCCAACGCGTCCGCATCCAGCTTCCAGAAGAAGCCCGCCTGCCACGCATCGGGGATCGGGTCTTTAAGATTCGTTCCAACGAGCTCAAGCGCCACACAGAAGCCCTTGCCCAAGCCCCTGATGGGGCCCGTCTCCGTCCTTTGCTAAGGATCATGATTGATCTCAGCATCATAGCCAGGGCGGATCAGCTTTTTATCGAAGCGCATGCACGTCTTGGTAGCGAGCACCTCGCACGCGCCTCGATCGAGGTCCCTGCCGAACGCCCGAAAAAAGAGGCGCGCCTGCTTGGGGATCTCAGCGATCTCTTCAGTATTTTTGGCGAATTGGGCCTCGAAGCCCAGCTCAGCCTGAGCGGTGATGGCAACTGGTTCGTTCCGAAGAGTCATCTTAAAGCATTGAAGCACGAGCTTGGGGACCTTCTCCAAGAGGCCATTCCCCATCTGAGTCAGACGGTCAAAGCTCAGGCTCGCCTCGACATCGGTGCCCAGAAAGCCACCTTGCAAAAGGGTTCGACGCCAAGCACATTACAGATAAAGATCGATCGTCCGGCCTATCTTAAAGCTCTCGCTGATCTTCCTGAGTCCGAGTGGATGCAGCTCCGCTGCACGGAAATCGCCTACGAACCGAAGCGGGCTTTTTTAGGTGAAGAAAAACCTCGCGAGGTCCTCGCGGATCTCATGGCTTTTGCTGAAGCGCGCGGCATCCTCTTTCGCCTGGCTTTGCCGACCGTCATTCGCGCCTGGGACGAGCCGCTGCTCAAAATCTGGCTGCAGCACTTTGTCGATCTGGGTGGAACGGCCTTTGAAGTCGGTAATCTGGGAGCCCTGCCCTACCTAGACGAGCTCAAGACTCAAACCCAAGAGCCTCGCACCTGGGACATCGCCAGCGATTTTACCCTTTACAGTCTCAATAGCGAAGCCGCGCTCAGTCTCAAGGAGCTCGGGGTGCAACGATGCGCCCTGTCTATCGAAGACGACGCGATGAATCTCAAGGATCTCCTCCAAGCCTGGCCTCAAGATTTAGGCGCGCAAGCGATTCTCTATAAAGATACCCCGCTGTTTATTGCTGAAGCCTGCTCGCTCACAGCCTTGC
>CANGNB010000215.1 GCA_947454545.1 Oligoflexaceae bacterium
CGCCAGGCCCTCCGACGAATTCACAGTTGTCGAGGCAATGGGTCCAGTCCGCGAGAATCTGGTCGCGAACGGGTTGGATACTCCGCTTGAGATCGATGAAGGGCACCCGCATAAAAATCCTTGCCTGATGTATGTCAATAAGGCGCCACGATGTGGCTGCGAACTCTTTTAGATATCAGACCTTAGCGCAGCCCGGCCATCTTTTTTTGTCTTCGTTCGAGCTTAAGCCAGGGTAAAATACCTGTATTCCCGTACGGTTATTTTGTGCCAATATGGCGAGGTTGGGCGATGGATACGCATGTGAGACGTATTTGGCTTAGGGTTTCCGGATCTTATGCCTGTTTTACAAGGCCTGAGATGAAGGTCGAACGCGTCTCCTACGAGGTCATGACACCCTCAGCTGCCAGGGGCATCTTGGAAGCTATCCTCTGGAAACCAGCTATGCTGTGGCAGGTCGAGCGTATTGGGGTTCTCAGACCGATTCAATGGTCCAGTGTGCGGCGCAACGAGATTGAATCGGTTCTGACATGGCCCAAAATGAAAGCGGCTTGGACGGGTCAAGGTCAGCCCTTGGGGGTTTGGATCGAAGATGAGCGGGTGCAGCGCTCGAGTCTTGTTCTCAAGGACGTCGCCTATCTGATTCAAGCGAGCTTTCAGCTGAGTGAGCACGCAGGTCCTCGCGATAATCTCGAGAAATTTGCGGCTATGTTTGCGCGCCGTGCCTCACGGGGGCAGTGTTTCAATCAGCCCTATCTGGGCTGTCGCGAATTCAGTGCGCGCTTTGAATATATTGAGACCCCTGATTTTAGTGAGGCCTTGCCTCTGGATAGAGACCTTGGCTGGATGCTCTACGATCTCGATTATCGGCAGAGTGAACCGCAGGCCCAATTTTTTCGGGCCCAGCTGCGCGAAGGTGTGATGGATGTGCCGCGGGCTCAAAGCGAGGATCTCTACTCATGATCCTTGAAGAGCTTTGTGCTTACTATGAGAGGGCGAGGGCAGGGGATGCATCAACTCTCGGGGCCTATGGCTTCCAGTTTCGACGTTTGGACCTGGTGATTGAAATTCATGAGGATGGAAGCTTTGCCCGCCTTTTGCCGACCAAAAATCTAAGTGCTCATCAAGACCAACGCTTCCTCTTGCCTATGGAAAAAAAGCGAGCTCGACAGATTGCGCCCAACCTACTTTGGGATCATGGTGCCTATGTGCTGGGGCTCGGGGAAGGGGATCAACACACTTCGAAGAAAAGACTGGCGTTTGCAGCCCAGATTAGCGAGCTCGCAGCAGCTCATCCTCAGCATCGTGGTCTGGCTGCCCTCGATGGCTTCTATCAGCAAGGGCATTGGAAGATGGCCGCCCAAGTCTGCGATCGTGAGGCCGGTGGGTTAAGGAATCCGACTTTGAGCTTTCGCCTGTGCGGGCAAGAGTCTCTGATCGCCGAAGATCAGGCGCTGCATCCTTGGCTCCTGGCGCAGCTTGAAGAGGAGGGAGCTCCGCGTCTTCGCTGTATGATCAGCGGTGAGTGGGACACGCTCGCGTTGGTCCATCCGACTATCAAAGGTCTCAAAGGAGCGTTGGGAGTTGGAGCGACTCTGGTGAGTTTTCAGCAGGAGTCGTCACGATTTTACGGCAAAAAACAAGGGGAAAATGCACCGATTGGCAAACGAACGGCCTTTGCTTATACGAGTGCTCTCAATGAACTCTTGCGACCAGGTTCCGATCGTGTGGTGCACTTCGATGAGCTCAGTCTCGTGTTTTGGGCAGAGTCAGCGACGGAGTGGGAAGAGGGTTTTGCACAGTTTTTAAGTCTCAAATGCGGTCAAGAATCCTACGAAGAATTTTATAAGAAGCTCGCAAGCGGTCACTGGGAATCCGATACCAGTTCATTTTTTATCTTGGCCCTGAGTGTTCAAAAAACGCGCATATCGGTTCGCTACTGGCAAAAATTTAGTATCCAAGAGATGCAGCAGCATCTCCGTAAATTTTTTTTAGATCTCCACATCATTCATGCGCCTTATGAGGCGCAAAACCTTTCTCTGTATGCGATTGCGGCTGCTATGTCTGACGAAGAAAAAGCCTCAGCGATCGAAAGCTCTCGATTCTTGGAACTTTTTCATGCCATCTTTGATGGCAAAATGTATCCACAGAGTTTTTTTTATATTACCATGGGATTAATACGCAAAGAAAAACGAATAAGTTATCATCGAGCTGCAATCGTCAAGGCATACTTGGTTCGTTCAGCCAAGTATTACCCGGTTCAGGAGGAAGTTGGTGTGGCCTTGGATCCTGCTCTGACACAAGTTGCTTATGCCCTAGGGCGCTTGTTTGCTGTGCTCGAACGTCTCCAAGAAGAGGCGCTCCAGCATGCTTCGAACCTTCGCGAGCGTTACTACACCACGGCCTCTACATCACCCGCAGCAGTTTTTCCACATATTCTTCGACAAAAGAATACATATCTCGCGCGCATGAGCAATAGAACTTTGCGCGAGCGATTTGAGCGAGATATCGCTGAAATTTTTGAGCGCATTCAGGACATACCGATCAGTCTGAGCCTGACGGACCAAGGTCGCTTTGTGATTGGGTACTATCATCAGCGTCAGGAGTACTTTACGGCTCCCAAACGAAGGCGCGATGAAGAGCAGGTGAGCTAAGACAAACGGCTAGCCACCGCCAAACGAAAACGTTATCCAGCGAATCGCTGTTTTTCCACGCACGATTCCTGGGACGGAGACATAGAGGGACAAGGGTTTTTTACTTACAAGTGCTTCGGCGCTGAGTGAGTCGGGACGCCTTTGTCCTTGGGAGTCAGCGTTGGCGAATAGTATCCAAGTCAGATACGATTTTGCTCTCCTGTTCGACGTCACCGATGGAAATCCGAACGGCGATCCAGAAGCCGGGAATCTTCCACGGTTTGACCCAGAAACAGGTATAGGGCTAGTCACCGACGTTTGTCTCAAACGCAAGATTCGGAATTTCGTATCCTTAGCCTTCCCCGATGAACCTTCCTACGACATCTACATCAAAGAACGAGCCATCCTCAACGAGCTGCATCACGAAGCCTACCGTGAACTTGGGTTATTGGACGAATTCAGAACTCTAAACGAACTGGAAAAAATGGATCGCGCCCAAAAGTGGATGTGCGAGCGATTTTACGATGTGAGGGCCTTTGGAGCCGTTATGTCGACGGGTCAGTATCGATGTGGGCAAGTGAAAGGCCCTGTCCAGCTGACATTTGCTCGTAGTATTGATCAAGTTATTCCTGTGGAACATACGCTAACTAGGGTTGCCGTGACGGCTGAAAGAGAGATTCATCGTCAAGGTGCTGAGGCGCGTTCTATGGGGAGAAAGTACACAGTTCCTTATGGTCTGTACCGCGCGAATGGATTCATCTCTGCTCCATTGGCGAAAAAAGTAGGCTTTACAGAAGATGATTTAGAGCTGCTTTGGCAAGCTCTGATCTATATGTTTGAACACGATCGTTCCGCGTCCCGTGGTTTGATGACGACTCGAGCCCTTTACGTCTTTCAGCACAGCTCTGCCTTGGGTTCAGCTCCCGCTCATCAGCTTCTAGAACGCATTCGCGTCAATAAACGCGATCCCGCCATCGTTGCTCGCAAGTTTGACGACTACGAGATTCACGTGGACGATCTGAACCTTCCGAAAGGAGTGAACTTGATCCTGAAGACCTAAAGTGGGGAGCGGGTAGAGCCCGCACAGCGTGAATCAGTACTCTCAATATCTGGCAAAGTGCTTTGGTGCTTGCTTTTGATTGTGTGAGAGTTGCGGCCTCTGCCCGTGGCAAAGGTTACATGGGTCTATTAACTACTGACTTGGAGCGACAGGTCTGGCGGAGCTTTGCCTAAAAAGACGGGCAAGAGCTGCAGAAAGCTATTGTCAAAAAGGGAGAAGAACGAGAGCTGGGAGGAGGATCCACACTCGCCCTTGCGGGCGAGTGAGCTAACTAGCTGCGAAAAACTTAGAACGAGGCATACCCCTGTTGCAATCCGCACCTGTAAGGGAGGTGAGCCCAAAAAGTCGACTCAAGCTGTCGCTTGGAGCCGACTCTTCTTGCCTCATTCTACCGGAGCCCGGAATATATCACAACTTTTGTGATTATTTGGGGCTTACCAAAAGCTGGACCTCTGCGCCTGCTGGAAGATTCTTACGGAGTATCACGATCTGATCGCCAATTTCATGGAAGTCTTGAATCTCTTTTTGATTCACGAAGACTCTCACAGTGCGGGGGCCTGAGTAGTCGATATTCAGGGGGAAGCTATTGCGGTAATTCTCTACGTGCTGATAGCTGACCTGAATAGATTCGAAATCTTCGTCCTTACACTGAAAGCTGATTTGAGACGGCAAGACCTCAAGATTTTTATTGCAGACCTCGCCGCTGCCTCCCGCTTCAACTTTAACAGTGTCGGGGAAAGGGATTTTGTCGAGTTTGAGTTTGAAGGTCTTATCTTGGAAGGCGTAGTTCAGATTGTAGTGGGCGCGCACTTTACGTCCGGGAGCGATCGCTTCTGAAGGGAAGACAAGTTTGCCAGCCTGAAGCGCCGCTTCAAGAGCTTCGCCTGTGGTAGCGTCGACGACTTCAATGCTTTCGATATTATCAGCTGTGGTGCCTGAGACGGCGTACTCTAAGGTTTTGTCTCCGGGGCGTTCGTAGCTGATCCGAACCGTCTGGCCGTCGCGAGGGGCTTCTCTAAGGACGATTTTGTGCTGAGCAGCATCAACTTGGAAGCCCTGGACCTCGATCCCATCGACCATCACTTTGAGTGAGTCTTTTACCGAGCTGGGACTTACAGAAAACTGAGTGGGTAAAGCTGAGTTGGCGCGATAGCGCATTTTGATTTCAGCGTTTTCAGGAGGGAGATCGGCGAGCTCTAAGGCTCCTGTCGTGCTGCTGTAGCTGGCTTTTGTCGAGGGAACCCTGTCGCCGTTGACATAAACCTCAACCGTTTTTGCGTCGGCTGTGAGATGCGGGGTGAAAGATTTTTTCATAGGTACTGGGCTGTGTTTGTAACGGACTGAAATTTTTTGTTTGTCGCCCGCTACGGGTTCGAGGATCGACAGTGTTTTGCCGCTGACCGAGAACTGCTGCACAGGCTTGCCATCCATACTGACCTCTAAGCTGTCGGCAACTGCAGCATAATCAAGCTCGAATTGGATATTGATCTTCTCTTTGACCTTGAGAGATATCTGCTCGAGGATGTTGCTGTAATTGGAGCGACAGATATCCGAGAAAATACCTCCTGTGGTATTGACCATAGTCAGGTATTCCTTGGGGTTGGGGGCATCCAGGTAACCCCCTGAGTTTTCGCAGTCGTGATTGGGATCACTGGGGTCTGAGGGATTTGCAGCGGGTGGATCCTGTAAGAGAAGAAGGCCGTTGACTGTGACCTTGGTTCCCACGCGGCTCAAAAAGTAGTTGGCAAGTTCGTAGGTCTCGCCTTTGCATCCCTCATTGGGCGCGCTACCGCAGTTGTTCTCATCGGTGACCATGAGGACGGCACGCTCGGAGTCGGGACGTAACCAGAGATTGCTTTCTTTAGGGCAGCCTTCTCCCGTCATAGCCTGAGTAGCGCGTAAGACGCCGCGTTCGACCGAGTCTCCATTCTCACCGACGGCGATCATGGCTTTAAAGGCCAGCTCACCAGCGACAGGATCTTTATCGTACTCAGCGCGCGTAAGTGTCTTGGCACCTGAAGGCGATTTACGAAGGCAAGCGCTGGATGTGTTAACAACAGCTATCTGCCAGTTGGTATTGGTGATGTGTTTGAGAATATTGGGGAGAGTTTTGCCCAGGCGCGTTTGATAGGGCCCCATGGAACTCGAGTTATCCATCACGATCAGAAGGTCAAAGAGTCCAGCCTCGGAGATGGCAAAATCCTGTTTGTTGCTGATTCCAGAATTACCCTGCAGGTAGACGTCCTCTTGGATGGGACGTTCAATCTGATGCAGGATGTCCTCTGAGCGGGGCAGTTGCAGCAGAGAGAAATCGTGAGTGATCAGTTTGAAGCCTGAATCAAGCGTGAGCTTTTCAGTGTCGACATCGCCGGCACTGAAGGTGCGAAGGTAATTCGGTGCTGCATCGATTTCGGTGGTGTCGATCACGCTGGGTGCAGGTCGCGCCAAGGTTTGAAAGGCGCTCGGATCCCCACATCCGGAGAGTCCGTAGCTTGAAGCAAGGAGTGTCCCGCACCAGCGCAAAGCCGTGAGACGTCGCATAAGTTTTCTGTCCTCTAGATGGGGTTACCAAAGGCTGGATATTCGCCATCCAACCTTTTATGTCTTCCGCTTCGGCGTCAGCTCCCTCGGAGCTCAAACCTAAAAAGAAGGGAATGAAGACGAGGTTTAAATGGGCTAGGTAAGGCATTGAAGACAAAACGTTAAAGAGAAACATTTAAGTTGGCCTTGTGCGACTGAAAAAGTGGATTTTTTTTGCTTGCCCATGCCCTTCGGTTTGGACTTTGTGAATTTAAGGTTTAAGGCTATGATATTTTTGATTAAATTTGTCTTTTCTGGGCGGACTGTTCCCTTTGCCACATCCCCGTCCTCTAGGACTCCGTAATCCTATAAGCCAAGATCCTGAAACTGGGATTCTTTCCAAAAGTCTTAAAGCTTTTTTCGGTTCGACCGATACGGCCCAAAGGAGGGATCCATGCAACGCCTTATTCTCAACAAGTTCTCCGTTTGTTTCGTTATGATACTCTGTCAGGTCATACTCGCCTGCAAGAGCCAGAAGGCGCCAGGAGGCGTGCCGACTCCCGCCCAAAAATCTCAGGAGCAGGGTGCAGATGTCGCTGTCGGAGGCTCTGAGGAAGTGCCACAGATCGATGGGCAGGTTGCAACCAATGGATCTTCATCACCGACAAGTCCGACGTCAACACCTCAGGGTTCAAGCGGAACACCGAGTTCGGGGACAACACCTCAGGTCCCTGCAGGATCGAGCTTGCCCACTAACTTTATGAAGGCTATCGAAGACTGTAAGGCGCAGAATCGCTACTATGATCTGAGTCTCGCATCCTGCACGATGACTTCACTTGCTGAGTTTTCGTGTGATCTCACTGTGC
>CANGNB010000216.1 GCA_947454545.1 Oligoflexaceae bacterium
GTATTGGAACCTTTGCAGAGAACTGGGATCAGTGTGATACCTTTGACTGCAGAATTAGCTGCCAATCATCATAAAATCTATCAGCAGCCTGATCGTATCAAGATCATTTTATCCACAAACGTGGCCGAGACCTCTCTGACTTTGCCTGATATTCGTGGTGTGATTGATAGTGGCTGGGCTAAGGTGTCTGGCTTTGCTCCTTGGAGTGGTTTGCCGACTCTCAAGCCAGAGCGTGTGAGTCAGGCTTCCTGCATTCAGCGTGCAGGTAGAGCGGGGCGTGTTGCTCCAGGAGTGTGTTACCGCCTCTTTACGGAGCATGATTTTCAGGCGCGACCGGTCTATTCATCCCCCGAAATTCGTCGTATCGATGTCTGCCAGACTTTGCTCGAGCTGCAGGCCTTGAATCCTAAGCAGGCCTTTGCTTGGCAGACGATGGATTGGTTTGAAGCCCCATCTGCTGATATCTTGGAACGTAATCAAAGCCTCCTCTTGCATCTCAAAGCTTTGGAGCCCGATGGGCGTCTGAGTCCTCTCGGTGCGCAGATGGTGACTCTTCCCTTGCACCCAAGGCTGGCTCGGCTCGTTTTTGCAGGTAAGGAACTGGGCTGTGGTGGTTTTTCTCTGCTAGCAGCCCTTGTCATCAATGAGGGCTTTTTGGGTGCGGGGAATGATCCTGCTCGTGATGAAGCCGAATGTGATGTCTGCTACCAACTGGGTTTTCTTTTGCAACGAGGGGGACGGGGAGCTTTTGATAGAGCCAAGGCTCAGCGCTGCCTCCAGCTCTACGAGCAGCTGCGACGAAGCTTGGGCTTTGAGAGTGTCAGAGATCTCGGGCAGCTTGATGAGCTTGCACTTCGTAAGTCGATTTTTTACGCCTTTGCTGATCGTGTGGCAAAGTATCGTCCCCTCGCCGAGGAGCATAAAAGGCGACAAAGGACGTATAATTTTACCCTCGGTCGGGGTGGGGTCATGAGCGACGCCTCAGTCGTTCGCAAAGCCGAATGGATTGTCGTGATTGAAGCGCGCGAAGCCTTGCAGGATGAAAGCGGCATGCGAGGACGTATCAGTTGGGTCAGCGCTCTCGATCCAAGTTGGCTCTTAGAAGATCCTTTTGGTCTGCTACAGGAAACGATCGATGTACGTCTCGATGACAAAAACGGTCGCGTGCGCAAGGTGACAGCACTGAGTTATGGCAAGCTCACTGTCAGTGAAAAGCAGGAGCTTGCAGAGCCTCAGGAATTAGAGGCCTTGCTCTTTAAGACGGTCAAAGAGCGTTGGCCTAACGTTCTTTCTGATATCAGTCCCTTGGTGAGCTATCACTGCAAGCTGGGGCTTTTGAATCGCTATAAGATACCCCATAAGCTGCCGACATTTGAAGGGGATTACCTCGATCTTTTGATCAGCTATCTCTGTGAAGGGGCACGCTCTCTCCATGATCTCGAGGGGCGTGATCTCAAGGCCGCTCTCGAGGAGCAGTTGGACTATGAGGATCTGCAGACTTTGCAAGAGTATTGCCCCGACCATGTGTCGTTAACGAACGGGCGTCGTCTCAAAGTTCATTACGAGGCCGATGGTGAGCCATGGCTCGAGGCGCGCATTCAAGAGTTTTTTGGCCAGGCCGAGACCCCTACGCTTTGCCGAGGACGTCATGCTCTGCTTCTTAAGCTTTTGGCGCCAAGTAGGCGCCCAGCTCAGGTGACGCGAGATCTGCGTGGTTTCTGGGCCGGGAGCTATCACGAGGTCAAAAAGGAGCTTAAACGGCGCTATCCGAAACACCCTTGGCCCGATGATCCGGCCCATGAGAAGCCCCCTGAACCTCGAGGGCCGCCAAGATCATAAGCTTGGCATACTTTTCGACCTAAGAATTGGCATTCAAGAGAAAGCGGAACTTTTCGGGTTCAGGTCTTTGCCGTATAGTAAGCGGCAAAGTGCGCTCGAGAGCGTCCTTACGACTTATACTTGCGGAGAGAAACAGCATGTCCAAGAAACGGAAAATAGTCATCACCACGGCCCTGCCCTACGCCAATGGACCCATACATCTGGGGCACTTGGTGGAGCACACCATGGTCGATTTTTGGACCCGTTTTCAACGCATGCGGGGTCATGAGTGCCTCTTTCTCTGTGCTGATGACACCCACGGCACCCCCATTATGCTCAATGCAAAAAAAGAAGGGATCACACCCGAGCAGCTGATCGAGCGTTCGCGTACGGAGCATTTGGCCGATTTCGCAGGATTTGGCATCGAGCACGACCACTATGGCTCGACTCATAGCGCCTCAAACCAACGTATAGCTAACATGATCTTCGAGGCTCTCGATAAGAACGGGCACATCGAAACCAAGACTTTGAAACAGGCTTACTGTGAACACGATAAGATGTTTCTCCCCGATCGCTTTATCAAGGGGGCCTGTCCTAAGTGCGGTGCTGTCGATCAGTACGGCGATGGCTGTGAAGTCTGTGGAGCGGTGTATGCGACGCAAGACCTCAAAAATCCGCACTGCTCCCTCTGTAAGAACACGCCCGTGAACAAAGATAGCCAGCACCTTTTTGTAAAACTGCAAGGATTTCGTCCCTTTTTGAAAGACTGGGTCGCCAACCACACCAGCGCAGAGATTGCTAAAAAGCTCGATGAATGGCTTGAAGGTGATCTGCAATCTTGGTGTATTTCGCGCGATGCTCCTTATTTCGGCTTTGAAATTCCAGGACACCCAGGCAAGTATTTTTATGTTTGGTTTGATGCGCCGGTCGGCTATCTGGCTGCTCTCGATGACTGGGCTCAAAAGCGTGGTCTGACCTATCAGTCTTACTGGAACGATCCTGAAGCAGAACGCTACCATTGCATCGGCAAAGATATAGTCTACCATCATAGCCTGTTCTGGCCATCGATGCTCAAAGCTGCTGGTCTGGCGACGCCCAATGAAATCTTGGTTCACGGCATGCTGCAGGTGAATGGGGCTAAAATGAGCAAGTCCCGTGGAACTTTTGTCTTGGCAGAGACGTTCCGCAAGCACCTCGATCCCGTCTACTTTCGCTACTACATGGGCTGTAAGCTCTCTTCGACCATCGATGATATCGATCTGAGCTTCGAGGATTTTGTAGCGAGGGTAAACTCCGATCTCATCGGCAAGATTACCAACGTCGCCTCCCGTGGCGCCCAGATGCTGCAGAAAATGAACGTGGGTATAGGCACGCTCTCTGCGGAAGGGCGCAAGCTCGTGAGCGAAGCTCAGGCTCTTGAAGCAGAGATTGCCAAGCACTATGAAGCGCGCGATTTTGCAAAAGCTGTTGTGCTCATTCGAAGCATCGCAGACGAAGCGAATAAATATTTCGATGCCCATGAGCCATGGAAATTGGTTAAACAGGACATTCCTGCGACCCGTGAGGTGCTCACAGGCATTTTGAATCTTTTCCGTATCATGGCTGTGTATATCAAACCTATTTTGCCCTCTTATGTCGAGCGCGTGGAGAAGCTCTTTCAGGAAGGTCCTTATACCTGGGCGAGTGCTCAGCAGACGCTTGAAAATCATGCTTTAGCACCCTTTGAACATCTCTTAAAGAGAATCGAAATGCCGTCTATCGAAGCTATTCTCAATGAAACCAAGGAGATTCTTGCTTCCTACCAGCAAAAAGCTGCGCCTCAGCCTGGTGGAGAGGCTGCCCTTGGTTTGGCTCCAACGATCGGCATCGAAGACTTTCAAAAGCTTGATCTGCGTGTCGTTAAGATCATCGATGTGAGAGAAGTTCCTGGAGCTGCTAAGCTTCTCCAGCTCACATTGGATCTTGGTCATGGTGTGACCCGTAATGTCTTCTCCGGGATCAAGGCGACCTATAGACCGGAAGATCTGATCGGAAAGATGACAGTCATGGTCGCCAATCTTGCCCCTCGTAAGATGAAGTTTGGCGTGAGTGAAGGTATGGTCCTGGCTTCTGGTGATGGTGAGAAACTCGCAGTTCTCTTTCCTGATAAAAATGCAGAGCCTGGTCAGCGTATCAGCTAAATGCCAAAGTTTTGAAAGGTGCGGTCAGCCATGAGAGAAGAAGAGTTTTTAAGACTCAACGAAGCAATGGCTATCCGTGCTCTCTTGGATCAGGTCTATGCTATTGAGAGAGTCTGGGAAAGTGACGTCGCACGAGCTCAGGCCCTGGGCGAACTCTTTGCCCTTTTGCAATGGGCCAAGCTGCACCGTTCGCCCCTCGTTCAAAAGCTCTCCGAGCTTTCTCATAGAATTCCATCATCACCCAGCTACCATCAGTTCATGAGTCTCATAGTTCCTGTGGAACGGGCTCATGGGCGTATGATCAGTGATGCTGATATTCTGATCGATAGCGTCGATCATGGTCCCGAAGCCTCGGTGTCTCCTAAGAACATGCCTGCCATCTTGGTCCTTGATAATATTCGCTCCGCTTTCAATGTGGGCTCGCTGCTTCGCTTGGCTGATTGCATGGGCCTCGAAAAAGTATATCTCTGTGGCTATACAGCCCTGCCTGATCAGGATAAGGTTGCGAAAGCGGCTTTAGGTGCTGAAAGGAAGGTAGTTTGGGAATGGGTTCCTCACACTCTCAGCTGTATTCAGGCCTTGCAGAATCAAGGTGTGCCCGTATTTGCTTTGGAAACGGCGCAAGGTGCGGCGACTTTAGAAGCCTTTAAGTTCCCTCAACAACGCCTAGCTTTGGTCTGCGGAAATGAACGCTACGGACTCGAGCCTTCGCTGCTCAAAGCCTGCACGCAGACCCTAGAAATTCCATGTTGGGGTTATAAGAACTCACTGAACGTCGCTGTCAGTGTCGGTATGCTGACCTATGAAGTGCGACGTCAGTGGCTCAGTCAGGGTTTTTTAGCTCATTAAAAATCGAAAGACACGATCTTTGATTCCAGACCACGGATGATAGCGAAGAGGCATATCTGTCCATGTTGGGTTTTTAAGAACAGCTTTTTTGTGCGAAAAGCAGTTAAAAGAGTGTTCCCCGTGATAGCCACCCATGCCGCTAGGACCAACGCCTCCAAAGGGTAGATGGGAATTGCCAGCATGAACGATCGTATCGTTGATACAGCCCCCTCCAAAACTTGCTCGGGATAGAATCAACTCTTGTTCGGCTTTACTCTTCGAAAACAGATAAAGTCCTAAAGGCTTTTCACGCTCGACCACAAAGTTGAGTGCTGCAGAGAGGTTATTGACCTTGAGAATAGGCAGAAGGGGACCAAAGATTTCTTCCTGCATAACAGGATCTTCGGCTGTCACATTCGTCAGCAAAGTGGGAGCTATCAAAAGCTGGGCAGGATCTGTCTGCCCCCCATGGGCGATCGCTTCGGGATGAAGCAGCTGACTCAGACGTTGGAAATGGCGAGCATTGATTATTTTAGGGAGCTGCGGGTTGAGTAAGGGGTTCTTACCAAAGCGAAGTTCAATCTCACGTTTGAGAGCAGCCACCAAAGCATCATGCACAGAACCTTCCACAAGGATATAGTCAGGTGCGACACAAGTCTGACCGGCATTCATGAATTTTCCGAAGACGATGCGGCGGGCAGCAAGTGTGATGTCGGCTTGAGCTGTTACCAGGCAGGGACTTTTGCCACCCAGTTCAAGAACGCAGGGAGTGAGGTGCTGAGCGGCCGCCGTTGCCACAAAGCGTCCAACGCTCGTGCTGCCGGTGAAAAAGATGTGATCCCAGCGTCGTTCAAGGAGTTGACGGCTCAGGTCGACCCCGCCCTGCAGCACTCGACAGAAATCGTGAGGATAGATCTCTTCGATCAGGGCCTGGAGAGCAGCAGATGATGCAGGGGAAAGCTCTGATGGTTTGAGAACAGCAACATTGCCCGCTGCAATAGCCCCAATCAAAGGAGTCAATGCGAGTTGAATCGGATAGTTCCATGGACTCACGATCAGCACTCGCCCCAAAGGCTCTTTGAGGATTCTGGACTGGGCTGGTTTCAATGTGAGGGGCGTCTTGACTTTTTGGGGGCGCATCCAGCTTTTCAGTTTGCGCTGGGCTTCTCGAATCTCTGTATAGAGAAGGCCGATTTCTGTCATATAGGCTTCGGTTTTATGCTTGCGCAAATCTTTATGGAGTGCAGCGAGCAGGGCCCCTTCATGCCGTTTGAGGGCATCGAACAGTTGGGTCAATCTTGCCAGGCGTGAGCGAAGGCTCAGAGTTTGTCCACTGTGAAAGTATGCATCCTGCTCATTGAGCAAAGTCACGATTTCACTGGGGGATAAGACGGGGACATCTTGGATGGCTCCCGTGGGTACATCTTGAGCGTGGAACATAGAGCCCTCACCTTCTTTCAGAAAGCCTGTAAGCAAACCATTTCCGTTTGGGGGAAAGATAGATTAGTAGGGACTATAGCAAGCTCGTCCCAAGTCGTGCAGTTGTTTTCTTGTCAGGAATGTGAAGCCAAAGAAAATCAGGCGGTGGCCCTAAGCAGACGCTTGTTCGCTTCCGTCTCGAGATATTCGATAAAGCTCTGAAACTGTTCTCTTTGCTCGTTGGGTATGTCTGTTAGTGTTACGCCATAACGACGATTAGAGTTTTCATGATTGTATTCACAGCGTACCACTTTTGCTAGACAGGCGATCGTTTCGATGGGGCTGCGCTGAATTTTAATCTCGAGCAAGGTGCCTTCTCGGAAGGGTGCGTCTGAGCCAGGACAAGCTTCTAGGAGCATACCAGAACGAGAGGCATTGAGAGCCTTGAGCTTGTATGTTTGGCCAGCACCAAAGGTATTGGCGAGAATTAAAGGGGCTAGCACTGAGCTCGGAAAGCGTGCGTAACGCACAGTCGTCTTGGGGTGACCCGAGTAGGAACGAAGTCTTTGTTCGGGAAAATAGCTTTCGAAATTTACGTGCGCTTCAGGCGTAAAGAGGCGATAGCGATGCAGACCGAGCTCGCGATCATGAAGTCCGGCGATCTGATGGACAATAACAGGGATCCGCGTGCTCTCGAGCTCGAGTTCGAGTCTGTCGCCGGGAGACAGAGAGTGCGAGCTCAAAATGCCGAGATTTTGCGAAGCGATTTCATAGAGTTCGTAGTCGAGAGACTGCTCGTTGGTCGGATCGCGGAGCACGCCAAAC
>CANGNB010000217.1 GCA_947454545.1 Oligoflexaceae bacterium
GCCTAGTCATGTAAAAATGGCTAGACAGGCCATTCAGTATATCCCCAAAAACATTTTCAGGAAATTCTTTTCGGGAGAGGGTGTCACTGAAGGTTTAAGATAAATTTTCGAGGATCTGTTGCGGTTCCATTGAGGATCACTTCGTAGTGGAGGTGGGGACCGGTTGTGCGGCCGGACATTCCTACTGTGGCGATTTGGTCGCCTCGGCCAACACGTTGACCAGGTTGGACAAGGTTCTCGGCATTATGGCCATATCGAGACACGACACCGTAACCATGAGCCACCATGACAAAATTGCCGAATCCATCCTTAATCCCTGAAAAGATAACAACTCCTTCGGCTGGAGCGTAGATAGGGGTTCCAATCGGAGCCGCGATATCTACGCCCATGTGCATGTCATGGTCACCCGTGAAGGGTGAGATTCGCGTGCCAAAGCCTGAGGTGATCCAGCCATCGACTGGAGCAACCGATGGTACTGAAGCTAAGAGGGATCGCTGTTGGCTTAAAGTTGATAGAAGCTTCTGCAGTCGGAGTGCATTTTGGTTGGCGTTGTTTCCGATGTTCTTCATTTTATCGAAGACCGTTCGGAACATGAGTCGATCCGCCTCAATTCCCAAAGGAATGTGCTGATCGTCATGGGGCATAGCGACTTCATGGTGAGCGTTGCTGTATTCCTGAGGAGTAAGGGGCCCTATACCTGTTCTAGAGGAAAATCGTTTGACCTTGAGTTGGGTCAGTTCACCCAATTTTTCGCTGTAATCCTGTACACGTTTAAGGGAGCGTCGAACCTCTTCAAGATTGCTCAAGAGAAGCTGGGCCTCCCCTCGAAGTCCCTTGTTTTCTGATGAAATCTTTTGGTAGGACTCGCGAATTTCGCGGAGTTGTAAGTAGTCGTAAAGAACAAAGCCGAAGAGTCCGGAACCGAAGAAGGATGCAATAAAAAGAGCTCGAAGGAAAACTCTTGGAATTTTGAACTGCCGAGCTTGCTTGGCGTTTTCTGGTATCAAGACTATAGTTATTTTTTGCATTATAACTCTGATCCTTTAAAACCAGGATGTTAAACTTTCGAACCAACTTGAGAGGGAAGAGATTTTACTTCGGCTATGATCAGCGTGATATTGTCTTCCCCACCGCGTTCGTTGGCCAAGTCCACGAGTTCCTGAACAGCAGGACTGCCTTTTTTGTTGGTTATCTGCGATATTTCAATATCATTTATTTTTCCGTGGAGGCCGTCACTACAGAGTAAAAGGTAGTCGCCCTTTTCCACTTTTACGCACAACGTATCAACATCTTCCTCTTCTTGATAACCAACACTTCTCGTGATGACATTTTTGAGATGATGAACCTCAGCTTCTTCGGGAGTCAAGATCCCAGCACGCACCTGCTCATTGACTAGGGAGTGGTCGAAGGTCATCTGATAGAGAAATCCTTTGCGAATCAGATAGAAGCGACTGTCACCTACATGAGCACAGTATGCATAGTTATCCACCATCTTGACGACAGTTGCCGTTGTTCCCATGCCTCTTAAGCTTGGATCTTCCAGGGAATGCTCATAGATCCTTGCGGATGCGAAATTGATGGCAGCAGCGATGGCATTCAAAAGCGTCGGATCAGGATGCGACTTGGGAGTATTTTTAAGGAGAGGTACGATCTTACTGAGGACCTCTTGCTGAACCTGCTCGATGCAGATCCGACTCGCAATTTCACCACCTGCATGTCCGCCCATCCCATCGGCAACGATATAAAGTCCAAGCTCGTTATCAACAAGCATGGAATCTTGGTTCGTTGCTCGAACGCGACCGATGTCGGTTCTTCCTATGGCATGGACTGGCGTGGGCATGAAATCCGACCTAAGTAAGGGTTTCTTACACTCAGGGAAAAGTATCGGCAAACCACCGAAAACATTTAGTTCATTGTACTATGATGGAGCCAGAATGGCTACTTTGTGAGAAATTTTGAGGGGAAAGGATGCGGTGTTTGCAGCCCGCAATGCAGGGAATAAGGAGCCTTATTTGTTTAAATACCAAGCCATAGAAGGCGCGGTGGCGCCAAAACTTTGACACCTACCGCTAAGGTTAAGAGATCATTTCAGGTTCTGGATGATACAGGCCGTAAATTCTTTAGTTCCCAGCGTGCCCCCCAGATCTCCAGTTCTCTGTTCCGTGTTCGCTAGGGTTTTGCCTACCGCATCGCGGAGTTTGTTACCGAAATCTAGCATTCCGATATAATCCAACATGGAAGCGGCGCTGAGAATGAGAGCGGTTGGGTTGGCTTTATTCTGGCCCGCGATATCAGGAGCCGATCCATGCACGGCTTCAAAAATCGCAGATTTGTCGCCGATATTAGCACCCGAAGCTAAGCCGAGGCCTCCGATCAAACCGGCGCAGAGATCGGAAAGGATGTCACCATAGAGATTTTCCGTCACAATCACATCGAATTGCTGAGGCTTCATCACGAGCTGCATACAGCAATTGTCGACAATGATGTCATTAAATTCGATATCAGGATAATCGGCAGAAACCTTGCGAATTGAGTCTAGAAAAAGCCCGTCGGTAAATTTCATGATATTCGCTTTATGAACGACGGTTACTTTTTTTCGTTTGAGTTTCTTAGCAAGTTCGAAGGCATGTCGACCGATCCGCTCAGAAGCTTCAGCTGTTATCAGCTTGATCCCTTGGGCAACACCTTCAGAGATCATGTATTCGATGCCTTTGTAGAGATCCTCAGAGTTTTCACGAACGATGATGAGATCGATCCCAGAAAAATGAGAGGGAAGACCTGGGAAGTTTTTTATAGGACGTACATTGGCGTAAAGATTGAACATTTGGCGCATTTGGACATTGATGGAACGATGGCCGCCTCCCACTGGGGTTGTGGTCGGACCCTTCAAGGCAACATGATTACGGTTCAGACTTTCAACGAATGCCTTTGGCATGAGCTCGCCTGTTTTTTCAAGGGCAGCGAGACCACAATCGACAAGTTCCCACTCAACAGGGACTTTCATCGCGGCGAATATGTCTTGTACACTTTTCGCGATTTCGGGTCCAATGCCGTCGCCAGGAACAAGTGTGATCTTCTTCATCTGATTCGTCTCCCATTCATGAGTATGAAAAAAATGTAAAAATTTTACGTAAGGACTTGATCCTTACAATAGTTAAATATCTTGGTAACGAAGGGCTTTGAGGACAGTGAATGCACCCAATGCATTCTCAAATAAGCCTTTGTTGATACGATCATCAAGAGTCTCGATATCCATGAGGACAATCTCTATGCGTTCCATTGCATCAGGATGGTGTTCACGTTTTTCAGGGATAAAACATTCTGTTGCGAGATACATGTGCAGCCTGTTCTTCATGATAGCTGGGTTGGGGCTGATCGAACCTAAACTTATAATTTTGCCAGCTCGATAACCTGTTTCCTCTTCGAGCTCGCGTTTAGCGGCCTCGAGGGGATCTTCAGAATCATCGATGCCACCCCCGGGGACTTCTAGGGTCATCGCCATCATGCCGACGCGAGGTTGACGAACAAGGATGGCTTTACGGTTTTGATCGAGGGCGAAAATATTTACCCAAGATGGAGCCTGCAAGCGATAGTATTTATGGTCGAGGACGCTCTGGCTGTTAGGATCGAAGAGAGTCACTTCTTCTACACTAAACGGCGGTGTTTCTACAAGTTTCGTCACGTGACGTTCAGTCCATAGCATCACACGTCTCCAACAAGCGAGATCTTCGAGAATACAACTGGTTTTTTCACGTACCTATCGGTGAGAAATTTTCTTACAAGCTGTCTCGCCTGCTCGTTGAGCTGAGATTTTGAGAAGTTCGCATCTGAGCGAGTTTGTTCATAGAGACTTATCATCCGCTTCAAAAGGAGTTCGCGAGACTTCTCCTGATCGAGCTCATTTTGGAAAGGCATTCCGATAAATTCAATATCAAGTTCGTGGCGATCCTTGGCTATAAATCCCGAAACAATAGCGAGACCAGAATCGCCGATCTTATGCCGTGCACGCATCGTCTCGAAGTTCATAAGCTGACGAGACCAGGAGTCGACATACAAGCGTTCGATATCGAACTCAGCTACTTGTTTCCAGCTATCTTTCTGGAAGGCGATGAGTGTGCCATTAGCAACAGGAACCACTCGCGATTCATCAACAAGAGCTTGATTGCCAGCTAACTGCGTAAAGGTCCCATGGACAGGCACATGGAATTTAGGTTCTAATGCGTTCCATAATGTCCTTAAATCTTCGCTATGGGCGTGGCCGCTTACGTGAATGCCAGGCTTCTCTTTACTGCTAAAGACTGCGGCGCCTCTTTGATGACAAAGGCTCATGATTTTTGCGATGCTCTTTTCGTTGCCAGGAATTGTACGCGAAGAAAAGATCACCTGATCACCTTCTTTGAGGCGAAGGAAAGAGATTTCATCGTGGACCAATCGAAACATTCCGGAACGATATTCTCCCTGGCAGCCTGAAATCAGAACGACTAGGTTCTTTCGCTCACATTTTTGGGAGGCTTGTTCGTCAACAAGCACAGAGCATTCACCCTTGAGCAAATTCAAGCGAGTACCAAGCTCTAAGGCCTTTCGCATCCCAGCCCCGAACACTAGAACCTTTTTCCCTTGGTCTTGAGCGGCCATCAGAACAGTCTTAATTCGCCAAATATTGCTTGAAAAGGTTGTGAGAAAAGTCACTCCCTCAGCAAGACTGAAGAGCTGACGGATGGGATCAAAAGTGGTTCGTTCGCTAGGGCAGACTCCGGCACTCAGGGAGTTTGTGCTGTCAGAAATGAGAGCTGTAATAGGCTTTTTTTGGCGAAGATGCTTAAGATAGGAAATATCGAGATCTGGCTCGATGTCACCGAATCCTGTCAGCTTAAAATCGCCAGTGTGAAATATATTTTGCTGATCTGAAGAGATCACAAGACTGCAGCAATGAGGGATTGAATGGGGTACGTGAATCCATTCGACCTTCATGGAAGGCCCAAGATTGAGAGTCGTGCCGGCATGGACAAGATGAATGGCATATTCATAGCTGTCGCCGCGTTGGCTTAGCTTATCTTTGAGCAATTCATTGGCCCAAGGCCCGAGGTAAACCGGAATATTCCATCGTGGCAAAAAGAAGGGAAGAGCACCCAGGTGGTCTTCGTGTCCATGGGTGATGAGAAACGCGTCAGGGGGGCCACCTAAGACGCTTTCTATACCTTCGGGGGATGGTATATGAGCATCGATGCCGATCTCAAAGGGTTCAGAAAACACCAGGCCGCAATCCACAAGAATGCAGTAACCCTTGGTAGCATAAGCTGTCATATTCATGCCGAACTCACCACATCCCCCTATGGTAAGCACATAGAGAGCGTCGGGATTGTCAGCGGAAAGTTGCTTGAGAGAGATAGCATTCATGTTTTGGCCACCAAGTAAAGGCGACGTGCTCGCCAGAAAACTGTGCGTTTATACAGAAAACGGTTGTAAATAGCTATCCTTTTGCCGGTTTAAAGTGGAAAGGAAAGCTGATCTGGATACTTCCTTTTTGTGGTTTTGGCCAGTTCCAGCTCGCGATCTTTTGTTTGACGCATTGAATCATCTGTTGGTCTTGAATTGAGCTTTGTAAAAGCTCGATATCGTATATGTCTCCCGTAGAGTCAAGGTGCCATTGCCATTCCATGGAACCCGAAAGCTGTTGATTGCGACGCAGTGCAAGCTCATAGCAGAGCTGCAATTCAAAGCGATATTTATCGACAGTTTCCTGAATTTTCCTGGGATCCAGGGAACCAATCAACGGCTCCCGAACAACCTTAGGCTTGTCAGGATCGAATATCGCTGCTTGGATCAGACCCAATTTGGTATTGAATGCGTTAAAGTCTGAGGGAGTACTTAATTCGGCAAAGGCCTCGGCCGCATTTATGCGCGGTGAGAATGCTGTTTCCCTATTCAGTGATGGAACGTGTGCGCTTTTGTTGGCAATTTCCTGCTGCATGGACTTTGCATTATCCGCAAGTTTTTGGGCTTCACCGTACATGAGGGCAAGCTGACGATCGCGACCCTTTTGTTCGTACATGTCGACCTTGGGCGAGGCATTTTTTTCGAGGTCTTTCCATTGTTTGGGGTCGTATTTGGGGTCGTTCAAAAATATTTTAGCAATACGATCTCGTCTGGCCTTGTTTTGAGCTGTACCTTCGTACCAAATAGTGGCCTTGTCTTGTATGCGCAAGAGGGTTTCGGTGAAGGCCTCACCTTTGACCAGGGGAATGGATAAGACAGCATTTCTGGGATCGCCCATGACGGTAGCGAGCTTCTTCTTATGATTTTGTTCAAGCTCCTTAATATCTTGCTGCTGCTTTCCATAGAGTTGAGTATAGCGCTCTCGAGATTGGGGAAAGAGGGCGTCGCTTCGATTTTCGCCGTTGGCTTTCTGCTTGCCAGTAAGTGTGTCAACAAATGACGATATAAAATCTAGGGAAGCTTGAATGGGATGATCTCTGTTGTACTGATTTTGAAGACTTTCTGGCGCAAAGGAAAGGTGCTGTGGGTGAATGAAGGGCAAAGTGTAGTGGTTTTCAAGCTCAATAAAGCTTTTGGGGCTAATATCGCCATGACGTCTGAGACCGAGAGAAAACCCGCCGATGATCCACATCGAGGCGAGTACGCCAACGGCAAGAAATCTTAGTTCATACGTTCCACCAAGCCAAAGCTCTATCAGACTTCCGGGGTATTCAAATTTTTTCGGGGGTGTATGCTTGCGGGGCTCTCTTTCTCTCCCAACCCGGATGAGAACACGGAGATCGTTGTGAGCAATGCTCCCATAATCTCCCCGCTTCATAATGTGTGTGTAGTGCGACTTGCGATCAGAATTGATATCCTCAATTTTGCCGTCACAAGTCGTAAATCCTTGCCAAGTTGGATCGAGCTGGAGTTCAACTCCGCGCCTTGTGATAGTCGCGATTTTAATGTCGTAGGGAAGAGGGTAGTAAGGAGCATTTAGTTCAGCTTCAGGATTTGAACTTAAATATATCCGACTATTTTTCTCAAA
>CANGNB010000218.1 GCA_947454545.1 Oligoflexaceae bacterium
ACAGATTAGTCCACTAGGTTGATCGCAAGGTTAACGATGCTTCTACGTTCTATCACGTGTGTATTGCCGAGACCAACATCTTCTGGATACGAGGCAAGGTTAAGGCCCAGGATTCCAAGGCGAAGGGAAGCCCCCCAGCTGAGTCCTGCATAGCGATAGCCAACGCGCAGGGCACAGGTGGATTTGCTGCCAAAGGCATCTCCAAAGGTCCACTCACTCCCCAGACGAAACTTTTCCTTGGTCTCGATATCGTTACGAGTAAGTTCGGACACCTGACCCACCAGGTTCCAGTAGCCCCATCGGCCGAGGCTAGGGCTGATGCTCGCAGCTATTGTCAAATCCTCAGGGTCTTTATAGGTAGGCGTATCCGTGCTGCTACTGTCATAGCGGGTTCCTGTCAAATTGCGTACGACGACTCCAAGGCTTCCCCGCAAGCCTTGCTGCTGAAAGTTCCAAAGCACGCCCGTGTGTATGGGAGAGCCTTTGTAGATACGATTGACCTCATGAAAGGCTCGTTTGCGATCATCGGCTTGGTTTAGGGTCGCCAGAGGAAAAGAACCCTGGGTTTCTGAACGCTCAAGGTAGCCGATGGAGAGTCCCCAATAAAGATCTTTGCGATCAGAGGCCAAACTGTACCCGATGATGGGACCGCGTTGGCTCCTTTCATCAACATCAAGAGCTGTTGCATCATCAGCATGAGGAGCCGAACTCGCCCGAACATCGTAAGTATAGCCGACGAACATCCGCCGATAGACAGCATGGGGAAAGAGGGAGACCCGAGCGTAAGGATTTGCTCCTGAATGAGTGCGGAGCAGTTCAGTTGTAACAGCATCGTCCTCAAGGTTCTTGCCACTCCGTAATTCCTTGGCAAGAGCTAATGCATGGCTATCTCCTGCTATGCTGAAATAGGGGAAGTAGAAATCACTGAGCGTACCTTCTTCTTTCTGACGGATGCCTCCGATAGCGGCTGGATTGTAGTACACGGCGTCAGGCCCATCGGCAACAGGGGTCAGAGCCTCGGCCATGCCAGCTGCTCGGGCTGAGGCTAAGGGCGCTCGATCAAATTGCGATCTGGGATCGAATGTGAGAGTTTGTCCCAGTCCTAAGCTAGGGGCTAAACCTGTGGTGAGCAGCAGACTGGCTGCTTGGAATGTGATGAGACGCATACTCTGTTCCTTACCCCTTGGCCTTAGGGAGAAGCTGCAGGATCGATTCGAGGTTCCCAAGGACCCGTACAGGTTAGATGCACATACACCGCATCCATACTACTGGTATCGTAGCACTCTATGACGCCACTGTCGTGATCATAGGGTGCCCCCTTATAGAGGTATCGGCATTTCCCTTTAAAGCCACTTGGCGCGTCGCTTTCGTGGAAAAATGTGCTCGGCATTTCATATACATTTTCGCCTGTTATACGAAAATAATAAGGTGGTTTGGCTTCTACGAGTTTTTCTCCTGAAAGGATTTTTGCCAGCGGAGATTTCTCTTCTTTGGGGGCAGGGCCATGAGGATCGGCAGGTTTCTCCGCATGTTCTTCGGCAGGCTTCTCAGCATGCGGATCGGCTTTGGGAGGAGCTTCTTCTTTTTTTATCTTAACTTTCGGACGAGGCAGCTTGGTATCAAAAGCAGGCAGTTCGATCATCCACCGACGACCATCGGCTAAGGAGAGAACGATGCTTCGCTCGATGGTTTGGCGGCCCTTGACATCCTCACGCTGTTCGCGACGCTCGCAGCTGAGCACAGCAATATCTTGATCTTCCCCTTTGTCTTTTTCGCCGAAAGGCACAAAATTGGCAATCCGATAGGGCGTGGGCCAGCTCAGGAGAGTCCCCTCATCGGGACTGCCACTGATAACAAGGCGCTGTAAGCGACCAGCGTTATCAAGCTCGTGGAGCTTCCAAGAGATGGGTTCAGGTTTGCAGATTTTTTTGTCTGGCTCATCAAGATCGCGACGAATGCGTAAACACTGACCCTTCGGAGGCTTCACCATAATCTGACCCGACAAGAGCTGAGGGGATTTCCCAGCCTGACGGGCGATAGCTTTCTTGGAGATTTCTAGCGGCTGTCCTGGAGGGGGATCAAAGTACGCCCCCAGTTGGGCTTGGCGCTGCATCGTTGGGGTTTCTCCTGCAAAGAGGAGAGGGCTACTCAAGACGAGCGCGAAGCGACTCATGGTTTAGGCTCATGGGCTGAGGCTATAGGAGCGGAAGGGGGAGGGGTCGGCACTTCGGGTGTCAGACGAAGGCGCAAAAGATCGGTCGCTGCTTCCGCTGTATAGAGGATCGTGTCCGAGTCCAGCCAGACGGGCCAGCGTTCGGCAAGCTGTGGTGTTTGCTGAAGGTAGCGGGTCTGTCCTTTGAGATCCAAGACACGCAGATCGTAATCAAAGACTTTGGGGCCTATCATACGCGCTGCGGCATACACCAAGAGCGAGCGATAGGGATGCCAGGCAGGATCACGGCCTTTGCCGATCAGGATGGGTTTGGCATCGGCGCTTTGCTTCATGTAAAGGTTTTTAGCTTCTGTAGCCCATGCTAGGCTTTGCCCATCCGGTGAAACTGCGAAAGACTGGACACCGCTACCATCGTCGGGGATAGTTTCCCAGGTAAGGCCTCCATCTTTCAGCTGCAGCATAGCTTTTTGGGTCGCAATCCAGACCACGTAAGGCAGACCTGGCTTTTGAGTCCATTTGGGACGGGTACGCGTGGGGTATTCGAGCTGCTGCTGATAGAGACCGTGCTCGTGGACAAGATAGAGTTTGTACGAACGTGGATCGAAGGAGAGATAGCCACTCGAACCCTCGATCGTTTGGATCTCACTTATTTTTTGCAAAGTGGCATCGAAAACTTTGATGTGGGTGTTGAGATTTTTACCTTCGCGTAAGAGTTCACGAAAAAACAGGCGGTTGCCATCGGGCGTCCACAGAAAAGAGGGACCGACCTTGCCGCGACTGAGTTCGACAACATCTTGCGAATTGAGATCGAGAACGCGCAGAGAAAGCCCTTCGGCATCAGTATAGGCCAGGTAGCGGCTGTTTGATGAAAGTTGGGGGGCGTAGATGCCACCCTCCAGGCGAAGGACAGCTTGCGGTGCCGTAGCCACGCGGGCACCCTGGGCCTTTGGGGAGAGCCAGCAGAGACCGAGTAGGAGCGAAAGTCCCCACGATTGTCGCATCTTAGTTTCCTCGTAGAGTGCTGAGCCTAGAGAGGCCGCAAAGCATTACGCTGAGCTGTACCTCAGGCTTCATTATAAAGGGAGCGTTAGGATTCGGACAGAAGGCAGATTTTGCCGAGCGTTCCCCAAAAAAGCCCTCAAGCTTTTCTGCGCATCTGCCGATGAGAGTTTCGTTGTAGAGGGAGAGGACCGTATGAAAAAGCTTTTGAGCCTTGCATTTGCAATGAGCTTGGTATCCACTGAGCTCTTCGCTATGGCCACGTATCGGCAAGAAGATGGGACGAGTTTGGTGAGCAAAGCTCCCGTAACTGGGGTACGCTTGGCCCAGAATGCTGCTGGTGCAAAAGAAAAGGGCCGTAAAAAGATCCTTACGGGTGAGGCACGTAGCAAAGGTGCCAGCACCAAGACCAATATCGACTTTGATGCCGCTTCCATCGATGGGGAACGGCGTATTCCTGCTGGTGTTGCGATCGGTGGGGCGAAACAGGATCATGAACACGATCTGATCACTTTGCGCCTGCGCTGGCATCCGGAGATGATCAAGTCGACTTCGAATCTGGAAACAGGCAAAGGTCCCTAAGCCGCATTAAAAAGCAGTGTGCTGCTCCAAAAAGCGATCGATCTCTTCGATGTGTTTGGGGCAGGGCCGACGAAAGCGATAGTACATCCAACGGTAGCGATCGCGGACATAAATCGTCGGCAGCTCAGGCTGATGAAAGGCTTCGAGAAATTCAGCCGAACCAAAGAGAGCTCGCTCTCCTAATTTATACTCCTTCACAAAACCACTTGCGTCCTGTTTGGTGTCATGTCCAAAGACATAATAAAAGTCAGTGTAGTGGCTTTGGTATTTGCTCTCCAGCTTTTGGAGTAAGGGCACCAATTTTTGGCAAGGAATACACCAGGACGCTAGAAAGGTGAGGACGATCGCTCCCCGATCATCCTTGGAGCTCGCCTGAAATAGCTCGTTGGTCAGGATGCTACGACCCGAAAATTTGGGAAAAGGAACCCAGTTATGGGCTTCGAACTTCCCTGTCGAGTCGACCATGGCCTCGCCGGGGCGCAGAGCCTCTGCGAGATCGACCCCCTTTGTCGCCTGAGGAACGGCCTCGTCTTCCAAGCAGCCTTCATCGGCAGAGCTCGTTCGGTTCTTAGGCTCGGCGGCATAGAGGGAGCCGCAGCCATTCCCTACATTGACGACACAGATTAGAAAAGTCATGATGAAGCGACGGGAGAGCATCGGAGTGTCTCCAAAGCTGTTCGGACCCAACCCTCCCATTGTAGCATGCTGAGGTCCGAGAGGGAGCTGTCTGTGGATACGAATGTTGAAGAGACCCTGAAACTTTGGGATTTTAACTGGGGCGTGATGGATGTTTTGATCGGGGGCAAATCTTCGATCGACCTCCACGAGCTCAAGATACGCAACTGGCAGGATGCCACGGAGTTTTTGCGCTACTATGGTTACGATCCGGATGTGCGAAGCGATGCGATCAAGATCCATGCTGTGATCTGTGAATCCTGGCACTTTATCGAACAGTATCTGATGCCTCAGGAATGGGCCCAAGGGAAACGCCCCCCGCCTCACCTGCATTTTGCTCACGATGCCCGCGATATTCTCATCGCAGCCTCGGATCTTCGCCCCGAAGCTGCTGTTGCTCAAGCCTGGGCCTGTGCGGTCTTGCGGGTTATGCACACCATCGCTCATATCGATGGGGTTGCGAAATTTGCCGACGTGGAAGCCGCTCGAACTCAGATCATGAATCGTTTTCTGCGCTATATCTTTCGTGATACCGAAGGGCGCCTCTGTTTTGGTGATCGCCGCAATTGCGTCGTCTTAGATAGAATCGAGTGGAAGTTACGTAAGTCGCGTGAATCCATCCTGCTGAAGCTGCTTCATAAAAAAGCCAATGTTGCGGAAACGATCTACGATTTGCTCGGTATTCGGATCATTACCAAGCGTCTGGTCGATGTGATGGTCGTGGTCAAGTTTCTGCGCGATTTTCATGTGGTCACCTTTCCCAACTGCAATCCGTCACGCGCTCGCAATTCCTTGGTCGATGTGGATACCTTTAAGCATAACGTGGATATGCTCCGCGAGATGCTTGAGTATGGGCGCATTCAACCGGATGATTTTACGAGTATTTTGCATGGTCTCACGCGACCAGTATCTCTGAGTCAGGGGGGCAATGGCAATCCGCATTCGGGGCGCAACTACCGAGCTGTACAGCTGACCTGTCGACAGTTGATTCGCTATCCCAATCCCTTGGGGCGTTGGCAGGACAAACTGCGGAAAGCTCAAGGGCAAGAAGGACTCTCCGAGACCGCTAAGACTGTCCTGCGGGAGCTCATGCTCTCGACGGAGAGCTCCGATCTTGAAGACGATATCGAAGTCTTTTTCCCCTTTGAGCTTCAAGTTCTTGATGAGTCGTCTGCCCAGCAGAATGCTATCGGCGAAGCGAATCACGATCGCTATAAGCAATCGCAGGTGAAAGCAGCGCGGCGCAGAATACTCTACCGAGTTCTCAACCTTGTGGATGGGGCTGCGGGCTGACATCTTCAGAACTCCCTCTCAGACGTCGATCCTAGAGTCTGCTGAGCTATTTGCTCTTTAATACGATCTTTGCGTTTACCAAAGTTCCCTATAACAGCCTCCTCAGTGAGATGAGCTCAGATTATAAAGAACGCTCCAAGGCTATGGGCATTCGCATGATCTTCTCCCAGCTTGGCGCCTTTGTGGGAGCCTGGTTGCCACTGACGATTATAGAGAGAGCGCCTGATACGCAGGTAGGCTACCTTAAATTTGGCATCATCTTTGGAATACTCTTCACGCTCCCTTGGCTCTTTGGCTTTTGGGGAACCTGGGTTATATCAATCCCCACCTTGTGCGTCTTGAGGGAAAAGAGCAGAGCAATAGCGGCAGATCTCTCTACGAGGAAGCCCGTTCGCGAGGGTATCTCATTAAAACGCCTGAAGGACTCGACTATAAGGTGCGACTGGGAGTTTTCGAGAGCGGTATGATCGATCTTTTCAAGCCCGAGGCACGCTTATGGCTCAAGAGCATCATCAAAGAGCAGCTCCTTGGGATCGGCCTGAGTGGTTGGATGTGTGATTTCTCTGAGTCCTTACCGTCTGATGCGTCTTTTGCTGATGGACGCAGTGGGTCCTATCTTCATAACCTCTATGTCGAGGAATGGGCCAAGCTCAATCAGGAAGCGATCGAAGAGGCCGGTGTGCGGGACGATGCTGTGTTCTTCTGTCGGGCGGGCTACACGCGCAGCCCGCGCTATGCTCGCTTTTTCTGGCAAGGGGATCAGATGGTGAGCTGGGATCGCTTCGATGGCCTGAGGTCTGCTGTGGTGGGGCTGATCGGAGGAGGGATTTCAGGCTACAGTCTCAATCATTCGGACATTGGAGGTTACGCCAACCTAAATGTTGGCAGCTTGGGTATCGTGCGGGATAAGGAGCTGCTTGCGCGCTGGGAAGAGTTTAGCGCTTTCACTGCAGCCTTTCGCACCCATGAGGGCTTGCGACCAGAAGCCAATGCACAGGTCTACGACGACGAGGAAAGCTTGACGCCTTTTGCGCGCAATGCTCGCCTCTTTAAAAGCCTGCAACCGTATCGAAAGATACTTTTTCAAGAAGCCGAGGCGAAGGGGTATCCTGTCGTTCGTGCACTTTTTTTGCAGTATCATGATGATCCTAAAGCCTATGAGCTGGATGATGAGTTTATGCTGGGCAGCGAGATTTTAGTCGCGCCGATTCTAGAGAAAAAAGCTCGCGCCCGTGAGGTCTATCTGCCTAAGGGACAGTGGGTGCATGTATGGAGTCGCAAGACTTACGGCTCGCCCGATC
>CANGNB010000219.1 GCA_947454545.1 Oligoflexaceae bacterium
CCGGCCGCATTTCCAAAGAAGGAAAAGGCTCCAATCAATCCATTGAAACGCTGCCCTATTTCTCGAACCGTCTCAATTTTGGCCTTGTCCTTAGCGACAGCATTGAGCATGTCGACGGTTTCTTTGATATGAGCCGAGGTTTCGATAAGAGTCAGGGACGACTTGTTGCTCGAGCTCTCTTTTGCATGATGACTGTCACGGTGCTCGGGCTCACGATGAGAGCTTGGAGCTGGGTGCGATGGATGTGCGGGAGCTGTCACCTCAGGAAAGAGCTTGGCTCCATGGAATGCTTTGTTGAAATGGACCTGTGCCATAGGAAGGAAGAAAACATGAGCCACAGGTACCAGCTTTTGGGCATTTTCTTTTTCTGGATGCTGTGAGGTTTCATCTAGGTATACCATCAAACGAGCATCTTGATTTTTACAGCGTTTAGCGAATGCTTCCAATTGCGACTTGAGATCTTCAGAGTTGAGATTGCATCCATCGAACACGATATTAACGCAGTCCCCATCTCGCTCGAGCACATCGATCCCGTCGTTCATCTGCTCCACGGCAAATTTTTCTGCTGCGAAGGCTGAACCATTCAAAAACGCAATAGCTTTGCGTTTGAATTCGCGATCTTTCGTCACGATGATGCTCTTCACCTGTTCCTTGCGTAATCCAGCGCGAGCCAAGGCCGACCTCCTCATTCGGATCGTAACATCTTCATCAGTTCTATCGGCGATTCTAAAGTTGATCTGAGTATGTATCCGACAACATATTGAAATTAAAGGATTAAAAATATTTTTCAGGGGGGCTTTAAAGGTGGCTTGAGCGAGGGGGTGGAAGGAAGTGGGGGGAAAGCCCCCCTATCTGCTCAGTGCTCGGGATTACCGCCGAAGGTGTAGAGTTGGCGCGTTTGAAGCGAGTCCTGAAGACCCTCTTCCTGGAGCCAGAGGGAACGGCGCAGGTCCTTGGTAGTGACACCATAAAGTTCGTAGTACTGCAGGATATCGTCGTTGTTATTGCGGTAGTATACTTTGCTAAGCTTTTGTTCGCTCGCTGTGAGGACACTGGGACGGGGATCAGCCTCTAAGTATCCACCATCTCGCCACGCGAGAAAGCTTGCAATCGCATCATCGGAAAGCGATTTTTGCGGCGGCATTGTGCCATTTTCCACAACACTAACGATAGCAGCACCCTGAGCTCTGACAGTGCTAGCTTCTTTGAAACTGCTGTGGCAGGAAACGCAGGATGTATTCACCAAGGCTTGGATGGTGTCGTTGTAGGTCGCTGTTGGAGCGCTCAAAGCCGTTTGAATCTCGCTCGCAGCTTGTCCGAGTTTGATGAGGATACGATAGTTGCAAGCGGTTGAAACCTTAGCGCCAACGAGCTTTCTATCTTCGTAGCTTCCCCATTCTTCATGGACTTCTGAAGCGATAGGACAGTTAGGGCCTTCGCCGACGAAGCGAAAATAGTAGCTATTGATCAGGGCGGTTTTATCGGGACTTTCGAGTATCATCTTTTGCCGATCGGGCAGTTGAAACGAAAGATACACCTGAGTTGAAGCTTTCGCATCGAGTGCACTGAGAGTTTGCTGCCTTTGATTTAATGAGGCTTCAGTCCCACAGGCAGTGACGAGTCCCAAAGAACAATACATAAGGGGTGCGAGCAGTGAAGTTTTCACGGCGTGGTTCCTCCAAGTTCCTTATCTTTGCTCGGTGCTGCTTGGAAGGAATTGAGCGCGCCTAGCGCTCGAACAGAAAAGCTTGAACTTTCCCTAGGCTAGGGAGCAGCCTAGGGAGTCTATTTCACCAGAGAAGATTTTCACGCCCCCAGAAAATTGCCCCCGCAGACGCGAACGACAGAACCGTTAATACCTTGACCTGCAGGGCTGGCGAGGAAACTTACCATCTCGGCGACATCTTCAGGAGTCCCACCCTGACTTAAACTCGAGAGCCGTCGTCCAAACTGCTTGGCCAAAAAAGGCAGTTCCGCTGTCATCGCCGTTTCGATATACCCCGGAGCGATAGCATTGGCCGTGATTCCCTCACGGGCGAGATGATGAGAGAGACCACGAACAAAACCAATGAGGCCCGCTTTGGCCGAACTGTAATTGCTCTGCCCATAGTTACCAGCAATGCCAACGATAGAGGCCATGCAAAGCACACGTCCCTGGCGAGCAATGAGTCCTCTTTGCAGAAGATTCATGGTGAGCCCAACCGAAGCTTGCAGATTGATCTGAAGCACAGACTGCCAGTGCTCGGGCTTCATCGTAAAGAGGCTGCGATCACGCGTGACACCCGCATTATGAACGAGGATATCGAGCGGTCCAGGCGCTTTTTGGAGGTGCTGGAGTATCGTGTCGAGGGAGTCGGGTGCGCTGAGGTCGGTGAGCAGGCTTTCGCCATCTATGCTGTGAACGAGCTCATGCAGAGCCTCGGCTGCTTGAGGGCGATCGAGCCCGATCACGTGAGCTCCCTCTTCGGCAAAGCGTCTGGCAATAGCATGACCGATGCCTTGAGCCGCTCCTGTGACGAGAACGCGTTTGCCTGCCAACGAACCCGCTAAAGGCCATTCATTTAGGGAAGGCCCTCGCAGGTCTAAAGTCAAAGCTTGCCCTGTCACGAAACTCGAATAGTCCGCTAAAAAATAGGTGGTGAGTGCCTTGAGCCGAGGCAGTATCAGGGTGCTGTCCCCGTGCGGTATACGCAAGGTATTGACATAGACACCCTTGGGCCCCAATTCTTTACTGAGACTCCGCGCAAAGCCTTCGATCGCTTGGGTGCATGCGTGAGCTTCAGGAGCAGCTTCATCAGGCCAAAGGTGCGAGAGAATCAGCACGCGATGATTGAAGCCCATTTTTTTCAATTGAGGTCGAAAAAATTGATAAAGCCCTTCCAGCTCTTGCACAGTTTGGATTTTACTTGCATCGAAAAGGCTGGCTTGAAAGGCCTGCGGTTCGGGAGTCGAATCTTTCGAGGCGGACGAGCCTGGCGCGCGAAAGACATGGGCTTTGGCTGCGCTCAGGGCTTGCGCAAGCTCTTGAGCATAAGCACCCTGGCCACCGATCAGCACACGCTTGTCCGCAAGCATGTCTTCGGCCCAAGGGCGCGAACTCCGCAGGAGCTGAGGTGGTGTTTTGAGGCCTAATTGCTGGAGCATTTTACGTGCTAAGGGGTGGCGTCCCATCTCAAGCCAGGTGTCACTCATGCCGAACCTCTTGTGCGAAGACTGGCAGCACGGGCGTGCTGTTTTCGTCCTCGCAACTTAGCAGACTCGACGCGAGCTGTCACGGAAAAGCTGCGTCGAGATCTGGAGGTTTCAAGAGGCTCCAGCGATGCGAGGGAGGCCTCGCTTGAGGCAGGTCATCTCATGACGTCCGATGAGGTCTGAGCGACGACGCTCCACATCCCCAAAGAGTTTATTCCAGAAGTAATCTTTGAGCAGGCGACTTTCTGCGTAATCGATGTGAGTTTTGTTGGCCCAGCGCGAGACAGTCGATTTATCTTTGCGCAGATAGGTAGCCACTTCTTTGTAGGATGAGCGGGTGAGGTCACACAGCAGTTCAAATTCAGCCCGTCGCAATTCACTATCCTCATTGCAGATGCAGTTGGCGACCGCGAGGCGCAGCAGCTTTGCATCAGCATCGCTGAGCTGCGGCTGGCCATTGGCATCAGCCATGAGCCGCATCGCATCGATATGCCAGGAGCGACCTGCAATCTCGAGTTCATGGGTTTGATCGATTTCTCTAAGCTCGTGTCCGTACTTGATCTCTGACATGTTTGCCCTCTCAGACTGAATGATAAAGCCCCCCGGACAGGGAAGCTCGAATCTCTTTAGAAACTCCGATATACGGCAAATTCAACTATCACAGCATTCGTGGCTATGCCGACGTTGGCTCCCTTAAGAAAGGTTTCCTTGAGGATGCGCACGTAGCCTGGGAAAGGACGATTCAAACCCAGGCCATCAAACTTGCCGCCGATTTGATAGGAGATGCGTTTTTCGCCGTTATTCTTTTTCACGTCGCCATCGTATTCGGGCGCCGAGAGTCGATAGAGCAGCGAACTTTCAAAGGCTAGCGGTTGAAAGAAAGATCCAAACATCGTCAGGCCGAGATCTAAGCGAAGGAGGCCGGTTTGTCCCACACCTTTGCGCGTGATGGTCTGCTGATTGGGATCGCCGTCAGAACCGGATTTGATAGCCAATTCGCTCGTTGGATCGGCTTGATTCAGCTTGTTGGGGTCTAAAAGGCTTGATTTAGAGCGTTTGGCGCTGCTGGTGACAAATTCAGAGAGATTCTGAAAGGAAATCCACACCGGAGCAGCGGGCTGATAGTCGTAATTGATCCGAATCCCGCTCATGAGTAAACCCTCGCCGGTCGGACGTTGGGCAGCTGGAACATTCTGAAATTTTCCTAGGGGGAGGCGGATACCAAGGCCAATGCCAAGGTTCTGATCGCGCTGAGTGATCAGAGAGTAGAGGATTCCAAAATCGACATCACCGAGACCTGTCGCACCGTCGGCAGGTGTCGCATTTTTAGCGACCAATTCTGGCACTTGCTGCAGAGCTGCACCGACTGATGCTGCAGCTGGGAGCACTAAGATTTCGCCTGTCGGCAGCATCACGGGAATGTCTTTGCCTAAGGTCTGATTGGGATTACAGGCGGTAGGATCGGGACATACGCCCTGAGCTTGGAGGTTTCCCAGGAGCAGGCGCTGAAATTTACTTACCTGATTTTGTGCGACGGAAGAGTTCAGAAACTGACGCTTATTGAAGGCTAACGAGTTTTTGCTCACAAAGGGCGCGAGCAGTTGAAAGGAAAGCTGATCACTCATACCGTATTCAATCGCCAAGGCCGAGGCTGTAGCGCTCAGCTCATAGCCGATATTCTCAGCTTTGCCGTCGGCATCGATCATTTTATTGCCTTGGGCAAAGCGATTGACGGCCCGAATTCGGAAAAATCCTTCAGGAAGGGTTTTGCCAAGACCCAAAGAGGAGTAGTAAAGAGCCTTGGGCTTCTTTTCTTTTTTCTTCTTAGGCTTGGGTGCTTCGACCGTCGGCTCTGCCGGTGACGGAGAAAGCTCACTGCTTTCGGGCGCAGCTTGAGCCAAGAGGCGACTTTGAAAAGAAGCCAAGAGCAGAGTTAAGGTAGCAAGCAATACGATATGCATAGCATGTCCCTTATTCTACTGATCGTTTAAGGCGAGCTTGGAACGACTGAGGCCCGCTAGTTTCTTCTTCTTCGCCTTCTTCGACAGTATTTTCTGGTTCTGCTTTGCGCTTAGAAGGCGCCGTTTCCAACTTGGCTCGTAAGTTCACGGGTTCAGAGACTGGCAGCTCATCGCCACTACGCATATCGACCACGGACTCGGGCAGGATGGCTTTTTCGCCCCTGCTGCGTCGGGCCCCTTTGTTACTGTCCTCGGCAAGCTCTTCGTTGACAAGGGGTTTAAGACTTCGAACGGTGACGATGCGTTGACCGTTGTACTTTGTCTCTATGCCTTCTATATCCAGGGTGCCGTGGTAGGAGTTCAAAAGCTTAGCAAAAACTGATTTTTTGAGTTTAGCTTGGACCACATCTCCCTTAGGCGAGCGAAAATTCATCAGACATTCTTCGGCACACTGCGAGAAATTTTGCTTTTGAAAGCTCATGTTTTTGAAGGATACACCGCGAATTTCCGCAGGTGATTTCGCTTCTCGAGGACTTGGTAATGCCGAAAGGCGCATGCTGCCGAGATCTCCAGACTCTTCACCGGCCGTCCGTTTGGGGCTAGCACTCGTGAGTTTTGGGCTTAAAGGAGGTGTTACGGGACGTAGAGATCGAATGGTATCGCGAGCGGGGGCTCGCAGGAGAGCTAAGGGGGCTCTTGCTGTTTTGTCAGCATCACTTCGGGAGTTGTCTTCGGTGATCTGGAGTGGACGCACCCCTGGAGAGGCAGAAGCCGGAGGAGCTCCTAGAATGGGTGAGGTCTCTGTGGTCGTGAGGACAGCCATCTTTTCTCGCGCGAGCTCGCTGCTGCTCGGGCGGGGGCGTCGCTCTTCTACGTATGTTATGGAAGGACCTTTATTAAGATCCTTAAGAAGATGTTTTTTAGCCATGTAGGCGAGGCCAATGCCCATGCTGACGCCGAGACCAATGGCAAACAAAGGCAGTAACTTATCATGAAGGTTCTCAGAAAAACCTTCGTCAAGTCTGGAGGCCCGAGCTTGCGTGGCCTTGCCTGATCGTGTTTGCATAGCGTGCATCCCATTTCTCAATTGTAAGAATAACTTTTGTATTTTTCGGAAAAAGTTGGCGGAAAGCTGAGAAAAGATTGTAAGTTGCCGAATCATAAGAGGAATTAGGAGGGTGAATATTTCAACCGGGACCGGAGTCCCTGGACAAAGCGCAAAACAGAGCAATTGCGCTGATTCGACTCATTCGTCTATAAGATGCTTCGAGTGACGCGGTAGACGCTGCGAAGCTCGACCAAAAAACCGAGGGAGGGTCTTCGAAAGCCCCCCAAACCTAGGAGTACTCTTATGAAAAGCCTTCTTCTTCTCGCTTCTTTCGTTGCCATGACTGCTTGCACAACTGTTAGCCAAGAAGACCAAGCAGCCAAAAAAGACAGTCTTTCTAAGGAAAACCAAAGCGCTATCATCGAAGCTACGGGCGCTCTTAAAAAGTGATCCCTAGTCTTTAGGTCAACAAGGTCAAAGCTTAGTCAGCTTTGGCCTTTGTTTTTTGTAGGGGGCAAACACCGTGAGTGACAAGAAGTCTGACAGCTGTCTCTTGCGGTAAAGGTTCTGGCTCTTGGCCCCTCAGACTAAGCTTCTGTTTTTTAAAGAAGTGCTCCAGCCGCCGGCTTTGGCACTTTTCGTGAAAGTAAGAAAGTGGGTTTACGGTAGACCCAATTCACCCTGTAGGAGTTCTTATGAAATTTGCTCTCATTCTTGCTGCTCTTGTTGCCTCTACC
>CANGNB010000220.1 GCA_947454545.1 Oligoflexaceae bacterium
ACTGACTGAGGCCCCCAAGCTCTTGCTCCGAAAGCTGGGCACTGAAAGCTGCGAGATGAGCGGCAGGGGTGAGATCGGGAGTTTTGTCGGCTGACGACCAAACGTGGGGTAGCAGGCCAGATTTGGGAAGCTCCGCCTGTCTTCCAAGCTCGAAAGCTTGCATGCGTTCGGGGCCCAGCTGGAAGGTCTCGTTCCCAGAAAGACTCGCATCGAGCGCCTCCATGAGACGATCGTTGCCTAAGACCTCGTGGCTCATGGCAAAAAAAGGCTTGCGCAAGGTGTGTCCCTGCAAGGCTTCGTTGACGAGAACTTGCAGGTTGTCTTCTTTCAGGCTTGCAATGAAAAAACCAAGCTCCTGAAGCAGTCGATTGAGTTTCCCTGATTGGCTCCACTGAGTGAGGAGCCACTTCGGTCGCTCGGGAGGAAGAGCAAGCAAAAATCCCTGCATGTCCCCTAAGCGCTCTTGGGTCAGCTCGATTCCTGCAGCCGAACCATCTTTCAATCCGCGATCAAGCAGGGTCGAGAAAGCTAAAAGATAAGGATAGCGCCCAGCATGGTCGCTGGCGCTCAGATCTTCTGTCAGCAGAAAATCACTGAGAGCTTGCATCTTATCTGGGCCAAGCGCGTCGGCCCAGGCCAGCGTGCGCGGCAGAGTCGAACCACCATCCGTGGTCTCGATGGCAGCGCAGTGCAAGAGTTTATTGAGAAAAGGCCCGCTGAGACTCCACTGCGACAGGTTCTTACTTAAACAGGCCTGCTGGCTATCTGGGCTCTTAAAAAAGCCAAAATCCTTTCGCTCCAGGGCGCTATTATCACCGCGCTTACAGGCGATCGCTAGCCCAAGAATGCAGCTGAGAAAAAGCAGAGACTTTTGTGCTTTCAGCTTACAGAACATAGCTCAAACCCCCAACAAAGGTCTGAAGGGAACTTCCAGCACGAAGACGGAGATCTGTCCCCTTTGCTGTTTGTGTCTTGAGAGCCTCTAGTTGGTGGTGCTGCAAGGCAGCATCGAGAGTCAAACGTCGTCCGAGGGTATCGGGAGCAAAACTCCACGAAGTACCCGCTGCCAAAGTCCAACGGGCAGGGTCGACGACACTGCTTCGCGCTCCCGTCTTGTTTGCTGAAGAATGGTACTCAAGGCCGCCGCGAAACTGCAGACTCTGGTCGCCTGCGGCAGGAAGCAGATGCGAGAGTCCTAACCGATAAGCGAAGGTATCTTTTAACCCGGAATTTTCGGCCGAAAGTTCTTGGGAAAGAGCAGCAACATCGTTGCCCGTTAAAGTTACGAGCGGTGTTTTATAGGCAGACCAACGAGCCTGTTCCAAGCTGAAGTGAAGATCGGTTTGATCGCCGTGCACGGACGCTCCTACACGCAGGAGGGCCGGATCGTAGAAGGGAACCAGACTGGTGGCGGCTTCAAAGGGCAGCAGGGCATCGTCGGTGCTAAAAGCAAAGGCTGAGGAGATCTGCGACTTCGTTTCCTGGGCAGCTCGATAGGTCAGGCCCACTTTAAAGTTCTGCTGCGAGGGCGCCCAGAGCAGTCCCGCATAAGGAACCACCACTGGCTCCATGAGGAGATCAAAGCGTCCCTCCGACTCCTTGTTATTCAGGCTAATCTGGAGAACGCCATCGGCTCTCAGGGAATAGTAAGCTCCTAATCCGAGGGACCAGTCGGGACTGAGTCGAATACCAATCGCCGTGAAAATATCAGGTTTTTGCTGCTGTTCGGAATAACTTAGGTAAGAACTTTGATAGGGAGATAGACCACGTATGCGGCCAAAGTTACCCTGTGGCATGTACCCAGCGAGACCAAAATGGAGTTGTTCGTTAAGCTTGAGATTCAACCCCAAACTTACTCCCTGTAAGGCCTGGGCCTTGCTTTCCCGAGAGCTGTCTGGGGGGAGCTGACCACCTGGTGCGTCAGGAAGGTCTTGAAGATGAAACTGTGTGACCAAAAGAGAGCTCGCCAGTTCCGATCTATCAGACGCAGTAAGGGCAGCAGGATTGGTATAGGCAGCATAGGCGCTGGGTCCACCCGCCAAAGCTGAGTTGCCAAGGCCTATGCCAGCGGCGCTCTGGCCGTAAGTATCGAATACGCTTGCGTTTGATGTGTTAGGCAGAACGCAGCTTGCACACCAAAGCGCAACCGCGCTTAATCCGCGAGCTCTCATGAGGATCCCCTTCGTGTGTGTAGTCTTTCTGCACTTATGGATGCATGGGCTGATGCAGCAGAAAAACTAATAGGTCATGCATAACAAGCTGCCGAACTTGGGTCAAATGTTAAGTGCTCAAGAAAAAATGCGCTTACAGGCGTCAGCCAACGCTTTGCGGTCGCGCGTTGGGGCAAAAGAGGGGACCTTAAGACGTATAAATAACTTTTTAAGGCTATTATATTATTGATAAAAACCTGGAATCCCCAAGAACGGACTCCAGAAAATTGAGGTCTTGCCGATCCCTCGTAGGCAGAGGGGGCTGAGCTTCGCCCGGTATGACGGGGTGCTGCCTTCACTCGGTTTCACCCAAGGGAGAGTGGTAGATTGCAGGACCTGTCAGCTCTACATTCAGGGCTCCTCACTGTCGGTGTCGTGGCACTCAGTGAAGTGAAACGTCGCCAGATGGTCGACGGCATGAACCTGCGTCAAATTCGCGAAGTCAAGTGGTATAAGTCGTTCGCTGATCTCTTCGTGGCCATTCAATCGGGTGAAGTGGATTGGGTTTTTGCAACCTATCGCGATGAAACCCAAAACACCTTGAGCGCGCTCATGGAGCAGGTGACAATCGAGGCTTCCTATCGGACGCGCGTATGCTTCAGCGTTATGCTTAAAGAGCAGGACTATCATGCCTTACCAGAACTTTTTGACAAAGGTCTGATGAGTTGGCATGAAAATTCAGACGCTCCCGACGAGATTGCCCAATCCATCTATAAGCTGCAAAAGCAGATCGATCAGTATCGAAATCCGGTTCTCTTTGCTTTTTACTTCTATCGGAATTTTCTGAAAACCAAAGGGGCTTGGGAACAGATTATTGAGTCTGCTGAGCTGTTGCTGCAAAAGTTCCCCGATGAGATGAGTTTGCGCCTGAATCAAATCGAGGCGTATGCAAAGTTAGGTAAGCAAGACATCGCCAAAAGCATGTTAGATCAGTTTGATTTTTTTGATCCTGATCTGGCCGCGCAAGTGGTTCAACTGCGCGCCCAAATTTTGCAAGAGGCCGACGGGGCCCATAAGCTCTTAGCAGTTCAGTATCAGATGCGGACCGCGCTGGTTGTTGATCCTTTTCCAGAGAGTTCATCGCAGATTCAGAACATGCTCAGAGAATTTGGTTTCCGCAATCTTCAGGTCTTCAGCAATGGTGACCAGGCAGCTCAGTTCATTTCTCGGCAATCTTTCGACATTGCTGTCATCGAGTGGCAGTGTCCAGGCTTAGGTGGCCCCTTTTTGATACAGCGTATCCGCCAAGCAGGGTTCGTTGATGTTCCCATCATAGTGACGACTTCGGTGCTCGATAGGGCTGATACTCAGCTGGTCAAAGATATGGGAGTCGCTCAGGTCTTGAAGCGTCCCCTGAAACATCAGCAGCTCACCATGGCGACTGCCTGGACTATTACTCAGACTCGGGTGCCTACAGAGGCGACGAGTTATGAACGCAAGGTTCAGGAGTACCTCAATAAAGGCGATCTCGAAAAAGCTAAGGGCATGTTTCGCACTTACCTCACCTTCGATACTCGTGATCCCCTCAAGGAGAAGTATCTAAAAGCAGCGATCCTCTATCAAGAGCAAAGATATGAGGAAGCCAAGACTCTGCTCATTGAAACGACTCATGGAAGTCGTGGCGATAACGTGCATGTGGCGGCTATGCTAGCCCGCTGTTTGATTCAATTGGGTGAATTTCAAACAGCTCTGGCTCTACTTAAAAAGGTCACGGCTCTTAGTCCCAAAAATATAGAAAGACTCTGCACACTCTCGCAGCTCGCCTTGCAAACCAAGGATTATAGAACGGCCGAAGCGAATTTAGCAGCGGCGGAAGCTTTGGATCCTGATGCGCCAGAAGTTTTGGAAACCCAGGCTAAAGTAGCCACAGCTACAGGGAATACTCTTCGGGCCATGGAGCTGATGAAAAATCTTCCCAATGTCGAAGATGTGATAGTCTACATGAACAATATGGCTGTGACCTTCGTCAAGACGGGTGATTTGCAGGAAGGGCTCAAGCTCTACCGCAATTGCCTCAGGGTCATCCCCGATAATCATGTGGAGAGGCAGGCTATAGTAGCCTACAATCTTGGTTTGGCTTTGGTTCGCTCGGAAGATATGAATGAAAGCACGGTCTACGTGAAACAGGCGATGGATTTGGGGCCAAGTCCTGTCTATGCAAAGGCTGAATCATTATACCGAAGACTTCTCGAAGCACGAAAGCAAGGAGCTATTCTTAGGTTAAAATCAACTTCCGTGGCTGGCGGGGGTGAGGCAATGATCTCTGAAGATCAAGAGTCGGCAGCTGAAAGCGAACTGCAATACTTCCTCTTTGGACTCCTAGGGTTCAACTCAAATACTCAACAAGAAGCAAGTTAAACAATTGAGATCTTAAGGCAAGAGCGGTGGCAGGTTTGGCTCGAAGCCTGCGCAGGCAATGGCCCGCGCAGTAGCGGTCGATTATTTTTTAGGGGCAGCTTCTGGAGCTTTTTCAGCGGGAGCTGGAGTTGTCGCAGGAGCTGGGGTCGCAGCAGGAGCAGCTTTTTCGGCAGCTGCGGTGGCTTTTTCCCATTTATTGGGAGCAGCGCAAGACTTCTTGTCTTTGACACTTGTGACAGCTTTGCCTTCAGCGTCGACGCAGTGCCAGGCTTCTTTTTTGGCGCTTGCATAGCCAGAACCAGCAAGGGCAACAAGAGAAGCAAGAGCGAAACCTTTGATTACGTTTTTCATAATATTCTCCTTGTGATGCGAGAACAACACTCGCTCGATCTCTAAAGCAAGGCGCGTGCCAGGAGAGTATGTGTTCAATTTTATTCGATATGCTTAAAAAATAGGCTCAGCATAAGATCCTCGAGTAGGGATTGGAGAAAGGCTCTTGAAGCAAATGACTTCAATCTTGAAGCAGAATGCTACACAGCGCGAAGCGAAGCAGGGCTTCTGTCCTCTAGGATGACATCGATATCAGGGTTTTGGTGTCGTCAACAAAGAGGGGGAGTGGACGGGGGGGGCTCGATAAATTTCAGCAGCGCAGCCTTTGATCAAAGACCAGACGAGGAGACCAATGGCTGCGCTTGTAAGGATGATTCGCTTCATAGGAGGCCGCTTCGCTATCGGGATCTTCCATGCGAAGATCACTTCATTTCGCCTAGTTTGCAATCAGCATGCCAGGACAGGACATAGAGAGCGGCGTGTCGTTTTTAATTTTTGAAGTCGTCAGCCTCTATGCCGTAGCGTTCCATCAGTCGATAGATGTCAGAGCGGTAGCGGCCTGAAATCCTCGCTGCTTCGGAAATACTGCCTTTAGAGACCTTCAGAATGCGAAGCAAAAAAGATTTTTCAAAATTCTCTTTGGCCTCAGCATAGGACAGAGAAAGGTTGGTGTCCCCTCCACCTTCCTGCATACTCTGAGTCCGTTTGTTGACCTTTTGCCGTAAAATATCTTCCAGCTCGAGCTGATCCGTTTTGGCAAGCACCACAGCGCGTTCGAGAGCATTTTGAAGCTCACGGACGTTGCCGGGCCACTCATAATGTTCGAGTCGCAGAGCGACCTCGGGGCGGAGATGACGGATAGTCTTTTGATAGCGTGCATTGAACGAGTCGATGAAGGCATTGGCCAAAAGACCGATATCGCCCTTTCTTTCCCTGAGGGGAGGTATAAAGAGCGTAAAGACATTGATGCGAAAGAAGAGATCTTCTCGGAAGCGTCCACGCCCGATTTCTTCCTCAAGATCCCTGTGTGTGGCTGTGATCACTCGGGTTTGGATGGGAATAGCCCGCGTTGCCCCTAGGGGAGTGATCTCTTTTTCTTGAAGGACGCGCAGCAGCTTAACCTGCAAGGTGAGAGGCATATCACCGATTTCATCCAAAAACAGGGTCCCATCGCTCGCACTTTCAAATATTCCTTTGCGATCAGCCTTGGCATCGGTGAACGCACCCTTGCGGTGACCGAAGAGTTCGGATTCAAGGAGATTCTCAGGGATGGCGGCACAGTTCAAGGCCGCAAACAATTCCCCTTTGCGTTGGGAAAGCCTATGGATAGCTCGGGCTACGAGCTCTTTGCCTGTACCAGATTCCCCTTGGATAAGGACGGTGGCATCGCTGTCTTTGATCTGCATGATATCGTCAAATAGGGCCTGCATCTGCGGGCTACGACCGAGAAGACCCAGTTCATCGAAGGCTTGGCTATAGGACACCGATTGAACCTCGCCGCGCGCTTGCATTCGCTGCTTCAGCTCGGCGGTGATGCGATGAGCATCGTGCGTTTTACTGACAAAGCTACTGGCACCCAGTTTCATAGCTTCAACCGCAAGCTCAATAGAGCCATGCGCTGTCATCACGATGACTTTTGCAAAGGGAGCTTCTCTAGCTAGAAAAGGCAGGGCTGACACCGAACTGTCCTGGCCCAAGAAGAGATCGAGGAGAATACAGTCATAGGAAAACTGCAAAACCTTAGCTTTGAGTTGGTCCAAAGTCTGGCACATTTCGACTCGAAAACCCTCCTGCTCGAGGAGCGAGGAAAGTAAGGCCAGCATATCGGGATCGTCATCGACCAGAAGAACGCGACCGAGTTCTTTGGGGGCTTGGGTTTTTGCTGCCATTTAATCCTCCTTCGCTGGCTGAGAGTCAGCGTTCGAACATGCTAAACCTTGAATGGCGCTGTCCGTCAAGTTTTTTATGTGAAGGAGCTGCGGAGGTAGGTTCGTACTCTGGGCTGAT
>CANGNB010000221.1 GCA_947454545.1 Oligoflexaceae bacterium
CTACCTATTTTTATGTTCAAACAGGTGAATCCTTCATCTACTTCCAATACATAGTAAGCTTAGCGTTTATTTATGCGCTTTCCTATCTTTTTGATCAGCTTTCAAAATACTTCATTAAGCTGGCCGAAACTCAGCGCGAAAAAGCGATTCAAGCGAAGGCTCTCGCTGAAGCTTCACAAAAAAACACCGCCAGTATTCTTGAATCGATCCATGAAGGTATCCTTTCCATTCTTCCCGAAGGCATCATCGACGACATACACTCACCCTACTTTGCCAAGATCATAGAAAGCTCCCACTACACCGGCCGAAATCTCAAGGAAGTCCTCTTCGATCGGCTCCAAGTCAGTAGCGACCGCAAAGATCAGTGCTGGCAGGCTCTGCTCTCCGCCTTGGGCGAAAGCATCTACAATTTTGAAGTAAACGCTGAGCTGCTCATCTATGATGCCGAACTCCCCATCGGCCCTCGCACCAAGTACCTCAAGCTCAAATGGAGTCCTATCGTTGATGACAACGACACGATCGTCAAAGTCACACTCGCTGTCGAAGACGTTACCGAACACAAGCAAAAAGAAGCCGAACTCGCCCAGCGTCGCACCGAGCTCGCCGTCATCGGTCAGCTGATCGATGTCAGCGAAGAAAAGTGCCGCGCTTTCTTCCTGAGTGCTCAGCGTCTTCTGACTGAGAACAAAGGCTTTCTGAATAAAAACAACCTCACCCATGGCGACATTCGTATCCTCTTCGTCAACGCCCACACGGTGAAAGGCGCTGCTCGGACCTTAGGATTCAACGAACTGACTCCCATGGTTCATGATGCCGAAGAAACCTACCAAAAGATTCTCAAAGCGGGTCACGACATCGACCTTGAGCTCATGCGTTCGCAGCACGTAGCCGTAGAGTCCATGTTTCAGTTCTATGAGACCATTAACTTCGATAAGCTGAAGCGTCGCCGCGAGAGCAACAACTCCTCTCTAGCGATCGAACGCAGCTTTATTGAAAAGCACTATCAGATTCTCTTCGATGCTATAGCCTCTATTGATCAGAAGAACTGGTCGATGGATGAGCTCATGACAGTGATCCAAACGCAAAATCGAGAGCTCGCTAAACATATTTTTGAACTGCTTCCATCGGTCCTCGATGCCTACGACGATCTCACGACGCGTGTGGCTCAGAGTCTTCAAAAGCCCAAACCGAAGATCACATCCGATGCCCCTGACGTGATCGTCTATACGGATATGAAGTACCTGCTCGATAATTGTATGACGCACATTATCCGCAATGCATTGGATCATGGCATCGAATCGGCGGAAGTTCGTACTCGCAAGGGCAAATCTCCTGAAGGTCACATATGGATTAAGGCTAAGGAGGAACAGGGCTTCCTCAAGCTCACGATCAGCGACGATGGTCAAGGCCTCGCCATTGAAAAACTCAGGGAACGCGCTCCCCAACACAATATTGCTCCCAATGCACCCATCCAAGACATCGCCGAATTAATCTTCAAAAGTGGTCTGTCCACTGCAGAGCAGGTCAGCGATATCTCTGGTCGTGGCGTTGGCATGGATGCGGTCCGACGCTACCTCGAAGAGATTGGCGGGTCCGTTAACCTCGAACTTCTTGGGCAAAGCGAGCCAGGCTATCAAAAATTCCAACTCCAAATCGCCATCCCCTCCCAGTATGGGGCTGAATCCAAGGAGCAACCAGGTCAATCGACACTCAGGGCCACAGCCTGACATCGATCCAGCGGGATGACTTGCCCGAAGTAAGCAATTTTAGTTATGATCAATGAGTGCGAATTCGCAAAGGAGTGAATACATGGCTCTCATCGTAGTCGTCGAAGATAATGAAGTGATGCGACGCTCGATCACGGATGCCCTAGAAGCAGGCGGCCATGAAGTGCTCGTAGCCTCTGATGGCTACGAGGGCTATGAGATGTGTATCCGTGAAAAAAAGGTCGATCTGATCATCACAGACCAAAATATGCCCCGGATGACCGGCCTCGAAATGCTCGCTATGCTGCGCGAACACAAAAAGTTAGCGGAAACGATCGTGATCTTTCACACTACAGAGCTTCGCAAGGAGTTCCGCCAGTCTGCTAATGACCTAAAAGTCCGCGGCTGGCTTCTAAAACCAACCGATCCAGATATCATCGCTGGCATCGTCGGCAAAGCTCTTAACGAGAAGGCGGCGTCGTAGGCTCAGCGGTATTCACCATCCAAGCTGAAAATCCTTCTAGAAAATTTCTAAAGCTCGCCACTGATTCTGCCGGCATATCAAATTCTTGGTGCCGGGTCAGCACATGCTCAAAACACGATAACCAGATCTGCTGATAGGCTGGAGTGATGCGAAAGGGCAAATGCCGTGCCCGCATCCTGGGTGGCCCGTATTTCTGCGCATAAAGGGGGGGGCCCCCGAGCAGCCCCACAAAGAACATCGCTGAACGGTAGGCAGCCTGCTCGCGATCATCGGCAAACATCCCAGCAAGGGACGATCGCCCCAATTCCTCGTAAAAAGCTCTAAGCATAGCAATAATACCCGCCTCTCCCATCGTCTCATACAGAGTGGAGTCAGGGGGCGTCACAGCATCTGGACCCATGGGGGGGATATAAATAGGATCTTGGGGACTTCGAAATAACTCGGACGACATAGGCAGCCTCTCATGGACAAGAACCTGCCGAGGTTATCAGATCAGAGAGCCGCTTGCAAGACGGGAACCTACCGCCGGGCTTGGCGTAGAGAACCTTGTGGCATCAACTTCACAACCGTCTGAACCGCAGGCTGGTCGACAAAAATTTCGCTATGGACCACCTTGCCATTGGAAACGATAAGGGTCTTGTGATTACTCCCGGGATGTCCCCAGTAAAGATAGCGTCCGTCGCCTGAAGCCTGCGCTTGAAATCCTGCAACAAAAACTTCAGCACCCCGCGGCACCACGCCTTGCACCACCATAGACTTTTGTCGCCATCCCACCAAAGGAGGTGCTTCTTTTAGCGACTGCGTGCTCAGGAGACAGCGGAGGCGCTGGCGAACCGACTGACAGGGTTGGGTCCCCGCAACCATCACCCGCCATCGTTTGGTCTTCTCGCGCTGCTGCTGAAGGCTCAGCGCGAATCTTTGGCCGTTGGTATCGATCAGGTTGGTTCCAGGCTTGATACTCCAAAAGGGAGAAGTCTGTGAATCCTCATCAATAAACCAAGCCCCATTATCCTTGAAAGCCCAGAAAGACTTTTTCATATGCAAACGCAGCAAAGCTGCCAACGACCGTGAGGTCTCTTCAAAAGTCTTAGCAAAACCAGCAATGAACGCGGTCTGTTCCGTCTGACCGAAGGGATTCCTCCAGCTAATACCAGCCCTGATGTAGCCGACCTGATCAGCCTTTGGTATATAGCTCAGAACAACTCGCCAAGCTGCCTGTTTATCAACGTGTAGGCCTAGCTTTTGGAGTTCGCCGACCATAAGCGGTGTGATCTTGTCTTGGACGATCTCAGCCTGATGGCGCTCCAGAAGATTCGCTGGAATTTGAGGATAGGTCTGCGCTTGCACCGAGACAGCTGAGAGTCCATCATCAAAATAGATGCCCATCGAAGCATCGTTCGTATCAGGATTATCATCAGCTCCTTGACTCTTATCGGCAAGAGCTTTTAGATCAGGGTCTGGCTTTGGCTCCGTTGGATCTTCACTGAGTTCACTCATACGAGTTTCGGTCGGTTGAGGCGTTGACTCGATCGACTCCCTCACCTTATCCTCTGCCACAGAAGCAACTTCACTGGATCTCAATTCTATCGTCGCTTTGACTTCCAGGGATTGCCCCTCGGTCTTCTTGCTGGGAACTTTTAGAGTCTTGGTGCCGAGCAGACTCACACGAGCATCTTTCTTCACTTCGATAGCAATCTTGTCTCCCGCTTTGAGACGAAGGTAGCGCCGCCATTCACCAAAACTATCGGTTACACCCATGGGATCCTTATTGATGCTCACCCGGGCACCGGTCACGGGATGACCGCTTTCCTCTAAAGCTCGCAGATCGACAAGGACAAAGGGAGTCTGCATTGCAGGCCTTCGCAGAAATCCATAAAGCCCAAAAAAAGCCACAAGCGCAAAAAGAAATGTGGCTCCCAAGAGCAGAGCCCGACTCCCCTGCTGCCGTTTCAAACGCCGTGGGGGCGCAGTCCGATAAGCCATCTGAGGAGGATACAGATCCTGAACAGCCTGACGCTTTTGACTCTGAGGTTGTACTGTCGAGACTTTCCGTTGTTGCACCGGTGAGCTCCTCAAAAACCAAGACACTGCTCGAATCAGAAAAGAAGCAGGAGCGAGAGAGCTCCTATACATAGTCTAGATTCCGATTTTCACAATGGAAATAGGCAAAAACTGGCCACCTTAAGTGTTGAGTAGGAAAAATTTTCCCGCCGGACATGAGATGTCGCAGGCAAAAATTATTTTTTTGGTTCAAGTTAGGAAGATCATATATCGGGAGGGGTTATGTGTCCTCACTGCAAAAAGCCAGGAAAAATTGTGAAATTTGGTTCTTATCAACGAGCTTCAGATAAAAAAGTATGTCAACGATATCGCTGTAAAAACTGTCAGAGAACTTTTTCAGAGACCCATTACAGCATCGACTATCGTCTACGGAAACGATACATAAACCAAGCAGTCTTTCGCAGCCTTTGTTCTGGAGTTTCTCAGCGACGCTGCGCGATCTTATTTGGAGTGCATCGCGATGCGATTGCAAGACGATTGCTTCGATTTGGGCTTTGTGCAGAGCATAATCTGAAAGTCTATAGACAATCACGACCAAGCGTCACTCAATTGCTTTTTGATGAACTTGAAACCTTTGAACACACAAAATGCAAACCCCTTACTGTAGCTATCGCTGTCGAAGACAAATCAAGAAAGATCTTAGCTCTCAAAGTAGGGAAAATTCCAGCAAAGGGACCTCTCGCTAGCTTTTCTCGAAAGAAATATGGCTTTCGTCCTTGCGAAAGGCGTGCCTGCCTAGAGTCTATATTTCAAGACCTAAAATGCTGCTTGGCATCCCAAGGTCTAGTAAAGACAGATCAAAGCAAAGCCTATCCGCCGTTTATCAGGCGTTTTCTTAAGTTTTGGAATCATCAAGCAAGCCCAGGGAAACGAGGCTGTGTCGTTGGTCAAGGCGAACTCAAAGAGGGCCATTGGGACCCCTTATTTAGCTTAAATCATAGTTTTGCTATGATTCGTGATGGGCTCAAACGCTTATCGAGAAGAACTTGGTGCACGACCAAATCTCCAAAACATCTAGAATTTGCGCTTAATATGTACGCTTGGTTTCATAATCTTTTACTTGAAAGCAAAAACAGAAAAGACCTTCGGCTTGATTGGCTTTCAAGCCCAAGCCCAGAAAGTCTTTGAAGGTTTCTCAACAATTAAGGGGACCAGTTTTAGTCGAATATCGTGTCGCACGATCGATTGGGCCGCAACGCCTCACAGCGTCCCTTCACCTTCGCAAGTTCATCCGTATCCAAAGCTTCAGCCCCACGAACCTGCAAGCGAAATTGATGGCGTCCGTCGGGCAGGAGATCACCCAGGACTCGAAACAGGAAACGACCTCGATCCCAAGAATTTTCGCGGCCGTAAAGCTTCACTTTAAAGCCTTCTCCTGGACCGGTAAATTTAGCCCAGCCTTTGCTCAAGGCTTGTGGACTGTAGATTTCAGGGGTGAAGCCCGTATCGCTCTCGGGGTAATGTTCGAACTCCCAGAAGTCTACGGAAAGAGGAATGAAGGCTACGAGATGGGAGTCCTTTGGGATTTCAAGTGACTGACGCAACGCTTGCTCAGCTTCCGAAGTCGTAGCTGGCTTCATGGGACAAGCATTTTGCAAGGAAAAGCTGATCAGACCAGGATTATTCTCTGTTCCACCGCGCTTTTCGATACGCCCATGACCTTGCGAGCAGGGAAAACCCATGGCTGTGAAGGAACTGCCCTTCAGAAAGCCTTGAGAACCGTCGCTTCGCGAGCAGGTTTTGAGGAATCCTATGAGCATGAGCTGACTTTGCGGGTCATAGTGGGGCAAGCGTATTTTGGGACCTAAACTGAGGCATTCGGGATTATTCAACCTCACCTGAGCCTTAGGTAAGACATCATCACTTTCAGCCGCGACTTCTTTCGAAGAAACTTTTTGTACCGAGGAGTCTCGGTGTGGAGTCGCCCCCCCCTTAGGGGAATCAGACTGACTTAGTACGGACGCTGAGTCGTGAGAACATGCAAAGCCAAATGCCATTAGCCAGAGACCATAAAACAACTTCAACGGGGATCCTCCTGGACTCAATCATCCTCTCAGTATAGCACTGCTAGGTTCCGAAGCTAACATCCCACATTTTGAATACGACTGCGAGAGAGTCTCTCGCAGTCGCCTAAGAAACATCACACCTGACCTTCTAACGAGAACACGAGTCGTCTGTGTGGCGGGGAGTTTCTAGGCTCAGGCAACCTAAAAGCCCCAACTATGCCACACTGTTTTAGAGAAGTTTCAAAGTCAGCTCAGGAATGGCTGAGGCTTGCGACAGTATCGACGTTCCTGCTTGGGCCAAAATCCTATTTTGAGTGAACTGAGCTGTCGTTTCGGCAAAATCGACATCACGAATGCGGCTTCGGGAAGTCGACATATTTTCAATCTGAACACCCAAGTTATTGATAGTCGAATTCAAGCGGCTCTGCTTTGCACCCAAGATGGCTCGGTTACCCGCCACTTTCTTAATGGCTCCATCGATCGTTGCTAGTTTTTCCGCCGCAGCCGCACGATCGAAGTCCCCGTCCGGTTCGACTGGGCCTATCTCTGCGTCTTTGTTCAGTCCGAGTACATTCTGAGCATCGAGCTTGATATTGTCGATGTCGAGGGAGATTGTATCAGTATTTTCA
>CANGNB010000222.1 GCA_947454545.1 Oligoflexaceae bacterium
ACACCGCCCCAAGATTCGTTTCTCTTGCTCGGTCCTCGGGGCGCCGGAAAGTAGACCTGGATCCAGGAGTCGATTCCAGCCTCATTATCCCTCGATTTGCTGGAAAGTGATCGCTTCTTAGAGCTGTCTCGCTCACCCAGCCTCCTAAGAATGTTGTGCGAACCCTTGCCCGAGCTATCCTGGGTCGTCATCGATGAGATTCAAAAAATTCCTGGCTTGCTTGACGAAGCTCACGCTCTCTACCAAAGGAAGAATCTACGCTTTGCTATTACGGGCTCGAGTGCTCGCAAATTGAAGAAGACTCAGGCCAATCTTTTGGGAGGACGACTCCTTGATACCCAGTTTTTTCCATTAAGCTCAGTGGAATTAGGTGAGCACTTCCAATTAGAGCTGTGCTTGGAATACGTTACTCTCCCTCATATAGCATAAAACTATAGGGAAGCGGTGCCGCGATTAGCGAGTTATCTGAGAACCTATCTGCGACAAGAGCTTCTGGAAGAGGCTATCGTTCGGAATCTGGATCCCTTTCGAAGATTTTTGGATACCGTTGGATTGTTGAACGGTCAGCTGTTAAATAAGGAAGCGATTGCCAGAGAAAGTCATGTCAAACGAACAACAATAGATCATTACTTTGGGATTCTTGAGGATACCCTTCTTGGATGTTTTGTGAACCCTTGGAATCCTAGCCTCAAAGCGAAAGAAAGTCGCCACTCTAAGTTCTATCTGTTTGATTCTGGCGTCGTGAGAGCTTGCGCAGGTCTATTAAATCAACATCTAAAGAACAATTTTTTGGGATTCCAGCTAGAAACTTTAACACTAGGACACTTACGGCAATACTTGAGCCAAACAGATAAATATTTTCCTATGTACCACTACACAATCAATGGTTCTTACGACATTGATTTTATCGTACAGACTAAAAAGCCAGTTATGGGAAAACGGGGAGCCATAGTCTGTATAGAGGTTAAGTTTGGTAAGAAATATAGGTTGGAATGGACCAAAGGTATGCGAGATTTTTGTGCCATCAGCAAGGATGAGATCAAGGTAAGCATGTGATCTATTGCGGACAAGACATCTTACACGATGACGATATTTACGTTTGGCTTTTTCAAGACTTTATGTCAGCTCTGTTTGAGGGGAAAATTTTCTAATTTCTGGAAAGTCTAGGACATTGCTTCTGGTAGTCGAAGCTGCTAGAGAAACACAAAAGGGAAGCCCTCTAGGACTTCCCTTTAATCTTCGTATGGAGGCGCCGACCGGAATCGAACCGGTATGGGAACGATTTGCAATCGTTTGCGTAGCCATTCCGCCACAGCGCCGTGAGACATTGTTTATACAAACCATCACGGGGACATGCAAGAACTTTCGCAAAAAAAATCAAAGCCTGAGCTGTCACCTATTCTGACGCCACTGGCGCCAGATGACGGCTAAGATACGTGTATCACGCAGATAACGTTTGGCAAGGCGCTTGGGTTCCTGGAGCAGGCGAAACAGCCATTCGAGTCCACCCTTTTGCATCCACAGCGGGGCACGTCGAACCTGCCCAGCACAGAAATCAATGGCAGCCCCTATGCCCAAAAATACGCCACTGCCCAAAAGACTCGCATTTGACGCCATCCACAGCTCCTGTTTGGGAGCCCCGAGACCCACGAAAATCAAGTGCGGGCGTGCAAAGCGCAGGCGCTCGATCACCTGCTGGTTCTGAAGAGGATCTTTCTCAAAGCCCAGAGGCGGGCTGTAGGTGCCGACGACTTGAAGGTCAGGGTATTGAGCTTCAAGGGCTCGCTTAGCTCTCTCGGCAACTCCAGGGGCAGCGCCTAAAAAGTAAACACGCAGCTGGCGAAGACTCGCTTCGGCGCAGAGAAGGGGCATCAGTTCGGCCCCCGTCACACGTTCTGGGAGGGTAGGGCCTATCAAGCGCGAGGCCCAGACCACGGGCATGCCATCGGCCAGGACGAGCTGAGCCCCTGCATAGGCTCTGCGGAGCTCCTCATTTTCTTCGAGCATGACGATGTGATCCGCATTCGGAGTGACCACATAGCTGGCTTTAGCTGCTGTCGCCAGGTCAAGAATTTGGGCTATCGCTTCGGCCTTACTCAGGCAAGCGATGCGAGCGTGTCCTAGGGTAAAGTAAACAGTCACAGGCTTTCCTCATCTTGGGTCGTGAGCCTGAGCTTTGGGACCTGGTTTGGTCCGGAGGCTCGGCACGATCTTAGGAGCACGATTGGCGCTGGCCCTGCTTTGCATTATACTAAAAGTCTCACAAGGAGTGAGCGTTCGGGTCGGAAGAGCTCGCAAGTTCTTGAGAAGGGAGTCTATGCGCGGAGTCCTAGCGTCGATAGTGGGGCTGCATCTGCTCGGCAGCCAAGCTTGGGCTGAATCCCCTGCTATTCACTTTCGCGTGCCGACCCCAACTCGACCCATCAGTCCCTATATCTATGGCTTTGGAACCTATCTTCACGAAGATCGTAAGGCTGAAAAGGTTTGGGACCTGCGTCCGAGCATCTACCGCTGGGGAGGGAACACCAGCAGTCGCTTTAATTACAAGATCGATGCGTGGTCGAGTGGAGCCGATTATTTTTTCCATAATTACGGTGGCCCGCGCGGCATGATCGATCAGTTCATGGCCGAAAATCTCAAGCAGGGTGCGGCGACGATGATCACCCTGCCCATGCTGCCCTGGATAGCCAAAGATAGGGAGTCTTCGAGCTTTCCCCGCCAGCTCTTTCCAGTGCAACAATCCTTTGAGGGCGGCGCTGGCAACGGGCTCGATGCCAAGGGCAAAGCTCTCACGGCCGATCCCAAGCGCACCAGTGTGGCCAATGATCCGAGTTTTGTCGCGACTTGGGTGCAGCATCTGAAAAAGCAATTTGGTTCGCATCCGCATTTTTACATCATGGACAACGAGCCTATGCTTTGGCACGTCACCCATCGCGATGTTCATCCCGAACCCTTGCGCTATGACACCTATCTTCAGCGCTATCTGAACTTTGCCAAGGCTGTTCGCCAGGCCGATCCTGAGGCTGTTATCGTCGGTCCCGCCGCTTGGGGTTGGATGGAGATGCAGTATTCGGCTTACGACATCGAAGGGCCTTGGAACAATGGGCAAAAGCTTCTGGATCGCAAGGCTCATGGCAACAAGCCCTTGCTCGAGTGGTTTCTTCAAGAAGTGGCAGCCGCCGAGAAAATTCAGAAGATGTCGCTTCTCGACGTCCTCGATGTCCACTACTATCCCGAGAAAGATCGCTGGCCCGCTGGCGATGACAGTCAACCGGCTCGTCGTCAGGCGCTCTTGGCTTCGACGCGCTCCCTTTGGGATCGCAGCTTTCGGGATCAGAGTTGGATTGACGAACCGATCTATCTGATTCCTCGTTTACAGGCTCTTGCAAAAGCCTATAAGCCATCGCTCAAGGTCTCGCTCGGTGAGTACAACTTTCGGGCTGAACGCGATCTCAGTGGCGCTTTAGCTCAGGCTGAAGTCTTGGGTATCTTTGCGCAGACGGACCTCTATGCGGCCCATTTTTGGGACTTTCCCCGCCGCGATCAGAGTCCTTGGCAAGGCTTCGAGCTTTATAGAAACTACGATGGCAAAGGTTCCGGCTTCGGGACTCACTGGATTGAAAACGACTGGGGTGCGCGTGAGAATCTTTCGGTTTTCGCAGCTCTCGACCCTAGACGGAAAAAGGGCACCATCGTCTTGATTCAAAAGGATAGCAAAGTGCAAACCGTAAGCTTAGACCTTAGCCCCTGGAAGCAGGTCAAGAGTCTCAAGCTATTTAGTTACGAAGCGAAGGCTCAGGACGGCGAGTTTAAGTCACGGCAGCAAATTCTGAAGGTGAGTGTGCAGCCAAAGCTGAGCCTTGCTCCCCTCAGTATGCATCTGCTCGAATTCACTTACTAAGCGGGCGCGAGGCGACTATGCAAAGCATCTGGCTTCTTTACCTTGGAACTCTTTGTGTATGGCTCTATCAGCTGCCGTATCACGTTCTTATGCTGAGCATCGTTGGTGCTGTGTATAGTTCGCGAAGGAAGCGTATCGTTCCTGGGCGAGATAAACGCTTTGTGATTTTGGTACCTGCTCACAATGAAGAAGCTCAGATTGCCGAAACACTGAAAAGCCTAAAAGGCCTCGCATACCCAAAAGAGAATGTCAGCATCTGCGTGATCGCCGATAACTGTGATGACGCAACGGCGACGAGAGCTCGCGAATGTGGGGTCGATGTCTTAGAGCGAAGAGATGACTCACGCCGGAGCAAGGGCTTTGCTCTGGAATTTGCCATTCACGAGCTCCATAAAAAGAGCCATCCCCCCGATGCTGTCGTGGTGATCGATGCTGATACTCAAGTGGATGCAGAACTCTTAAGCTATTTTGCAGGGCGCTTGGCTGCGGGGCAGGAGTGGATTCAGGCCTATTATACGGTCAGCAACCCTGAGGCCAGTCTTCGGACGCGCTGGATGACTTATGCTTTCAGTCTTTTTAACGGAACCTGGCTTTGGGGGCAGGATGCCCTGGGCCTAGGTTGTGCTTTTCGTGGCAATGGCATGGCCCTCAGCTGGTCAGCCCTGCAGCGAGTCCCTTGGCAGGCCTATGGACTGGCAGAGGATCTCGAATTCAGCTGGTATCTGAGGAGTCAAGGCGAGAGAATTTATTTTGCTCCGGAAGCGAGAGTCTACGGAGAGATGCTGCCCGAAAGCGGCAAAGCTGCCGAGAAGCAGCAGCTGCGCTGGGAACATGGGCGCAAAGAGCTGAGGCAACGCTATGATCTTAAGATCCACGAGTTTGCGTTTGCTCCCTGGCAGCGCTATCTCTTGGCTGCTGATTTGTGGATGCCACCACTCTCTCGCTATGTGAGCCTGCTGGTACTCTTTGCCTCTGGAACCGGACTCTTTGCGATCTTGTTCCCTGAAGGGAGTCAAGCAGCATACAAGTGTCTTCAGTTTCTTTTGGGGCTTAGTTTTGGAAGCCTTGGACTCTACCTTTTGAGTCCTTTTGTTCGTTTGGATTTGCCCTTACGCTATCTTGGAGCTCTTTCGACGGCTCCCCTTTACATGCTGTGGAAAGTGCGTCTTTTAGGTTCGAAAGCACCGACAGCTTGGACAAGAACAGAGCGGAGTGCGGGTAAGCGAGATAAAAGTTTGCGTTAAAGGCTGGGTTGGCCTTTGCGCTGGGTCAGTTTTCCGTGTATGAACGAGCAGCATGAGAGACGCAGTGGTGTCTCACGGATGGAGCAAGAGTCGCCATGCTGATGGGACTCGATTTCAAAGGAGGTGTTCTTGCGCGCAGCAATTTTTATCGATGGCGGCTATGTTCAAACGCAGCTCAAGATGCACAACATCGAGCCTGAATACAGCGAGCTTGCCGATTATCTCTTGAATCCCTTGCGAGCATCCTTTCCCCTCGATCTCTTGCGTTGCTACTACTATTACTGCGCTCCTTACATGTCGCCTGAGCCAACCGAAGACGAACTCAAGCGCATGGAAACCCACACGAAGTTTGTCCACGAGATTGAAAGTCTCGGTCGTTGGGCGATGCGTCTGGGTAAGCTACAGAAGCGTTGGGAAGGTCAGAGAGAGGTTTACGAGCAAAAGCGGGTCGATGTTTTGCTTTCCGTCGATCTTGTGCGTCACGCGGCGGCGGGACACATCCAGCATGCGATACTCGTGGCGGGTGACAGTGATTTTGTTCCGGCTGTGGAAGCAGCCAAGGAGCACGGGGTGACCTTGACGCTCTGGTGCGGTCATGCGAGCACCGTCAACCGCGACCTGGTAGCTCTCGCTGATGAGGTCTACCTGCTCGACTGGGCTGATTTTCCACGACGTTTGCCTGACGGAGAAAGTTCTGCTGGAGAAACGGGCGAAGGCCCTGAGCGCAAGCTCAAACGGCGTCGACGGAGGGGCGGACGGCGACCCCGGACGGATGGTGCTGAGGGAACCAGCAGCACCACGACCAGCGAAGAACCTGCGCGTGCTAGGCCCCAAGCTAAAGCCTTGCAGCGTGCCGTAGCCTCTAAAGCTGAAGGTCCAAAGATATTGCCGAAGAGCAAAAAGAAACTGACCTGGCGTGATAAAATAAAAAAGTGGGCTGGGCAGACCTAAGGCCACGTCGAACAAGGAGCATGCCGCATGACTTTGCCTCGATACGTAGAGCGCTTTTTCCTCTTTATGGCTGGAGTCACAGGACTAGCAGCGTCGAGCTATGCTGACGAAAGTCGAAACCTTTTTCAAAATGGCTTCGCTGCATCCAGCTACGGTGACATCACCCTCGACAAAGGGACCCTACGCGACGAGGAGACATCAGCTCTTCGGTTGAAAGCAGGTGTTCAGCTCTTCAACCTTGGTCCCGTTGGCTTTAGCCTTGGCTATCAGAAGGTGGGCTTTTATACAACAACCCACAGCTGGAAGCGAGATTCAGGCTTTTTGCGCTATGACTATCGTGGACCTGTCGCCGAACTTCATTTTTTTCCTCAGGCCATCGTAAACCTCTCCCTCGCTGCTTCGGTCAATTCGGGCTATTCCCTGCGGGCCGAGTCTGATCCAAGTCGATTTGACTTTACATGTCCGGCGGCAAGCTTGGCCGAGACCAGCTGTACCGTGCTTCAGGAACGTTCGGCACTCCATGTCAATGAGTACACGGCTCAGCTGGGTTTACGAGTCGCGCCCCAGCTTCAGCTGACCCTGGGCTTTGGTAAGAGAGATTTCGAAGGCAAAGATGTAGCCTTTCAGACATCTGCGTCAAAGAATACAGGCCAGGTCTATGTAGCAAATCCTTCGAGTGCGTGGAAGGAAAAGGGCAGCTTTATGCTCTTTGGCTTGCGTGGTTCGACCC
>CANGNB010000223.1 GCA_947454545.1 Oligoflexaceae bacterium
GTACACAAAGGCTCTCAGCGACGAGGAGTGCGCCTTTTGCAGCGCCAGCTTTCGTGTTGTGAGATAAAAGCACATACTTCAGACCCTTGAGAGCTTTTTCTTCACGAATTCTCCCAATGTGAGTCGACATGCCCTTATCCTGATCACGATCGATCCGAGGCTGAGGATGAAAGGGATCATCGTGGACCGTGAAGAAGTTTTTGGGGGCCGTTGGGAGATCGCCGTAGTCGGGTTTGAAGTTGCGAAAGAGCTCGATTGCAGCGGAGAGGTTTACGGGCTTTTCAGTGGCAACGAAAACGGTCTCCGTGTGACCATCGGTGACGGGTACACGTGTACATGTGCAGCTTACATCTACAGCAGCATGATGGATGGCTGTTCCTTGGAGAAGACCAAGGATTTTTTGTGTTTCGATTTCTACCTTTTCCTCTTCTTTTGGGATGTAAGGAACAAGGTTGTCGAGCATGTCTAACGCAAGAACGCCGCCATTGCGTCCTGCTCCCGAAGTGGCCTGCATAGAAGTCATGATGACAGTTTTGAGTCCGAAAGCCTTGTGAAGCGGAGCCAAGGTGCATGCAAGACCATAAGTCGTGCAGTTGGGGATGGGGACAATGAAGCCTTTCCAGTTTCGATTCTTTTGTTGAGATCGAATCAAGGCGCTGTGCTGAGTGTTTACTCCAGGGATCAAGAGGGGAACATCTGCTTCCATACGGAAGGCACTCGCTGTTGAAATAACGGGTCTTTCTGCGGCGTAGCGAGGTTCGAGTTCTCGAGCGGCATCACTTTCGACGGCTGTGAAAACGATATCGACATCTTTGAGATTGAGATCCAGCGCGGATTGAACCAGCATGGTTCTATAGGCTTCTGGGATAGGTTCGGGCTGCCACCAGCCAACCTGTCCATTGGGGGCTCGCAGAGCTTCTTCGTATCGCTTGCCTGCAGACCGAGGCGAACCAGCCAAAGCAATGACTTCAAACCAAGGATGCTGAGCGAGTGCGGTCAGAAATTGTTGACCAGCGATACCTGTGGCACCAACAACTGCCACCTTTTTACGAAAACTCATGTGTTGTCCTACCCTATACTGAAATGGCCTCTCGCGCGTCGAGTGATGAAATAGGAGGCATTATACTTAGTATTGGCTTAGCAGAGTCAGAACATGGAATCCAGCGCGATGCAGGATTTTTTTTTGCTTTAATACCATCGTGTGCGGGAAAGAGAATGCTGACGGGCTTCGATCTCTGAAATCCTACGTTCGGGTAGCTCTGAAGGCGCGGCAATAGAATATTAAGTATCTGAAAATATTGAACATAAAAGACTTTCCGTGAACAGTGGCTCAATCTCAAGGTCGAGAGTCCGAAGACCTAGCAGGCGTTTCGTTTCCCCGTCTTGGAGAAAATCCTTTTCAGCCCGAAAGAACCGCGTATTGTGCGAAGGGGTCAACCACTGCGACTGGTGAATGTATGGGTAAGCTAAAAGTATTGTTGACAGGAGCTTCGGGGTTTTTAGGTCAGGTCCTCATCCCGCGGCTCTTGGAGTCTGGTTTTACGGTTATTGGAACAAGTCGTCGAAGTGTAAATGCAGGTCATCTGGGCATCGATTGGATCCAAATGGATCTGAGTGATCAGACGTCGGTGATGCGAGAGGATAATTTAGAAGAACTCGCAGGTATCGACATCATTGTGCATGCTGCTGCACTCTATGATTTAGCTGCTGATCATGATGCCCTCTATCGCCACAATGTATTGGCTACAGCACATGTCATGCATTTAGCCAGGATACTGCCAAAAACGCCCCATCTCTGTCTTATGAGCACGATTGCAGTCGCAGGTGATATGAAGGGAACATTCTCGGAGGCTATGTTCGACGAAGGCCAGAGCTTTTCCGATTCCTACGCTTCGACCAAGTTTGCTGCAGAACAGATGGTTCGTTCGGCTAAAGACATACCCTCTCGGTCTATCGTTCGGCTTGGCATTTTGGTAGGTTCTTCCATTGATGGATCGACCCCTAAAATCGATGGCCCTTACTATCTACAGAGATTGCTGCATTCGATTCAGGATTACAGAAAAGTTATTAATTTTAGTCGATTTATGCCTCTACCTTTCGATGAAAAGTCCAGACTTTTTCTTGTCCCTGTTGATTATGCTGCAATCGCTGTGGAAAAAATTATTCGACTGTATCACCAAAAATCTGGTGTGCATGTCTTTCATGTAACCGGGGAGCCTGGGGGAGTCTCAGTGCGCCGGATCATAAGTGCGATGCTGAATCATTACAATCTAACAGTTGAAGTCATCGCTGTTCCTGAACGGTTCGTTCCCAATAAGGTTCTTGTCAGCTTAGGTATACCAAGTGAACTCAAAGCTTACATGAATCGAGAGTTAAACTTTGATGACAGCGAGTTCGCACGTAGAGTGCAGGATTTTAGTTATCCAAGGTTTCAAGATTACAGCAACCTCATGTTTACCTTCGCAGATCAGTACTTGTTTGGTGAAGGAGGCTCTTCGTGAAGCACCTCGTGAGCATTTCCTTTGGTTCATCACGGCATAATTTTGACGAGCGCATTCATTTGCGTCATCAAGATGTTCGTATTACCCACTTAGGGTCAGATTTTGATATGAGGCTGTTCAAGGACCTTTTGAAGTCCTACGATGGGCATTGTGATGGCATTGCCTTGTCCTATATTCCCGCACCTATTCGCATAGGAAAAAAAATATACAAACATGAAATCTATCAGACTGCCGAGCAGACCATAAAGTCTACTCCAGTATCCTATGGTTTTCATATGCGTTCCATACTCCTTTCCTGGATTCTGCAGAGAGCATTAGAAACAGGACATCTGGCTCTTAAAGAATCGCATGTTCTTTTTTTGAATGGCATTTCCATTTTAGATATTGCGCGACTTTTGGAAGCTCACTGTAAAAAAGTGAGCTTTTTGGATCCTTGGATACAGATGCGTATTCCCAAAGCTTTGCACGGGATCAAAGATCTCGAACGATATGCACAGATGTTTATGCCATTTCTTCGAAGCTCTCGCATAGCGACACCTGAGTACTCAGAGCTGGCTTATAAGAGTTTCGATCTTACCTTGAAAGCGGAAATAAGAGCTTCAGACCTTATCGTGACGACAGCTTTCTATCTCGAAAATTTTGATCTATCTCGTCTCAAAGATAAAACTCTACTTGTTGACTACATGACACCTACGCTGGCTCAGCGCCTCAAAGAGGCAGCTGTTTATAATTGCTACTACATGAAACCCCAGATTGATGGAGTTTCGACCTATAATTATGCGATTGCAGAGGGACTCTTGGGTTTACTGAACGATGCTGACAGTAAGCTCGGACAAGAGGAAATTTTAGAATATCTTGGAACTTCTGGGCATCAGCCCGTACTTTACGAACTTCATGAGGATAAGCGCGAACCGCCACGCAAATTTGCTTTTATTATTCATCCCCTGAGTTTAAGAGATCTCTATCGTCATCCCTTACTTCGCCCCTTGAATCAACTCCCAAAGTCACTGGACAAAACGTTTGAAAGAGTCATTTCAAGGGTACCTGGAGTTGCCTATGGGCGGGTGATGGGAGTGAAGAGTGAAGCCAACGGGGTGCGTGCCGAGGGTCTTCTCTATACCCTGTTTGCGACCCCACGGGAGATGCTGCGGACAGATGCGGAAGTCATTTACGATAGGATTCTGGATATTGCTAAAGATGCGCAGGCGAGAGGGGCTAAAATCATTGGTCTCGGCGCATTCACAAAGATAGTTGGTGATGCCGGGGTTACCGTTGCTGGTCTCAGCCCTATTCCTGTCACGACAGGAAATTCTCTCTCAGCAGCAGCCACTTTATGGGCAGCTCGCGAAGCATGCACAAAAATGGGCTTTATCACAGCGCCCAAACAGAAAGGTGACAAGATTTCAGGATGCTGCATGATTATCGGGGCAACGGGTAGCATTGGAAAGGCCTGCGCCAAGGTTCTCGCGGAACTTTTTGATACATTGATTGTTGCTGCTACCCACGGAGCTCGATTGATGGAGCTGCAGTTTGAGCTGCGGGAGATGGAACCTTCGTGTCAGGTTAAGATCAGTACGAATCCAGACAAATATGCCGGTAGCTGTGACCTCATCGTCATCGCTACCAGTGCATTGGAAGGAGGCGTGTTGAGCATAGAGTCCATCAAACCGGGATGTGTTGTTTGTGATGTGAGTCGACCTTTGACCTACTCTGCGGCTGAGGCTACGTCTAGACCGGACGTCTTGATCATAGAAAGCGGTGAAATCGAGCTTCCAGGGCAGGTGACCCTTGACTGTGATATCGGGCTTGAGAAGTCTGTGGTTTATGCCTGTCTCGCAGAAACAGCTCTACTTGCTTTAGAAGGGCGCTATGAGTCCTTCACACTCTCGAGAAATATCAATTACAAGAAGGTGAAAGAAATTTATCAGATGGCACGCAAACACGGCGCTCGATTGGCAGAAATCCGCAGTCCGACTGGGGTGATCACTGATCAAGAGATCGATTTATGTCGTGAGCACGCTTTGAAAGCCCTCAAAGGTGATAAAAAATAATCCTATTTTAAATATGCCGCAATGACGCGAACAAGGTGAGCATTCTTTTCTTCACCACATGAGCAAAGTTCTGGAAGGACTGGCAGGCCTGGGTTATAAACTTTCTCATCGAGAAGTATAACTCTATGCAACTGAAAGGCTAGGTATGATCCTTTTTCGAGGACTTGTCTGTTTGAGTGTGCTGTCATGGTTTTCTGTAAGCTTCGCGCAAGAAAGGGATTGGTTTCCCTATTGCACCAACGGAAGTAATACCGGCAACGGCTTTGGCTGGGATCCAAGCGTTGTTGATTCGAATGGTTCGCATTCTTGTCTGGTGCCCCCTGGAGCTGAATACCCAGCACCACCACCACCGAATGGTAACCCAAATCCCCCGTATCCCGGGCCTAACTATCCCAATCCAAATCCTCCGTATCCGGGGCCGAACTACCCTAATCCAAATCCGCCTTATCCAGGGCCCAATTACCCGTATCCTCCCTATCCTCCTCAACCCCCTCGTGGTGTGAACTGCTTGGTTCGCAATTTGAGAGGAGCTGAGTACCAGGCCTTTGCCTATGGCTATGGGACACAATCTATCAATGCAGCCTGCGATAATGCTCTGCGCCAGTGCTTGGGCGATTCGATCATCAAGCTTAGCTGTCGTGTTGAAAAAACCTGGGCTCAGTAAATCCAGAGAGAGCTCCGCCGGTAAGGTGGAGCTTTTTTTCAATACCTCTGTAAAGCAAAGCTCTCCCCTAGACTTCAGAAAAATTAGTCCTCAAAAGTGCAATTCCACCGGCAAAAATATCTTTTGAGTTCGATGCTTATCATGAGTTCAGCCACGCGCCCAAGTTTGTGACAAAATTTATGCAAAAAATCTCAAGATTTCTTTGAAAAAAGCGATAGATACCCCGAAGTATGGTACGCCCTCGGGCTATTCTGCTCTGCGAAAATTGTGCAAGGGTAAGATTCATGGGGAACGTCACTGAAAGTCGGTCGATCATACTTGGGTCTAGTCCTTGTCAGATTGTTTGCTTCGTACTGCTCTTTCTCGGATCTTTCTTAGTGTCAGAAGCCTCCTGGGCTAAGAGCTGGTATGATCAGCTTTGTTATCTGCGGTTTGGTCACGAAGAGAATCATCAGGTAAAGGCAGGTACGCTCGACTTGTCGACACTTTCAGCTGATACCTACTGGGATGTTCGTGGTGAAGTATGGTTTTTTCCGGGTGTTCTATTAGCACCCCACTTTTATTCGGACACGGAATGGTCTGGGTTGGTAAGCGAAATGAAGGCTCAACTTGTGCCAATGTCAGTGAGCTATCAAGCCCTTGATATAAAAAATTCGGAACACACTTTCGGAACCTTCGTGCTACGCTTGCGTCATGCTCCGAAATTTCCCCTGCTTCTTCGCTTTGACTTTAAGCACCACAGCTCACGTAACTTTCTTATTGTTCGAGATAAAGTCCAAGACTTGGGTGGGCTTGGTCAGATCAGTACGGAACCGTCTCTCAATAAACACTATTTTGGGAAGTCTAACCAAAATTATAGTCTTGCTTTCGAAGACGACGCCTATCTCTTTACGCAGGTCTCTTCCCCTAAGTCCGATCTGGCATATTCACATTTTTTTATCGGGTACCAGGACTCAATCGAACCCACGCTTTTCATTCAAGACATCAGTCACTATCTGATTGATGGTATGTTCCTAATTATTTTTGTTTACTATATCTTACTCTTTTTTTTCCGATCGCACGACCTCTCTTCGCTTTATGTTGCCTTGTTCTCTCTTCTGAGTTTTAGTTTTATGATCGCAAATTTATGGCCCAATACTCCGGGGTTAACAATTATTAAGGTCTTTACTCTTCTCAATATGGCCTGTAATGCCTGTATATTTCTCTATCTTATTGATAAAATATATCGTTTAACCGGCCAACATGTTTATCGAATATGGCTGTTTGCGACTTTGCTGAACCTTCTCCTGGGATCTATTCTTTATTCTATCGAACCGAGCTGGGCGAATGGACCATTCGCAATCAATTTCCTAAATGTAATCGTTCTCTTTTCTGTAACCTTCTATATTAGTGCACAGTATCGTATGCCAGGATTAGAGTTTTTGCTGCCAGCTTTGCTCATTAGTATGATTTTTCAATTTGATATTTTTCGGATCGTTGCGATGGGACAAAATGAAGACAATGGCTTTCGCGTACTTCACGCAAACCTTGTCTTGACCGTCGCTTTTGGCCTCATCAATGCCAAAGAATTTGCTCTCACGTTTAGGCGCTCTTTAGA
>CANGNB010000224.1 GCA_947454545.1 Oligoflexaceae bacterium
CCTGTCACAGGAGCCGTAGTCGTACTGGCCAATTTGCGATGCAAGCCGTAGACTTTAATTTTCTGCTGACCGACAGCAACTTCGAACGAATCGCTGACTTTGTTTGTCAACCAAAAGCGCTCCAAAACGCTTTCTTTTGCCTTGTAAAGTACATTCCAGCTCACCTGATCCGAAAGCTTGCCTCGCAGCGCAACTTTCGCACCTTTGAGGTTGAGCTCGGTGCGTTTGACCGCAGTCGGATCGTTCAGCCCGTCATCACTGTTGACGATATTAAGCTGATATTCCCCGCCAATTTCCACTTCTGGGCCTGCAGCGAAAAGCTGAGAGCTGAGACCAAGACCTGCTAGACCAAGAACGATTGAAGTTTTCATGCAAAGACTCCTGATAGGGTGCACACATGAGCGCGGAGCATACTCTACGCAAGAGGCCTCTTTGAGCACAAGTTAAGAAAATGTAAATTTTTAAAAAAGAATCGGAGATAGGGCGCTATAATTTATAAGCTTATACGAATACTTAAGAAGCAGCTTTCGTGACAGGACTTCCTGAGGGCTGCACACTTCGGAAAATGAGGGCCGATTCACCGTCGATCCACTCGACTTTCATCGCATAGGGCTTCATTGTAAAGTTAAGGTAGCTCCACAGCTCTTGTGTGGCCTTATCAAAATGAAGGCTTTGTCCCGAATCAGTATGGACGTCGAGCCGAAGTCCCGTCGTCCCTTCATCAAACCACGTGGCGGCAATCACAAGACCTTCTTGAGTAAGACTCAAGAGCTGCCGCAGCATTTTTTCGAGTGTCACAGCTAACACAATAGGATGGGTCGTAAACAGATAACGAGAGTCTGAGTGCCATTCAAAATCGAGACGACGCAGAGCTTCCGCACCCGTCGAATATTCGAGACGCATCAAGGCACTGCTGAGAGCATCTTGAAACTGAGTCTCTTCCATAGGTCGTCCATCGACACCACTCAAAATTCTTATTTCCCTTATAGCTTGGACCACTCTCTCAAGGTTGACACGCGTAAAGTTCTCGCCCTGATGCAGAGTCTGAAAGGACTCTTTGAAAGCTTTCAGGCAAGCGAGACCATCAGCATCGAGCTGCGTCTCATCACCCAAAAGCTGGAAAACTAAAACCTGTAAACGCCGCAAATCTTGCTCAAGCATTTCCAAGGACAGATGGGCTGCATGAAGGGGATTGTTGCAACGATGGGCCAAATCCTGAACCATAACGCGCTTGGCTTCCATCTCCTGCCGTAGCTCAAAAGCCAAGACTTTGAGCGCTTCTGACTGGTGTCTCATCGTCAGTTGAGTGTCGAGCCGCGCGAGCAGCTCCTGCCGAGCAAAGGGCTTCACGAGGTAATCATTCGCTCCGACCTGAAAGCCCATCAGGATGTCCTGAAGCTGACTTTTAGCGGTCAGCAAAATCACAGGAAGTTCTGCATAGGAGAAACGCTCGCGAATCCGACGGGTCAGATCGTAGCCATTCATCTTCGGCATCATAACATCGACGAGAGCCAGGTCGAAGGGCCCTTCTTCCCCAAGCAGCTTCATCGCCATAGGCCCGTCTTGGGCGGTCACCACAGTAAAGCTGCGAGATTTGAGCTGAGCTACAATAACTTCCACATTCATCGGATCGTCGTCGACCACCAAAACTTTGATGTGGGGATCATTCGTTTTCGAGGAGACGGCAGCTTCTCCCAGAAGCGAGACGTCTTCGAGCCCTGGAAGTGCCACCAATGCTTTTACGGGAGTTAACGCAGGGCGTTTCCCTAGCCCCTCAACCTGAGCCTCTTCAGGCACAGCTTTCCAGGGCAAACTTATGGTAAAGACAGAGCCCTTGCCAAGCTCTGATTGCACATCGATATAACCCTTATGGAGCTCGACAAGTTGCCTCGTAATGGTGAGGCCTAAACCTGTCCCCCCAAACTGCCTTTCGATCGAACCGTCCCCTTGCGAAAAAGCCTCAAAAATCTGACTGAGCTTTTCAGGTGGAATGCCTATCCCAGTATCCTTGACCGCGAGGTGCAGGCGCCCCGCTTTTTGACTCAAACTCAGCGTCACAGATCCTTTTTCGGTAAATTTGATCGCGTTGCCCAGCAGGTTGAAAAGGATCTGCTGCAGCCGATCCTCATCCCCCAACAACTTCGGCAAATCTTCGTCGGCCTCTAAAGTGAGGCTCAGCGCTTTGGTCCCGAGTGTTGATTGCATCATATCGAGGACCTGTTGTGCCAGACTCCTGATATCAACAGGTTTTTCCATAAGCTCAAGGTTCTGATACCGCAGCTTGGAAAAATCGAGGATATCGTTCACCAGATAGACCAAGCGCCGAGCAGCTCCTAGCATCATACTTAAGCGCTGCTTCTGTTCTGCATCCAAGGTATCTTGAGCGAGCATACTCTCACCCAAACCAACAATGGCATGAAGCGGTGTTCGGAGCTCGTGGGAGGTGTTTGCCAAAAACTCATCTTTAAGTTTGGCTAGCCGCTTCAGTTCCAGGTTGCTCTTTCTCTGTTCGGAAAGAGCCAACTGCTGAGTCTGATAGACCTTAGCTTCGAGAGCTTTGATCCGATCTGCCAAACCAAAGGATAGGAGTATCACTTCTAATGCTGATCCGATCTGCAGAGCATCATTGGTTATCACGGTCACAGGAATCAATCCGGAAATACGCAAAGCCGAAATAATCGTTCCCAGACAGAAAAACGTCCAAGCCAGCGTATAAAAGCGGGCTGCGCGCTGGCCTCGAAAAAGGCCCGCAAAACCTACACCCATACAGTAGAGTGCCGAGACTATACTCAAAGGCACGCCCCAAGCAGCCACCCTCTGGTAGTCACCCAGAACACACAGCGCACCATAGACCAAAGCCGCTCCCACGATAGCATAGGCCAAACGGCGCTGGAGACGATTGGAACGATGAATATCGAGATAAACCATCGCAAAAATCACGCTGGACATGGTTGCTGCAGCTATCGATCCTCCGACCCATAGGTTAGCGGCATGGCCTCCGGCATTCATAAAAAATTGATAATGAAATCCATGAATCGTCCACTGCACCAGGAAAATCGAGCCAACGCAAAGAATATATAAAAAGGTCAAGAGATCGAGAATGCTAAGAAAAAGGAAGAGATTGTAGGCAAGCATGGCGAGCATGATACCAAAGTAAGCGAAGTTAAGTGCCTGTTCCTCGGCTACAAACTCGTAGAAAACCTGAGGAGTCGCCACGACGGGATGAAAGAGCAGAGGACTCGCCCCACTGAGGCGGACGTAAAATGTATTCACGCCCGGCTGCAGCGATAGCAAGAAATTGGGAAAGCGATGGCGGAACGAGCGCGTTTGGATAGGGATGCTATCGCCGGCCACTCGTTTAACCAAAGTTCCCTGTTCTTCAGTGTAGACTTCGATGCTATCGACGAGGGGTGAAGCAAAGTAGAGGAAAACAGATCGCCCCGGCGCCCCTCGGTAATCGATATGAAAGATTCCCCATGCAGCAGCCGAGGTATAACCAATGTTGGGATGAGCTTTTGGGATTTTTTGAAAGAGGCCCGCATAACTCGGGCTGAGGACCTGTTCGGGTGAAAGTTGCCCTGAATCATCCACCCAGATATCAATCTGATCGCCAAGATCTTGACTGCTCAAACTGTCATCGATCACAATAGGCTTGGCCGCTGGCTCAGCAAAGGCTTGCAGCGACACGATCATTATGATTGCTGTCAGGAGAATCCTGAACATTCCAACCCCACCGGGACCAAAAAGCACGCAAAATGCGCACGACACCCTCATCAAGAAGTATAATGTGCTTTCTCAGACCTTATCCAGGACAAGGCAAAATCATCCTAGCGACGAGGCGACTCAGCGGGATAGAGAGTGAAAGATAGAGTAGAGAGACATCAGCAAAAAAAGCAACAAAAACGCCTTTTTAGCAAATTTCTTCAAATAATAATGTGTCATCAAAACTCCCGTTGTGGAGGGACATGAGCTTCGAGCATCCCACCTCCTGCGCCGCATTAAGCCTGCTTAGCCAGGAGTTCTTCAATGGATAGAGAGTCGACTTCAATACCTTGCTGACGCAAGAAATCGTCCTGATAGAGCTTGGAGTAGGAGCGTTCACCAAGGTCGCAAGCAAAACTCACAATTCTTTTGCCCGGCCCTAAACGCAAGGCGGTTTGCAGGGCTGCGACAGCATTGAGCGCCGAGCTGCTACCCAAAACAATACCGTCCTGGTCCCGCAGATATCGCGAAAGAGTCACAAGAGAGCGATCGCTCACCTTCAGAGCGCGGTCGACACGAGCCTCGGCGAAATTTGCCACGAGGCGCATGATGCCTATACCCTCAGTGATCGAAGAACCTTCCGACTTGAATTCTCCCGTCTCGACAAAGGATTTCAATCCTGACCCGTAGGGATCGGCTAAAACCACTTCGATCTTTGGATCGCGTTCTTTGAGAGCCCGCGAGGTTCCTGCGATCGTGCCACCCGATCCGGCTGCCGAAACAAGAGCATCCACGCGCCCTCCCATCTGTTCCCAGATCTCAGGTCCCGTGGTCGTATAATGCGCCCGGAAATTAGCCAAATTTTCAAACTGATTAGCCCACCAATGACTGCTGGGATGCTCCTCAGCGATGCGCCGAGCTGTGTGATAAAAATGCTTCGGATCTTTGAAAGGACAGGCATCGACGAGCAAAAGTTCTGCCCCATGTAAACGAATCATCCGCTCTTTTTCGGGAGTTTGCCCCTTAGGCATCACAACCAGCAGCTTAAAACCGAGCGCCTTAGCAACGATAGCAAGGCCAATACCCGTGTTTCCAGCCGTGCCTTCAACGATGGTCATCCCAGGACGCAATTCCCCCCGCTCCATGGCCTCCCTGACGAGACCCAACGCGGTCCTATCCTTAACGGAACCTCCCGGATTCTGAAATTCGCATTTCAAAAAAATCTCAGAACCCGTGAGACGGCTCAGAGAAGGAATACGTAAGAGCGCTGTCTCACCGATAAGGTCGAGCACATGTTCTGCAGTCCTGAGCATCTTTTCTCTCCTCTGCAGAGCGTCACACTCCGCCTGGCCTTTTGTTAAGGTCTCATCTCAAATCTAACATCGTCTCAGATCAGGTCTTCATCTGCGGATTTAATCTCGAGCTGCAAGGCTCCCAAAGACAAACGAATATCGAGCACATAGAGCCCCATGCCGACAATCAAAAGCAGCAAAGCCGCTACAAAACAAAATTGGGCGATGTTGGTCAGCTCGTTCCCAAAAGACAGCTCACTGAAGATCAAAAAGATCGTGAAAGCCGTAAAAAAGATCGAACCGATACCACATGCGATCGATGAGCGCATGACCTGCGCCCGCGAATAGAGTATTCGAATTTGGCGTCGCACATGGTGTTCATCCAATTTCTGCAGCTCAGCCAGGGCCTTATTCTTATCGAGAATTTTTAAAAGATCCCGGGTCCGATCGATCACACGGCCGTAGCGATTGGTCATGGAAAGTATCAAAAGTCCCACACCGGAAATGAGGGTGACCGGTGCGATAGCCGCCTGCATGATCTGGATGAGTTGGGTGCTCGTGCTTTGGGTAGGGTCCATGGACGCTGGCTTTCTTTTCGCTGGGGCAGAGCGGAAGGCTCTACAGTTCTCGTCTCGAGGCTAAAATAGGACAAGGTCACCGAGCAGGCAAGCTTTTGCTGACAGTCCGCTGCAGATTCCTGAACGCTTCCGTAGGTTCCAATAGAACCCAAGATATAATACAAAAGTAAAAAATAACAATGGGTTACTGAAGACCTAGATCAGCTCAGCGGACCTTGACTTGACGTGAGCCAAGCTGGGGAGGGGTTCGCTTCGCTTAGTTCTCTAGTTCGGCCTTCAATACCCATCGAAAAAAGGAGTCTGCAACTATGCCCTTCTTCATGCAAAGGCCAGACCAGACGCAAGATCGGTTAAACCCCTGAATCAGCAGGGCCCGAGAGAGTGTCCAAGGGGCTCGAGACTGTCATAAGTTCAGCCATGCCTGTCAACTGCACAGCTCTCACCGTCGCGAACACGAATGGAGATAAACAAAGTGCCCTTCGCACCTTACGCTCGGTACAAAAGCCCTGTTGATGATCAGGCACAGGCTTTGCAAACGAGAGGCGGTGTCCGTTGTTGCTGTCTCCTTTATCTCGCTGACCTGTTGGACATAGAAGGACTCTCGTATGAAGCGGTACTCTCCCTGGCTCCTATTGTCTCTCGTAAGCCCCAAAGTATGGGCCGCTGACATCAGCCCCAGCCTCAATCTCCTCAACGATCGCACCCTTGCAAGGCCCGAGGCTCAAGCCGAAAAAACAGGAGATGTCGAAGCTGGTCTACGCTTTGAACAGGGTCGTGATTTCCGATTAAATCCCGATGGGTCAGAGCGCACACCTTCACTTGCAGTACAAAAGCAGGCATTTCTCAATGTCAAAGCCTTCGCCTATCTGAAGCTGGGGATGGCCATTCAGCTCCATAAAGAAAGCTTCTCCGAAGCAGACAGCGATCTCTATGGCACAGCGGATACCAAATCTCACCCTCTCTCGACTTTATACTGGGCTGATATCCCTCTTTACGATGGTCTCAGTGCTCGGACCCGTCTGACTTTAGGTTTCGTGCCGGGACAAGGATCCAAGTCAGCCTTTCAGCAGGGAAGCCAAGACAAATCATCTCTGACTCTTTCGCAAGAATGGTTCCCTAGCTCCTGGTTTGCAGGGGCTGTGTATGCCACGGCCACTCATCGCCATGACGAGCCCTATCGAGCTGTCTATCGCCTC
>CANGNB010000225.1 GCA_947454545.1 Oligoflexaceae bacterium
ATCTGTGTGCGCACACGTTTTTCTTTTACTGTGCCAGGAGCAGCACCTTCACCAGCTCCCTCAGTTTCTTCAAGAACTTTACTGTGAAAGGCATTCACAGGTTGATTCCAGACTTCGGCGTCGCGCGTCACGTCAGCAACAAAACCCTGTTTTTTAAGCCCGATCTCATTGGTGAAGATCAAGTGAAGTGATCCAGGGTTGATGTCGCCACAGACACCCTCATGCGCCGAGCGCCAGTCTTCCTTGCTGATTTCCCCTTTATTCAGCTGCTCATCCAGATGCTTAAAGTCGGTGTTGCAGCGTTCGGCAACAAACGAAGTGACAGTCGAGCGATTGCCGTCATACTGCTGATAGTAAAGAAGCAGTGCCTTGATGTCTGAGGGATAAAAGGTCACCGAATGGCCTTGGGGGTTGGCGAGTGTCACAGCTTTTTGGGGCTCCTTGAAGTTCAGAGCTGCTGGAGCCCAGCCATGGCAGAGGCCTTCCCAGGTCGGGATTTCAAAGTCCTTGACGAATTCGGGGTTGGGCTGCTCGGCTGTGCTGGGTATGGTCTTCATAATCTGAGTGCGGTCTCGCTCGGAGATCACTGTGGGGTAATCATAGCGACCTTTGAAGAGATCGAATTTTTCTGCCGGAGACTGCGTGTCAAAACTTTGTGAGCTGCTGTCATCGACAGTCTCAAGAGCGTAGCCGGCTTCATCACTTTGCCAGCGATAGGATATGCCCCCACGGTAGGTGGCCCAGTAGTCTTCGGACCAGCCCTGCTGGGCTGCCGTGCCGTTCAGGGGGAGTTTGCTCCAGGACTTCTCAAACGTGGAACCGCTCATCTGGCCAGGAGCATTGCGTGAATTCCAAGCTTCCTTGAGGTGCGACATTGAGTCTGAAGGGCTACAGGCGCTCGTCAGAAGGGGGAGAACAAGGCATATATGTTTTGTATTCATCGGGTCTTTCCTTTTTATATATCTGTGAAGTTAGGCTTACTGAGCCGCTGGTTTGAAAATGAGTTCTAGTGGTCCGTTCCTATAGGTTTCTGTGAAGCAACCGAATTGGGTCTCCGCCGAAGCGCTTTGCAAACCGAGAGCGATGCGACAGGCGGTTTTTGCTAAGGGGCTCGCTACAGGTGAAGGAAGCACTTCTGCACAGCTGCCTGCTCGCAGAGAGTAGACACTATCGCCTTCACTCAAGCGGTTCATGCCATTAGCATGTTTGATGTCAATGGTTTCGATACCATCGATAGAGCCCATATAGGGGTCGATGCTTTGAACTTTTTCAGTTCCAAAGATAGCCGATTTGCTCTCAAGATCTGAAGCGCAGGTATCGCTTTCTCGCGAAGTGTGCAAGGCATTGCTGAGGTTGCGGGTATTCACTTTGTAGAGAGTGCCAGATTCTTTATGGGCTTTTACGAGGGAACCTTCTTGGCAAACCAAGACTTTTTGATAGCTTGTCTGCAAACCTGAGACATCGTAGGACTCAAGGCCTGGAACCGTTCTTTTTCGATTGGGCTTGAGATCCGGACTTACATCAAAGATCAGCATGCAGTTCGCATCAGCGGGAAGCTTGAATATTTTTGCGAGGTCACGGCTTTCGAGGCCAAACAGCGATACGGGTGCTGGATTGCCAAGGAAGCTCTGGAGGCTCAAAGTTTGGCTTTTAGCTAGTTTCTTTTCCGCAACCAATATTTTGGCTGAGCTTTCTGTAAGAGACGTTTTGAGCTGGCTTGCTTCTGATGTAAGCTGCTCGCGCTCGGCGCTGAGAGTGGCGATTTGGGCTTCAAGAGAGTCCAAGCGAGCGACATCAACTCGGGTCTCATAAAGTGTTTCATACTGGTCTTTGAGATTGCTTATCTCGTTGTCTTTAAGGGCGATTTTGCCTTCGAGTTCTTGTTGCTTAGCCGAAAGCTGAGCATTGAGAGTCTTAAGGTTTTCTAGATCTGCCTGAGCTGCCTCAAGCTGTGCCGTCTGCTCATCGGCGCCTTTGCGGATGAGTTCGATGCTCTCCTCTTGAATTTTTACGGTATCTTCGAGAGCTTTAATTTCTGATTTTTGCTTTTCTTTATCGCCCTCGAGCTCGAGGTTTTTGACTTGCTCGCTGCGATATTTTTTCTGAAGCTTAGCGTTTTCACGCGCTTCTTGCGTCCCGCAAGCTTGCAGGCTCAAGAGGCTGGTGAGAAGCGGAAGAGCTAAAAGACCGTGCGAAATGCTGGTAAAGTTCATCTTGCAATCTCCTCAAAAACATAAGGTGGTATGAGTACCGGGTTTGGTCATCGCGTTTGCCCAGCGTGTGCCAACGAGGAGAGAGGAGAAGAGAAAATATTGCAGCAACAGCTCGAGATATGCCAGGGTGATCTGGTGTCTACGCCAATATAGAAGGGCAGTCAACGACAAAATGACCTCTTTTAGATGCCATTAAGTCGCATTTGAGGTGCGCTCAGTCCTCGGTGATCATACCTTTTTCTTCGAGATATTGGAGACTTGTGGCAACAAGGCCCACCATGGTTTCGCAGGTGAAAAAACGCTCGTACTGGTGATGCTGAGCCAGCTGTTCCCGTAGACTCAGGATATGTTCCTGGGGGGCAAGCTCAACGTCGCGAAGGGATTCGAAAAGTTCATCGAGGCGAAAGATGGCGGAACGTGTGCGTCGCAGGATCAGGGCTCGTTCTTCCTGCTGATACTGAACGATCGATTCGCGGGTCAGGTCTTCGAGCACCATCTTCACCAAGGGATAGTTCTGCTTGAAATATTGAGGGCGATAGACTTTGATTTGACCCTCGTAGCTCTGTTGGTCGAAGTCTATCGCGCGGACGCGATAGAAGTTTTCTTCAAAATCCATGGTGATATCGACCACAAAATTGGCTGCATGCATGTCTCCTAGCAGACGCAGCAGGCAGCGCTCATTGAATTTGACGAATTCTTTGGCGAGGCGCACCCGATTGGTATGAGTATGGTTGAGCTTTTGTTCCAAAAAAGCATCGCCGGGAATGCCATAAATATGCTCTTCAACCAGAGTTTTTCCACCACAGAGAAAAGAGATGCGATTGGGCGAGAGGATATGCTCGAGCTCCAAACCAAGAATACGTGAGAGGTCTGCGCGCTTAATATAGAAGTAATCAAAGTTATCATTGACTCGATTGATCATCCGGATGCGAAAGGGTTGGGTGTTCGCATAGAGGCAAAGATCAATGCGATCGACCTCGAGATGCTTGAGGTGCGCTGTATAACCCCCTGATTTGAGCTGCGCATAGAGCTGCACAAGGGCATCATTTAGAAACTTACGCTGTTCCGGATGATAGCAGAGCGTCGACCAGTAGGTGTCCTTGCCTTGGGCATCATAGAGCGGAAAAGACTCCGTAAATTCGTGCAAGTCTTCATATCGGACGGGGAGATCGTAGAGGCGCGCAAATTGATCCAAGTAGTGATAGACCCGCGAAGGTATCGGATAGATCAGCTTTTTCCGTTTGATCAGTTTCATAGCTTTCTACAATCCTTATAGCTTCAGCTAGCTTAGCATGATTTTTTGCTTATCTTTTGAGAAAGTGATGTGCGCCAAAATATCTTGAAAAAAAGCTACCGAACTGCCATAAGCTGAAGGTTCCAAAGTCTTCTTTCGTTTTTTTTGCTTCCCCTTTCGATGACAAAGGCGCAAAAGCAAAACAAGAAGCTGTTGATTCGAGCTCAGAAAAGGGGGTTTTTATGCAGATATTTCGACATTCCTTAGGGCGAGCAGGGACTCTCCTGCTGTCGGGAACTCTGCTGGCATCAGCCTACAGTTGCACAGCGCGGCACACACCCAAGCCAACACATCCTGAAGCTCAGGTGAATGACGATAGTCGAGCTGTGTCCGAGCCTGACGCTAAGCCTCAGTTGCCTCCCCTCGGTGGGACGCCCTCTGGAGCCTTGAGCGGGGAGACAGCTGAAGAGTCGATAGCAAACCGAGAGCTTCGGCTGCGCGAGTCTCATGTTGAGCTCCACACCGAGTTTTGGCTGTTTGCGAAAAATGGACCACGCTTGCGCTTTGAAAGTCCGTGGGAAACTGATCATCCCAGTATCGCGACCGAAGCGACGGATGACCGTGTTGCGCCCTGGGCTCTGAGCTGCGCCGAGCAAAGCCGAAAGAATCTCGAAGCGCTTCTGAACCAAGGGGCTACTCAAAACCTTTGGCAAGCTTTGGGGAAGGCTGGTGTCAGTCGGGATGTTTTGCTCATCGTTGATCAGCTCCCCGAATCCAAGTTTGCTGGCCAACTCACGCGCTTCGATCGAACTCCTGATGTCTGGTTTTGGAATTTTGACAACAAACGTCCTCAGCTAGCTTTTGCACGCTGGCGTGATGGACGCTTGGTCTATGAAGTGACCGCGACCCCCGAGAGCTGCATGGGGCCCACTGCGGAGCAAGGTCTTGATTTTCTCACCTACGCCGAGCTGCGCCTTCGTCGCAGTCCGCAAGGAGCCTAAGATGAAACGATGGCTTTCGAACTCTATCTACGCAGGTTTTGCCGTTTTGAGTCTGACGGCCTGTCAGCCTCCGGTGCCCTCCGAGCACAGCCAGCCTTTGGTCAGTTATGTCGATCACACAGCAGTGAAGCGGCAGGCTATCGGTAATTGCTGGCTCTATGCTCAGGCTTCCTGGCTTGAGTCCTTGCTCAAGACCAGCACGGGGCACGAGGTGAATGTTTCAGAGACCTACTGGACCTACTGGGATTTTTTCGAAAAAATCAGAGGTGGTGCCGAGCTCGATGAAGAAGGAGTCTTTCCGACCGGCGGCCAGTGGTATCGCTCACGCGAGTTGATTCAGCGCTACGGTTGGGTAGAACAGCAGGATTTTCAAGCTGAAGAGGAAAGTCCGGAAGCGATGAGTGACATGCAGGCCTGCGCGAAGGACGAATTATCTTGGGCCTTGCACGATGGGGGAGAGCTGTCTCGTCCCGAAGATCGAACCGAAGCTCATATCATCAAAGTCCTCGATCGAGCTTTTAGCTGTTCGGGACGTTATCGAATCGATGGGCCGCACCTAGATGCGCATATTCACGCAGCGAAGGCGACCCAAGTCGTGGATCCCAAGACCCGCGTGTCGACAGATCTGGCGACTATGATGCAGCGCTGGAATCCTATCGCGAATCCAGCTGAAGAACCTGCGAGCCTCGGCAAGGGCTTGCTGACCCGCAGCAGTCGTAATGCTCTGAAAGGACTCGAGCAGAGAATCAAGCGGGCCTTGAATGATCATCAACCTGTCGTTCTTTCTTTTCAGGTGAGTTTTAACGCGCCGAACGATGCTGGGGTGTTCAACCTTGACACTCTCGCGGACGCTCGTGAAATGGGGCATCAGGGCGGACATATGCTCGTTCTCCATGATTACACGGTGACCGATGCACCGGGTTTTGCGATGCTTGGCGAGGGAGATCTCCCTGAAAGCCAAAAAGCTGCTGCTCTTCAAGGTCAGCTCGAGACCTTGGTAGCCAAAAATTCCTGGGGCTCTTTCCGTGGGGATAGACCCTGGCTTGGCAATGGCTTCAGTCGCTTTACCTGGGATTACCTTACGGCTCGTTACTGGGACGAAAAGAGTGAAAGCTTCCAGCCTTTTCTGCAGGACGTGATATTGCCTGAGGGTTACTAATGCCGCAGGCTCTGTCTGCGCGAATTCTCTCCCCATCCTAAAGCTTTTTCGCTAGGATGGGTCTTCCTTTACACTTAAGGGGAGATCTCCATGCGCCACGACATGACTTCATTAGGAGTGGGAACCCCGGCTACCATGGCCGCATCACACCAGCAGGATCTGGCAGCTCTGAAAGCTGCGGATCTGGCGCCTTGGATCGATCACACCCTGCTCAAAGCTCAAGCGACTCAGCATGAAATCGATCAGCTCGTGAGAGAAGCCCGCGAGCATCGCTTTGCAAGCGTCTGTGTCAATCCCTATTGGATACCCTCTGTTGTAAAGGGCTTGGACGGCACTTCTGTGCGAGCCTGTACCGTCATCAGCTTTCCTTTGGGGGCGAGCTCTTTAACGGCAAAGCGGGCGGAAGCACGTGCGGCTTTGGACCAAGGGGCCACAGAACTGGATTTGGTCATGAACATTGGGGCACTCAAGTCAGCTCACCTGGGGCAAGTAGTCGATGAATGCCGAGCGCTTGTCGAGCTTTGTCAGGGGCAGCAGCTCATTAAGTTGATTTTGGAGACGGCCCTCCTCAGTCCCTTCGAAGTTCAGACAGCCTGTCAGCTCGCAGTGCAAGGGGGTGTTCACTTCGTGAAGACCTCTACCGGTTTTGGGCCAGGGGGCGCGACGCTTGCAATGATTCGTTTGATGCGTGACACAGTAGGCGAGCATGTCGGTGTGAAAGCATCGGGCGGGATCCGTGATACAGCAAGCGCTTTGGCTATGGTTCAGGCAGGGGCCACCCGACTTGGAACCAGTGCGAGTCTTGGCATCATTCGCGGCCCTATCGGCGAGAGTCGAACATGAACTTTTCCAAATCTGATCTTTTGCAGCAGCTCAAAGAGCTCCTGTCCGCTGAAGCAGCAATTCTCCAGCGTTCGGTTGAGAGTGCCGCAGAAGCAGCAACTCACCCGGAAGCAAAGCCTGAAAATAAATACGATACGCGTGGTCTTGAGGCTTCCTATCTCGCGGGTGCTCAGCAAGAGCGTTTGGCTGAACTGAAAGGGGCCCTCGTCCTTTTACAAAATCTTCAGTTGCGCAGCTTTAACCCCGATGATGCCATTGCTGTCACGGCTCTTGTGGCTCTGGAGCAAGAGGGTGAAGAGGCC
>CANGNB010000226.1 GCA_947454545.1 Oligoflexaceae bacterium
ATCACTGGGGCCAGACTATTCGAAAACAGGTAGGGCCGTGAGCGCTGCCGCAGCCAATCGATAATCTCTTTTTTGCCTGAAGTGTAGCCACCGGAAGCACCGCCAAGAGCTTTCCCTAGGGTGCCGGTGATGATGTCGATGCGATCCATGACCCCGCAGTGCTCGTGGGTACCCCGGCCCTTGGGCCCCATAAAGCCCACAGCATGGGAATCGTCGACCATGACCATCGCTCCATAGCGATCGGCGAGATCACAGATCTCTTTAAGGGGCGCGATGGAGCCGTCCATAGAGAACACACCATCGGTCGCAATCAGTTTATAGCGAGCTGAGGACGCTTCTTTCAGCTTCGCCTCGAGATCATTCATGTCACAGTTTGCGTAGCGAAAGCGCTGCGCTCGGCACAGGCGAATGCCATCGATAATGCTCGCGTGATTGAGGGCATCGCTGATGATCGCATCTTCAGGTCCCAAGAGCGTTTCAAAGAGGCCACCGTTGGCATCAAAGCAGCTCGAGTAGAGGATGGTGTCCTCCATGCCCAAAAAGGAGGATAGCTTCGCTTCCAGTTCTTTGTGAATGTCTTGCGTCCCGCAGATGAAACGCACCGAAGCCATACCAAAGCCATAGTGGGAGAGGGACTTTTGCGCAGTTTCAATGAGCGCCGGATGATTGGCTAAGCTGAGATAGTTGTTTGCGCAGAGGTTGACGACCTGCTGGCCTCCAGCTTTGATCTCCGTGTCCTGAGGGGAGGCGATCACCCGCTCGCGCTTATAGAGGCCGGTACTGTCCAAAGTTTGAAGTTCCGAGCGCAGAAAATCGCGAAAGGATTGGGTCATCATCACACCTCACTCTTAGGCCCAGCAAAAGCTCTGGGTTAGGCACTATAATCCTTCCTTTGCGTCAGTTCTAGAAAAAAGCTCAGGGTTTTTGGAACCGCTGAGCTATGTCTTTGTGACGCTTTAGAGCTGTTCGAAGAGCTTTTGCTCTAACCTTTCACGAATTTTGTCCTTGGTCTTCATCTGATCGTCGATGAGGTCTTCCAGGATCGCGGCAAATTCTTGGTCGATGGCAGCTTCGATTTCAGGCAGATTCCAGTCGACGATAAACTTCACATTGTAGCGCGTGACGCTGTTCAGCAGGCCTTTGAAGGCATTGCCTATTTTCGTCGTCAGACGGCCATTGGCTACCCCTTGATCGCCCTTCAAGACGAAATCACGCAGATCGGAATAGGCACCAAAGTCTTGGAAGCAATCCTTTTCGGGGGCCGTTGGCTGGGCTTGGCACAGAAAGCCCACATTGCTTAGATTTTTTTGCTCTGCCTCATCGGCCGTAAAGCGGTGAAGGCGAAAGGAGATGTCCGAATCTTTGAGAGAAAACTTCGGACTTAGCATGAGATCGTTGGCGTTGCTCGGATCGGGCAAGGGCTTGCGGGTGAGGTTTAGTGTCAGCTGATGAATGCGGGCATCGACCTTGATCTGACCGGCGATGTCATTGAATTGGGTTTTGAGGCTTTTGACAGTGGCATTGTCATCATCTTTGATGGCGACGTTTGGATAGAAGGAGATCGTGAAGCTATCACGATAGTCCTTATAGTCCATGGGAATCACACCCTTTTCAGCTCCGTCTTCCTTGAGGCGTCCAAAGATGATGCGGGTTTTGAGTACATCCGGCTGAGCAAAATCTTTGAACATCTGCATTTTAATCAGGGGCTGGCTCTCGGGATCTTGTTCAGGAAGATAACCAATATGGGTGAGGGTGGCGACGCTGATCTGGATGGGACGGGTGAGCTTGTGCTTTTTGAGGCCCCGCACGAGGTGCCAGCGTCCTAAATCATCGAGGTTGCTGTCTTCAATTTCAAAGAGTGGAGGCAGATAAGCTTCCAGATAGGTGCGACTCTGGGCCTTTTGAAACTGGGCTTGGTAGGTGATAGCTAGGGGGCTAGAGGAGCTGAGGATGCCCTTAAGTTTGCGGAGCTCATCGCCGTTCTGAGAACTTGCCTCCTGGGCAAAGCGCAGTTTGGTGCGGACACCGGACAGGAGAGCTGCTTGATGTTCAGGGGGAAGAGCGGAGCCCTGCGGCCAGGCCATCAGCTTTTCTCGAAAGGGCAGGCTGAGCACATCGAAAAGGCCAAGACTTTTATTGACGTGAAGAGCCGCGGCCTTCAGTTTTTTGACATCGTCGGGAAAGGGATGAGCAAGCGCGCTGTTGTAGGTGCGGGGGAAAGTCCCGAGCTGCAGGCCAAGAGCGCTGGGGAGGCACCCAGGTTCGCCTGCCAAAACTCTTTTGGTAAACTCCCAGTCAAAGATAGAGGCGATGCGCACGCCCTGATAGTAAAGACTGTCGGCCTTTAATTTTTTGCCCACGGGATTATCTGTGCCGAGCCCCGTGAGGGCTCCATTCCGTAAAAGTCCCTCGTTCAGAGCATCCAGGGTGAGGTTCATCAGCTGGTAGCGACAGTTCTGAGGAGCTTGCACGAGATCATCGCTCAGAATCAAGGCGTCTAGGGCATCAGGACCATACTCTTCGGACAGTTTCGAGGAGTGCTTACGTGTCTTGCAGCCTGCCATCAGAGAAGCTGCCATGAGGCTCACAAATATTAAGCGCACGTTGATACCTCTGCTTAGCTGTTTTGGTTGACAAGATTATACAAAGCCACGGTCTGCAAAAGAGCTTTCATAAAAGCCTTGCGTGGAAATTCCCAGATCGCGTAATCGTTGGATACATCGGCAGGAGCCCGAAACGCCTGCCAAAAAAGGCTCCAATGATGGCCTTTAAATTCGCCGAGATCGTAAGCATGAATGTTGCTCCAGGTCTGGGGGCGCAAGAGCTGGGAGCGGGGCGTAGTCGAAAACTGCTCGAGAGTTTGGATACCTTCCGTTTGCATTTTGCTGCGGATATCGGGCTGATTCCAGAGATAAGCGAGTTCCTCAGCGGTCAGTGAATCACGCAGAGGGCTTTTATCAAGCCAAGGCGTTTTGGTGTGTTGAAGATCGACCTGAGTATCATAAAGACCACCAGGAGCTAATTTAAAGCCTGCCTGAGATGCTATATAGAGAAACCAAGCGTCGAGGCTGAGGTTTTTCCAATCGAGTTTCCCATCATTTTTCAGCTTCGGTGTTAAGAGGGAACTCGGGCGCACGCGGCGATTGTCAGCGGCAAGGCGTGCTGCAAAACTACTGATATCCGTAATCCCGGAAAGGTTAAAGACGAAGGTGCCCGGTTGAAGGAGATTATTATCGAAGTAACGGAGATTCCATGCTGTTCGGGTCTGAGGAGAGAGATCATCGACCCCATCTAAAAGCTCGCTGAGCTCTCGACCTTCGAGAATGCGATTGATCTGATCATCGATTTTGCTGCTGTCGATATCATAGATGCTCATGATGTCGCGAATCGTCGAGACTTTGGCAAAGCCGAAATCAAAGGCTGAGAGAAAGGGCAGGACACTGTCAACACTCGGCTCGATACCTTTGGCTCGCATGGTGTCGACGAGTTCGCGGATACTGCGCTTGCCGAGAACGTCTCGAATCTGTTTGCCTGCGGTTCGCGCGATATGAGTGCCTTGAATGACCGCTCCATAGCTGAGCAGACCGATGACCCGCGATTTGAGTTCGGGATGTCTTTGCAAAAATTCGAGAATAATAGGAGCACCTTTGCTGTAGCCGAGCAGGATGAGCTTATGTTCAGCATAGGCTGGGGGAAGGCCTTTGATCCAGGTCGCTAAGAGGTCTGAAGTTTCGGCATTAAAGCCCACAGTATTGCCCATCTCCCAACCTGCAGGGATGAGGATGTCAAAGCCGGCGGGACCGCCTCGAGTCTTTGCATAGTAGGTCGTAAACTTTTCATAGATGATGTCGAGGCCATTACCTTCGTCGAGTATGGGACGACTGGCTTCACGGCCTTTGGCTCGATTCATATCGCCTAGGATCTCAGGGAAAATCGGAAACTTGATGGTATGAGCAGCGTAGCCTGGGACGAGCACAAGCGCTACCTTTTGTCCTTGGCTTTGGCCTTTCAGAGTCGTGATGGCCTCTAAAAAGGCGCTCGCCTCAGGAGAGTTGAAGAAATTTTCCTCAGCTGGGATCGGGCGGTTTTGCTGGGCCTCGAGGGCCCTGAGGTAGCGGCTTACGGCAGGAATGCTTTGGACCGGTCCTGGAACACTTTTTTGAAAGTCGAGCTGACTGATCAGCTGGTAGTTCTCGGGTCTGTCAAAGATGGCCTGACGACGGGCGTATGCTTCGCTGGAAGTCTCTGCCTTGAGGACATCCCAAAGGGTGTCGTTGAAACTGTTTGGCGTGTAAGCCGTATAGTTTCGGATATTTTGCTGGGCCAGGGCAGTACTTCCCCCTTGACCCATGGCTTCTTTGCGAATCTCGAGGGCGAAGAGCTGATTGAAGAGGAGTTTCCAGCTCACCTGATCGCTCAAGCTTTGCGCATGCGCTGGTGGAATTCCATATACCGTCCAGAGCAGCACACCGAGAAGAAAACGCGTCTTCATGCTCGCCTCACATCAGGGGGTCCAGTCGAAGAGTTTCACTGTGAGACCTGATTATAAGAAAATCAAGAGAGCATGCCTAGGAGACATTTTCAGAGTTCTGTAAGAAGACGATCAACATCAGCTGTGCTGAGATCGAAGGAGCATACAAAACGAGTCATGCCCTGATCCCAGGGGTAAGCGTGAGCGCGCTCGCGAAGCTTGGATTCAAGCGCAGCGGGGAGGTGAGCAAAGACCTCATTGGCCTCGGTAGGGTACGGACAGCGGACGCCCGGGATGGCCTTAAGGCGTTCTGTGAGATAGAGCGCTGTGGTATTTGCCGCATGGGCATTTGACCGCCAAAGGCCCAGCTCAAGATAAGGGATAAATTGCGCCGCGAGAAACCGCATTTTCGAGGCAAGTTGCATGCTTTGTTTGCGAAGGAAGGCAAAATCTGGAGAGAGCCCTTCACGTAAAAATACGACAGCCTCAGCACAGAGCAGGCCATTTTTTGTGCCACCAAAGCTGAGGGCATCGATGCCGACATCTGTGGTCAGCTCGCGCAGTTCGCAGCCGAGGTGGACTGCGGCATTGGCTATGCGAGCACCATCCATGTGGACCAAAAGTCCCCTTTGATGAGCTAAGTCGCAAAGTGTTCTGAGTTCTGCGAGAGTGTAAACAGTCCCAAGCTCCGTGGCCTGGGTGAGTGAGACGAGTCGCGGGAGGACCCGGTGCGGATTTTGGGGCTGAATCGAAAGCTGTGAAAGATGTTCCGGTAGCAGCTTACCCGCGACAGCAGGAAAGCTGAGCTGCTTATTACCGGTATTATATTCGGGAGCGCCGCATTCATCTTCGTTGATGTGGGCAATATGAGTGGCAACAATAGCTTCGTAGGGGCGACAGAGCGCACGGATGGCCAAGGTATTAGCAGCTGTTCCTGTGAAGACAAAGTAGGGCTCTGCTGCTGCTCCGAAAGTGCTCTTAAAGAGCTCACGGGCTTTTGCTGTCCAGGGGTCAGCTCCATAGGCGAGACAATGCCCCCTATTGGCCGCACAGACCGCCTCTAGGATGGCAGGGTGAACTCCCGAATGATTGTCACTGCCAAAGCTTAAGAGTTCTTGCATAGCTATCTCCGTCTGCGTTAGGGCTATTCCACAGAGGATTTATAGGGGCTTTGTGCAAAATCCTCAAGCCTTTGTGCAGACCGTTCTGCAACTGATTCGTCGCCTTCGGCTCGGGTTTAAAAGCTTGGTTCGATCTCTTCTTCGATGCCTACGGCAATCTGCATATGTTCGAGCTTATGATTCGGGCCCAGTTCCCAGGCAGCACCCTGGGTGGAGATCGTAGCCGTAGTGGCTTTGGAACGTATCACCTTGAATTCAAGGTCCGAGGTCAAAAGATCGTGATAGACCCAGCCCTGCCGAGCGGGGTTCATGCGGTAGGCGGTTTTCCATTCTCCAAGGAGAGGACTTTCCCCTGTGATGTAGAGGCTCTCATCTGCGGGCAAAGAAACTTTGGCCCAGATGTCGGTCGGTACCTTTCCAAAGTAGATAAAGATAGGTTCTTCGCTTTGCTTGGCTGCAAAGATCTGTTCAGTCGAAACGCCTATGCTGTGGCTCGAGTAGATTGATTTGGCCCTTATACTGTGCAATCCAGGGCTGAGCACTTCCTGAGCCTTACCAGTGCGATCGGAGCGCAGCTGACTGCGACTGCTGGGTGATACCAGGGCTGAGTCGATAAAGAGTTCAAGATCGGACCAAGGTTCGCTTTTGAGGCGGCCATTTTCTTTTTTGATGGCGTAGGCCTGAAGGGTGTATTCGCGCCAGCTAGCATCGGCACAAGCGGCTCTTTGATCCGTCTTAAGGGTCACGCAGCGGCCTTCTTGAGCTGTGCTGCAGTCGATACGCTCAGGCTTGGCTGCATAGCAGTCATCGCTGCACCTAAGGAGCAGGTTTTGATCGCAGCGTCCTCTCCGGTCGACGCCTCCGCAGCTGAGGGCTTTGAGAATCGGATCCTCTTGGGAGTTCAGACCAAGAAACTGACGATAGGCACTGATTTTTGTGTACACGCCATACGATCCACACTGAGCATCACCACACGATACGATGCCAGCGATAGACCAGACCCCCTGCTTTTCGATGAAAGCAGGACCTCCTGAGTCTCCATTGCAAGAAGAGACGCCTTCGAGCTCAGCTTTGATTTTGCCTGGCGCTACTTCGCGCACCAGTGTGGTTCCGACGCGTTTGATACCTGAACTTTGGTC
>CANGNB010000227.1 GCA_947454545.1 Oligoflexaceae bacterium
CACGCTTCAAAACCCGCTATCGGACTGAGCAGGCTGCTTACATGACAACATTTCATCGTATGCCGAGTTCTGAGTCCCAATTTGCAGCGATCAAAGGAAGTCCCGAAACTCTCATCGAAATGTGCACGAAGATCTTTGATGAAAGGGGTGTCCAAGATCTTACGGAGGAAGGTCGTGAGCGGCTTCGTCAACAGAATCGGCTCCTAGGGAAGGCCGGGCTGAGAGTTTTAGGTTTTGCCTATGCAGAAGGACCTGGACTTACCTCGATAGCGAAGGAAGCCCTCGTTTGGGTTGGGCTGGTTGGGCTTTTGGATCCGATGCGTGAAGGTATGACAGAACTCATGCAGCGCTTTCACCAAGCTGGCATTAAGACGATTATGATGACAGGTGATCAGAAGGATACGGCAAAAGCAGTAGGCAAAGCGCTGAGTCTAGGAGGGAATGGTCAGAAGCTTAGGATTGTCGATGCACGTCAACTCGCTGATCTCAGCTTCGAAGACATTGCAGATCTTGCTCTTACGACTCATGTCTTTTCACGCGTCAGCCCCAGCGATAAGCTGCGAATCGTTCAGGCCTTGCAGCGACGGGGCAAAATAGTAGCAATGACCGGTGATGGTATCAATGACAGTCCAGCCCTAAAAGCTGCTCATGTCGGTATTGCTATGGGAGCTCAAGGCACTGCAGCTGCCCGTGAATCAGCCGATATTGTGCTACAGGATGACAATCTCTTGGTGCTGTTTCACGCCATAGAACAGGGTCGAACTATCAGAAAAAATTTGCATAAGTCTATCCACTATCTCTTGTCGACTAATCTCAGCGAGATCCTGGTCATGTTTGGAGCTGAACTGTTGGGGCTTTCGACTCCGCTGAATCCCATGCAGCTCCTGTGGATCAATATGCTCACAGATATTTTTCCAGGTCTTGCCTTGGCCCTCGATCCTCCTCATCCCGACACGATGCGAGTTCCCCCAGAAGACCCCATGAACTCCCTTCTGAGCCCAGAGGATAAGCGCCGACTTCTCCAGGAGGCTATTTTGATGAGTCTCGTATCTCTCGTGGCTCATGGTATGACTGGAGATAGATCTGCAGAAGGAGCAAGCACAGCGAGTTTTGTGAGTTTGAGTACAGCTCAAATTCTCCATACACTGAGTGTGTCCCTTGAACAGCTGCCGTTTTCAATGAGTCACATACAGAAAAATCGAAATCTATCGTTTGCTCTTGGCATAGGGGCTGGGACCCTTGGCCTTGGCTTTGCTTTTCCTCAGTTTCGCCAATTTTTGGGAATGTCACCTTTGGCTAGAAGGGATCTTGCCTTAGCCCTAGGCACTGGTGTGCTTCCCTTTGTTCTTCATCAAAGTATCGCAACACACAGGTCTCTTAGCCGAACTCGGCAAATGCCTCAAAAGTAAGGGAGTTTTCTATGCTACGTTTACCTAGATTGCCCAACAGTTTTTTTCTTGGATTTGGTGCAGGCTTTTTAGCTCGAGACCTTCTCGCTTCGGACGAAAGCTTCACGCGTCCCCTTGTCAAAGGAGTTTTGAAAACCAGTGTCTCTCTTTTGGAGAAAGGACGCGAATCCTTCGCTCATTTTATAGAGAGTGTTGAAGATCTTCTGGCTGAAGTTCAGGCCGAGCGAAGTGAAGAAAGAGCCAGACCCAAAGAAGAAGCGTCCGAAGCCCTGCAGCCTGACAAAAAAGTCCAGTCAGTCGAGCCAACACCAGACACCGTCCAAGAGGCATAAAGGAGAAACGACATGGGCTACGCGGCGAAGATTCAACATAAAACAGGGGCTAGAGCTCGAGTGCAGATAGCGCAAAGACCTGACGATGAAGAGGCTTGGAATAATGTGCTCCAAGAGGTTCGTAGGCATACGCAATCCGCTAAGGTGCGTGGCAATCGCACGACTCGTTCGCTCGTCTTTGAGGCTGAGGATACTCTAGGTCTCGACGAGGCTCTTCGATCGGTTGGGGAAGCTGGCATTCTGGAGCTGATCGAGGCGAGCCCAAAAGACAGGAAGATCGGGGTTTGGGAGCTCCCCATCAAAGACTGGCAAGAGGTAAGTGATCAGTTTTTAAGGCAGATCAGCGAAGGTAGGCTCGACCTAAGATCGACCTTAGGCTTTAGTCTTTTGGCACTTGGTATTCGTCAATCTCTCAAAGCCAAGTTTTTGCCAGCTGGACTTACTCTTTTGATCTATGCGTTAACATTTTTGAAACGCTCTGAAGTCCTTTCCGAGTCTTAAGGGGAATCAAAGCGTAAAAACCCACCTCAGGAGCAAAGAAACTGACCCCTCTTTGCTCGTTTGCAGCTATGTTTTCCAAAGAAAACCAATTATAATCGCCGGCAAAGTCAAAAAATAAGAGAGAGGGTCTCAGTGGACTGCTTTATCCACCAATCATACGGACGGCTTCGTGTTCGCCTCGGGGGGGGGCCATCCATCGGCCCTCTGATCAGGACTTTAGAGTCTTATCCTGGTGTTCAAAAGGTCCGCTTTAATCCGACCACGCGTAGTGTAACCGTTAGCTACGATCCTAAGCTTCAATCGGCTGCAAGACTTCTTCAGGTCTTTCAGGAGATGAATCTTTTGGCCAATGTGATCAGCTTTCCCAAAGCACCGCTCAAGTTGCGGCACTTTCCTCGTCAAGAGAATTTGGAACGCTGGGTAGGTGAGACGCTGGAAGAGGCATCGCAGCAATTAGTACGATCGCTTCTTGAAAAGGCTTTGCGGACAGGTGGGCAATTGCTCTTAAAAAAGATTTTTTCCTAACATTCCAACTGAGACACCTCGGAGTCTCCTGTTATGCAGCTGCAGCAACAGGTTCTTGACGATTGAGCTTATCTAACTATCCTTTTTATCATTATTTAAAACAATGAACTTGTTTATATTAATCTATTTAAGAAAAGTATTTTTCATGCCGTAAGATGAGTATCAGGAGGTCGAAATTCAACTTAACATCAGAGGAGACTGAACATGCTAGTGATAGTTTTCAAAAATATGCCCCGATCAGATCTTATGTGCCAAGCCGTGAGAGAAAAACTCAATCCGATCATCGAAAAGTTTCCTAAACTTGAGGGAAGTCAGCTTCGACTGACCTTGGAGCTTGAAAACGCTCCTCTTCACTCCGGACCAGATCAGTTTACAGTACGCCTTGGTATAGAAAATGGCCCGTATAGAGACATCAGAATCACGAAGACTGCACCCCAATTCTATCTTGCTTTGGCAGAGCTTGCGGAGCGTATGCTCGAGCGTCTCAATCGCTATGGAGATCGAAGGCGCGTACAAAATAGGACGCGGCAGAGGATGCTGAGGGAACCTAGGCTAAAAGCTCTACGGTCTTCGAGCGAACGGCCCAAAGACCCAGATTTCTATGACGACTTTGACTATATTGCCCTTCCCCATTAGGGGTTCGTGCTCCTTTCAGAACTTTGAGTCTCCGCGATCATCAGGGCTGCTGCACTTGTCGCCAGTGCAAGTTTCTGCTCGCTGGATTGATCCTCTAGGTACCAAAAGCTGCGTTCACCAGAAGTCTGGACAACAGCGAGGGTACGATTTTGGGCGAGAAAGCGATAGCCGAGGCTCCAAGGTGTTTTGGTGCCTTCGGCACTTTCCTTAACAGGTTCAATGACAAAAGTTCCCTGGGGAGTGCGCAGAGTTCCCTTTTCTATGGAGTCGGTGCTCTCTACAAGCAACTCATAAGCTTGTCCTGAAACCGCAAAGGTGCAGTAGGTCCATCGATCGGAATGTCCGACGGAAAATGTGCCGATTTTAGACTGAGTGGCTGCTTCCGAGCTTTGGTCACGGCGTTTGCACTGTGTCGCTGCTGACATTGGCAAGCCATCGCATTGTGATTCGAACTGAAATTCTTGAGAACTTTCTGCCTCTGACTGAGTGAGTTTGAACTGCTCATGCTTTTTGGTACGTCCGGTACTCCAGCCGACATGAATTTGGCTTACACGAAAAGGAGCAAAAATGATGGGGTCCTTGTTCAGAATTCCAGGGAAGCTTGTGACCACTGCTTTTTTACCCGTAATATGGGCATCCTGGGGGATCTGAACATGCAGCGTTGTGCAGCTTAAGCCTAGGAGCAGGATCAATCCGAACAAATTTTCAAGTTTGAACATGCGAGTATCTTTCTAGGCAAAAGGAGCTACATCAGCTGCCTTTTCTGGAATTAAGGCTTGGTCTCGGATATCTTCAGTAGCGACTGTCGAGACTTTTACGGCTTGAGTCAGATGTTTGATAAAGGCTTGGACTTCTGCTTGACTCAGAATCGTATGATCATAGTGAGCTGTGAGAGTGAGTTGTCCTCCATAGGTCACCACTCCCATAGACATTTGCGTATGGGCCCGCAGGGGGGGCAGTAGTTCGACTCTTAAAAGAGTCAGTTTTCCTGCTTGAATGAGCCCCTCAGCATTTCGCTTGAGTGTACTGTATCGTAAGGCGTCGCCTAAATTACTCAAGACTAGAGTGGCGCTGCATTTCCATGTGTAGCGTGGCAAGACGATCGCATTGACGAGGCCTCGGACATGCCCTGCAAGGCTGATGACAAAATTGAGTCCGTAGGCAAGGTGCAAACGCTTGATGCGGCCCATCTCTTCCACCAAGCTTTTTTGGAGCTTTTTCCTATCATCTAAGATCGGGCCTTTGCGATCAATGAAGGCCATTCCCATACAATTGGCAGCTGGCATACTGCGATCGAGAGGCGGGCGCATATTGACTGGAACCGCCACTCGAATCGGCCGAGGACCTCCCCGTTGCTGATGCCACCGATGCAGGGCCTGAAAGCAGTGAGTAAGGAGTTTGTCGTTGATCGTCGCTCCATCTTTCTTGGCCTTCGCTTTGAGGCGCTCCCATTGGGCTGTAGATAGTTCGGCTCTTTCCTGGGCAGGTCCATGGACAAGAGTTTTCGCCTTCAAGCCTGTGCTGAGTTCAGGACTGAGTGCGGCTGGGTTCGTGCAAAAATAGCGAAAAGCTGCTGCAAGATTTGCTGGCAAAGCGCGTAGCAGAGATTTTGCTGTTTGACCGCAGTGGAGCCGCTGTGCGTAAAGTTCAGTGGCTACGGGGTGATCGGAGTGTTGGGCTTCGGGATCTGCATACAATCTGAAAACTTCTTCCACAAACTGAATGGCGCCTGTGCCATCCGTTGCGCTGTGGTGAAACTGAAAGTGCCAGGTGCTGAGCCCCTCTTTATCCTCACGGATAAAAAGTCGAACCCCTGGCTCCCTTTGAATGTCGATACCAAGTTGCGAGTTTTCAGGGAAACGGAAAGCTTGGTTCTCACGGACGATATTGAGATAGATGCGTGGATCAGTCAGAGGTACCCAACGTAACGATGAGCGACGATGATGCACCTTGCCTTGCAGACAGCTCATCAGCAAGGGGTGACGTTGGGCTGCAGCATTGAGTGCACTTTGAAGGCGTTTTGGTTCGACTTCCCCCTCGAGGGTGAGTTTTAACCAGAAGATCATAGGATAGTCCGCGCGACTATCAGCCCACATATAGTGTTCGAAGGGAGCCACAGCTCCAAAATGAGATTTTAAATTGTTCATAATATTTTCTCCGGAAATCGACATTAGCAGGCGCGCACGAGTGAGGCTAGCTACAAAAAATTATTTCATTTTGGCATGTTGAGCCGATGAGGAGGGCGGCAGTCTAGCTGAGATGGGGGCGTCATGTCATAATGATGTGTGTGCGGTCCTGCTTGAGGAAGAGGGGAAATCCTATGCTCGCGCAAGCTTTCGATCAGATGCAGACACGCTTTGCCATAGACCTGTTTAGAAGCATTCAGGTCCTTGCGGATCGCCATCTGGGTCTACGTGAGGAGCGGCTTGTGCTCGGTGGGGCCACCTATTCCTATGCGACCCGAGGCGAGGGTGATAGACCCCTGGTTCTCGTGCATGGATTCGCTTCGGATCGTTCCTGCTGGAGCCTGCTGCTAAGTAAAATCAAGGGGTCTCAGCGTATAATCGTGCTCGATCTACCAGCTTGGGGAAAATCGAGTTTTGATAGCAAAGCTTCTTACACCCCTCTTGCTCAAGCTCAGCGCCTTGAAGAAATTCGCCAGGCTCTCGGTATCGAACGCTGGCATCTCGCAGGTATTTCGATGGGGGGCGCCATCAGCGGAGTATACGCGGCCCTCTATCCTGATCGTGTCTTGAGCCTGTCGCTTTTAAATGCTGCCGGGATAGGGGGGAGTGCTCAGGCGCCTTTTGTCAGGGAAGCTCTTAGGGGCTCCAATCGCCTGATCATGAAAGTTCCGGAAGATATTGAAGCCCTCCTGAGTTTTGTGTTTCTGAGACGTCCTTTTCTTCCTCGATTTGTTAAGCGAGCGCTAGCGTTTGACTACCTTCGGAGGCGCATGATTCAAGAGCGTCTCTTTGCAGACCTTATTGCAGATCCACAGATACTTGAGCGTCATTTTTCTATGATCAAAGCGCCTATTCAAGTGATCTGGGGTCGTTATGATAAAGTGATTGATGTCTCTTGTGTTGAGACTCTGCGCGCCCTAAAGTCTGAGATTGCGGTGCATATTTTCGAAGACTGTGGTCACTTTCCTATTATGGAAAAGCCGCGGGAGACCGCGGCTTTGCTCATAAACTTTATTCGGAAGCAGACTCATTCGCGAGATACTTGAACTTTAAGATAGGGGATAAGAGGAGCAGAATAATCGGTACAGCTG
>CANGNB010000228.1 GCA_947454545.1 Oligoflexaceae bacterium
CTCGACTGACGATGTAGGGAATGTCGCTCTCGAGCAGAGCTTCTTTCGATTCGGCAGCCGAGACAAAACCCACAGGAACGCCCACAACGAGAGCCGGTTTCACACCTTCACTTTGAGCCAATTCCAAAATTTCTAAAAGGGCTGTGGGGGCATTCCCAACAGCGACTATGGAACCCTGAAGCTGTCCGAGTTCATGGGCCTTACGATACGCTTCGCGAGCCCTGGTGCTATTGGCCTCTTTGGCTTTTTGAATGACATCGGCATCAGAGATGTAACATGCTGTCGGACAGCCGAAATACTGCAGGCGTTCTTCGTTAAGACCAACCTGAATCATCTTTACATCAGGTAAGATCGCACACGAAGCCCGCAGCGCTGCGATCCCAGCATCGACGGCGCGCGGATGAAAAGACATCAGCTCTTTAAATTCAAAATCAGCCGTTGCATGAATCACGCGCCGCACGATCTCCCATTCTCGGGGCGGAAAGCTATGGGGCCCCACTTCCGCATCGATGATAGAAAAACTATCGGCCTCAATTCTGCGTCCTAACTCCGTCATCTGCCGCATATCTGTCATCGCTCGATCGCTCCTTTAGCATTGTGATCACCCAAGACCGCACCCTGAAAATCAACCATCGTCACGCATACCTCGAGCTGATCGCGAGCAAATTGCTCACAGACTTGCTTGGCCTTTGCGCAGATCACCGATGGCATCTGCGGCAAACCATACTGGTGGCAGAGCTCTAAAACATGACGCGCTGTGTTCGCAGCCTGAATCGCTGCGACCTGGTCGGCAGGGGCACCCAGTTCGTTTGCAAGCTTGGCGAGTAAGTCCATATTCACTTCCGAGGCCGAGGCATGCGTCATCATGCGGCCATCAGCCATCTTTGAAAGTTTGCCCATCATCGCCACCAGCGAAACCTTTTGCATGCCGTGCCGCACAGCATTGCGCAGAGCTATGCCCACATAATCGCCGACCTGAATGAAAGCGCTTTCGGGAAGATGCGGCAACAGCCTCATGGCATACTGCTCAGAACGACCTCCGGTCGTCAGTACGATCTCCTCGAGACCATCGGCCTTGGCCAATCCCACCGCTTGCACGACGCTCGCAACAAAGGCCGAAGTGGAATAGGGCAGCACAATGCCCGTCGTACCCAGTATGGAGATGCCTCCGAGTAGCCCGAGGCGGGCATTGAGCGTCTTTTGTGCTCTCACTTCACCATCAGGCACACTGATCTCCACCGAGGCGCCTGCAAAGTCGCTCTCCTCGAGTTCGAGTCGCACCATCTCTTCGATATTCGCCCGGGGTACGGGGTTGATCGCCGATTCACCGACCGTCAAACCCAAGCCAGGCTTGGTCACACGGGCCACACCGATGCCACCGGTAATCTTGACCTCGGAATCTTCACACAGCTTAACGCGCGCTATGATCTCGGCACCATGGGTCGCATCGGGATCGTCACCGCCGTCTTTGATGATGCTGCAGAGCGCCGTATCTCCATCCCATTCACAGCGATGGAGAGCAAATTCAACTTTTTGCCGATTCGGCAGGATGGATTCGATCACCGTAAGCGGCTTGCGATCGAGATAAAAACGACTGGCAGCCCGTGCTGCTGCAGCGGCACAGGCTCCTGTTGTAAATCCAGATCGCAAGGCTTTTCCTGCTGGCGCTTGCATCCGAGCTCTTATACTCCCTGACGTGGGCTGCGATAGAACACTTCTCTGCGCATGCGCTCAGGCTGTGCTCCCAAAGCTAGAAAGCCTTCGGCTAAGCCATCCGTCCAGTGCCCTTCTCCTGCGAGGTAGAGGTCATGATCTTTGGCCCAGGCCAAGTCTGCTAGCAACTCTTGGGCACGTTCTTCGGAGTAGGCCTCCAAGTCTTCGATCTTCAGCTCATGAAGGTTGTGAGGAAGATGATCCCGCAGACACACATCAGACATAAACGCCGTGTTCGCATCCCGAAACCAAAAAAGATGGGTTTTAGGAGCAGGAAGATTGCGGTTCAAGAGACCCAAGAGAGCATTGATACCCGTACCAAAAGCGAAGCACACAGCTCCAGGAACGGGAGTGTCGGTCTCGGGCAGAGTTTTAAATTTACCCCAAGGGCCGGTAAACTGGAGACGATCCCCGACTTCGCGCTCATTCAGATAGACAGAAACGCCTGCACTCGGCAACTTTTCTGCCAGCAGAGAAAACTCCGTACCATCCTCATTCACAGCAAAAAGAGTGTAAGCTCGCTTGAGCGGCTTACCTTCCGCATTGGGAAGACCTGAGTTGATAATGATATACTGACCAGGCTCATAGGCGAGACCTTGAGCACTCTCCATATGACAGCGAAGCAGCTGAGCGCCTCCCTCAAGGCGAAGCGTCTGACGCACCGCAGCAAAGTGAATGGTGCTCATACGCCCGCCTCATCCGAGATCGGATAGATCGCATGCATATGATCATGGACCTCTTCGAGATCCTGATAGAAATTATGTAGACTCTGACGATAGTTCCGAAGCTCGCACTCGACTTTTTTATTTAATACAACCAAAGTCTGGTAGTAGGGTCGCTGCGGATCGTTGCTAGACATCTGGCTTAGCTTGGCTTCGAGATCACTGAGACACATATCGTACGCCTGCTCGACAGCCGCAAAATCCGTCGCCCGCGCCAAGCTACGCACAGGACCGGGCTGCTCTGCGGCCATACCGAGCTCGGCCAGTTCGTGAGCCAAGACCGCTTCATCTTTGACTCCTAAGAGATTCATGAGGCTCAAGCGAAGAGCGGCGATTTCATGACAAGCCATATCTTTTTCCTTTTTTTGAGTGACCCGGCTCAAGACAGCACATGGTCGACGTGTTCTTTGAGGAGACGATCGTTCAGAAGATGCTCTTGAACCAGTGCCGAAGCACTGTCAGGCGTCATCTCGCGATACCACACACCATCGGGATAAACGGCGACTGTTGGTCCCTCACCACAGCGTCCGAGACAGCTGGTTCGCGTGACCTTTATGGTTTTACCCTTACCTGCTTTACGCAAAGCTCCCTGTAAAGCCAGCGCCACAGGGACCGCGCCTTTGGCTGCACAGTCGGTATTGGTACAGACCAGAACATGCTTTTCGAGTGGAGCGTGAGCGTGCTGGTGAGGGATAGATTGCTGATGCGTAAGTTGATGACGCAGGCTCCATAGCAGAGACTTCAGTCCCCCGACCCGTTCTTGCAAGACCCCGAGTGGCACTCGATACGAACAGCTCACACAGGGTAAAGCTAGACTTTGATTGCCACGCGCTTCTTCTATGCGATCTTCCATGACAGTGCAGAGCGCTGGCACGGGGCCATAAGGCTCAAAGCTTTCGATGCGGACCCAAGGCGCTTGCTCAGCAAAAGCTCGCACTTTCGCAAAGAGTCGCTGCACCAGGACACCGGTAAAGAGAAAGTAAGGAACCATGATTACACCCTTAGGCCTTTGCCGGAGCAAAAGCTGGAGCGCTTCATCGACAGAAGGCCAAGTGATGCCGATAAATGCCGGGACAAACTGCCCCACACCCATGGCTTCCGAGAGCAAACGCCCGACCTTATAAAAGGTACTGTTGGCATCCACATCACTGGCACCACGCCCGACGAAAAGCAAGGTCCAGTCTTTGCGTTCCGCTTCCGAGATGGCCATAGCCACCCACTGTTCTACCCACACATTCACAAGAGCTTCATGGACTCCCATGGCCTGCGTGGCGACAAAGCGCACGGACGGAAATTCAGCTTGAACTGCTGCAATAGCCAAAGGCACATCGTTCTTCACATGCGCGGCTGGCAATAGCGATAGAGGCGCGACGATGACTTCCTCGTTCCGGCTTGCTTCTTCCCTTAACACCTCACCAAGGAAGGGCTTTGCCAGTTCGAGAAAAGCATAGCGCAAACGCCGCTCCGGATAGCGCTCCGCATAGAGCTGCATCCAGCTTTCGAACGCAAGCTGCGCATCTGCATCGCGACTGCCGTGACCTACGATCACTGTGGTCGAACGCATTGAGTACTCTCTGTTTTTTTTCTGCTCTCAGAAGCAGAACCTATGTTGGGCTATTTAAACACATAGCTTCCCTATCCCAGCCCCCGGAGATAAGTCAAAGTAAGCGCACTTTAGGCAGGTCTCCTGGCTCGCAGATCATCTCCTTGTGGAGATCGGTTTCGCACCTTCCCTATGCTGTGCATAAGTGGTTCAAACGAAATCGCCTGAGCATTTTTTTATATTACATGCTCAAGAGTCTGCTTACAGTGGCGGGACCGCGACGGCCTTAAACCGTACTTCCCTTTTGATTCCTCGCGGAAACCTAAAGCTGATGACTTTCGCAGCCAACTATTAGCGAGCTTTTAAGCTCGCTGTCAATGAAGAAAGATTGGCCCCTAAAGAGCAGAGGCAGAGATAACTTAACGCAAAGACGTCACCAAGAAGACCAAAGCTGTTCCACTCGCGACAGCGCTCAGCATGTTTTCAAGAGTTGCAAATCCCTTGGGGCTTTTTTCAGCAAGAAGACCTGACAGGGCGCCAAATCCATAAGCCAAAAATGCCTGAACAAGAGTGAGCCCCAAAAGATAGGCAAAGAGCTGAGAGCTTCCCACGCCAACGATCGCATCACCGTAGGCATAGCCGTGAAGACTCCCACCGATCAGCATGACAAGCCCGCTTCGAGCCGCCAACCCACGGTGGAACCACATCATAAAAAGCATGACAGGCAGAGTGAGAGCTATGGCACATTCTATCCCAGGGAGTCCCCCAAACCAGACGCGAGCCAAACATCCTGCCAAAGACGCAAGTACGAAGAGAGCAGGCTCCATGAGTCGTCTGGTCACGACGAAGCTCAAAAATCCGACGAGTAGGACAGCAACGAGGTGATCCATACCAATCACTGGATGACCTAAGCCGCCCAAAAACGCGCTCCCAAAGGTTTCCGGCATCTTTCCGCCCTCCGTATGATGAGCCCAAGCGGGGCTTGAAGCCATGACTGCCAAAAGAAGAAAAGCAGAACGACGTAGACAAGACGCAATACTCTGTAACATGAAAGCAACCTTTCTAAAGGAAGACCTAAAGATCGGTGAGGTGTGTTGCCCTCTGTCTTAGCGGAACTTCTGAATTGTGACAAGGATTTGACACTAGGCGAATGCGTTCCATCCAATCGAGTCATTTTGGGGCCTCTTGAGAACGTGATAGCATAGCCTCAAGCTCTATTCTGTCTCAGCTGTCTTTCGATGAGGTTGCGTCCCACATTATGGCCGGCAAAGCAGACCCCAATTTCACACGACGTGCAGTTCTGCAAGCCTTGCGGATAGGAAGCTTCTTTGCCCTGCTTCTGATCTTCGCGACTCCAGTCCAAGCTGAGGATAGAATCTGTGCTGCGATTCGCGAAGCTTCTTGGCTTGGTCCCTACGTCCCCTTTTCGCGTTCCCCGCATGTTGCCTCGCACGATAACATTCAACTCCCTGAACAATGGACAGCTCCATCCTCAGTAGAAGTCCCCAATTTCGGATTTGCTGAAGATAATTTTCTCTTTAAACTTGAATTTTCATGTCCTGACCTAGTAGGTAAAGATCTCTATCTCGTCGTGGACTATCCAAACTTGGATCATCTGCGCATCTGGGATACGACGCTTAAGGGTCCCCCTCAGCTCATTGTAGGTGATCAGTATCCCTTTGATCAGCGCCCTCTCCAATACGCAGACTTTGTGATTCCAATCCACGTCAAGGAGCACAATACTCTCTATCTCCAGCTTCAAACATCTGGAAGTGTGATCTTCCCGCTTCGACTCTGGAACCCTATTGAATACGGTACATACTACGCATCCAAGGTTCTCCTCTTGGGTATTTCCGTAGGCATCGCACTGATCATGGCGATCTACAATGTTTCCATCTTTTTCAGCGTGCGCGATCGCAGCTATCTCTTTCTGAGCTTTTGGATCTTCCTGTTTAGCCTCTATCAGATGGCCATGTTCGGCCTGACCTTCCAGTTCTTGTGGCCATCCTCTCCCTATTGGGCTAATCACAGCATTCCGCTGCTTATCTGTATAAGCACCTGCTCCGCTTGCCTCTTCGGAACCTCGTTTCTGAATACCAAGCAAAGCAATCGCCTGGCCCACGTCATTCTATTGGGTCTTGCAGCCGTTTTATTTGTGATTGCAATGCTCAGCTTTGTCTTCTCCTACTCGTCGGTGATAAGGGTCGCAGCCGCTCTTGTCTTTGTCACTATTTTCGGACTTGCCGCCACGGGGATCATCGGTATTTTCCAGCGCAGTCGAAGCGCCTTTTATTTCACCTTCGCCTGGATCTTTTTGCTGTTGGGCATTCTCATTTTCACAGCCAAATCAGCTGGAATTGCCCCTTCCAATAACTTCACCAACTATTCCATGAATTTTGGCTCTGCTCTGGAGATTATTCTCCTATCTTTCGCCTTGGGTGATAAGATCAACACGATGCAACGTCGGGAAAAAGCTGCAACCGAGAATCTCCTTCATACAAGTTTGAGCAACGAACAGCTCATCCGAGAGAAAAACGATGCTCTTGCCGTCCTCAACAATGAGCTCGAGAAAAAGCTCGTAACCATTGAAGAAAATCGCAAAACTATCGCTGAGAAAGCCGAGCAAATCGAAATC
>CANGNB010000229.1 GCA_947454545.1 Oligoflexaceae bacterium
AGGGGAGCAAACACCAGCGCCGTGATACGCACACTCACATCATAGCTAGAAACAATCGCAAGCGGTATCCAGGCGGAGGCAAAGGCGAGTAAAACGAGAACAGCCTGCCAGAGCCTTAGGCTTACCTTTCGGACATCGAGCAGCATCAGGGCAAAGATCAGAGCAAAGCACCCTGTCATCATCATGCCGAGTGGGACAACGCGTGTACCGATAAGATCGGGCAGCCAGGGACTCAGGTAGGTGAAACCATAGCCTCCAAGAAAGCCTTGAAACAAAATCCAAGCTCCCATGTAGGAGACGTAGGCATAGTATTTGACCCAGCCCAGGCTCATACCGACCAGGAGATTAAACAGAAAGAGGATAAGAAGACCACCAAAGTAAAGTCCCTGGATCAGATCGTGTTCGCGATGATAGACGGCCTGCCGTGCCGGTGTGCGGATGGTACCTGAGAGCTGCACGCTGCTGCCTGACTGCACACGAACCCAGAGCGTGTAACGATTGATAGCTTGGCCCCCTGGGCTTAGCGAAGGAAAGGTAAATTCGTCCGAGGTGGCCCTTAATCGCTCACGACGGTCATTGAACGCGCGACCTCCTTGCTCCTTTTGCAGGGGCTCAGGAGACTGAAGACAATCCCAATCCTGAGTGGAAGTCGGAAGACAGCTATAGAACTGCACATTGTCGAGCTGATTATAGCCGAGCTCCAGAACGAGCGGCGTCTTGTGCGAACGTTCATCCTGAAGGCGAAGACGCACCCAGACAGCATCGGACAAAAATCCCCAGTTCAGGCTCTGGCCGCGATTGTTTTGAAAGTAACTGCTTTTGGCAGGACTACGCACATCTTCGAAAGAAAGTTTCGAAGAGGGATCGATAAGATGGGAGACAAGTGGCGTCCAATCGATCTCCTCGAAGCCATCCTTCAAGACGAGATCGGGTTTTTGCGAGTCCTGCGGGGCTGCAACGGCAAGGGCAACCCCCAAGACGAGTTGCACACCCAGCAAAAGCAGCCATACCCTCAGGATCGAAGGAAAGCGTGAGCTCTTAAGATTGGATCGACTCCGTAGCACCGATAGCCCCCGAGACTTTTCTACCATTCCGAGCTATCGGTACCTATCTTGGCAACTGGAGTTAAAAATTTTTAACTATCCGTATATTAAAGCCTAATCACTCCTCAACGGGGTCTGAACCCCGCACTAAAACCCCTTCGATCCAAGCCCCTCCTGCGTGATGTTTTTGCAAGAGATTTCGGGGCCATACGACGACCACTTGGACAAGGGCTCCCTGCTCTCCCACAGTCTGTTCCATGAAAGCCTGCCCTTGATGCAAGCGAGCGATCTGCAAGACTATAGAGGATCCTAAACCAAGGCTCGTTCGTTCGCGCGAGAACGCTTCAGCAATCCGCCGCTGCTGGCGCTTTTTGCCCCAGGCCTTGAGATCGCTCTCGCTCAGGGGCATGGCATCATTGCTGACAGTGATTCTGAGCTCATGTTCCGAGCTATCCACCGCGACGGCAATCCACGAGAGGCTATAGCGAATAGCATTATCGATGAGATTTTGCAGCAGGCGTCGCAAGAGATGAGGGTCCGCTCCAAAGCGAACACCTTCCTCGGAGCCACGCGTCCAGCGCAGCTCCTTGCCTTCTGCTAAAGCCTGTTCCCGCCAGCTATGCGAAAGCTTATCGATAAAATCTAAACAGCACAGCTCTTCGAGTTGAATGGGTCGACGGGTTCCCTGCAGGGAAGCCAAAAAGAAGATGTCATTCAAAAGACTTTGAAAATAGGTGATATCATCCATCATCGCGTGCAAGAGCTGAGCGCGCTGAGCGCCCTTGAGGTTGGTATCAAAGTCGATCAAGGTTTCTACCGCTGCACTGAGACTTGCCAGCGGCGTCCTTAGGTCGTGAGCTAAGTCGCCGAGCCATTCGAGGCGCTCCTGTTCGTGCGCTTGAATTTTATGAATCAGGGTTTCAATCGCTGCGACCATATTATTAAATTCTGTGACCAATTCCAAAAAACGTTCGAAGCGATGACTCGGCAAACGAGCCTTGAGATTGCCTGCACGAAGGCTTTGCATGACTTCCTTGGCCTCGCGTCCCTTTCGCAGGAGATAGTAAGCCATAGCAAATACGGCCAGGGACAGCACACCACAGCTGCTAAAATAAAGCACAACCTGCCGGCGAAAGATCAGCTGTCGATACACCTCGCCCGTCGGATCGTGGATCAGCAGGTTCCAATCTCTCTGACATACCTTGTGAAGAGTTGCATATACGGGATGCGGCACCGAACGAATATTGTTAAGCATCACCACAAACGGAATGCGCCTTGATTCCTGCTCCTCAAGATAGGGTGGATAGCTCTTGGAATACCAGCGTTGGGCGATAGTCCGACCGTTTGTATCAAAGAGCAGATAGTCGAACTCATGCGCCGTTGCTTGACCTGGAACCTGCATCTCTTCGCGAAAGAGCGGTGACTGCTCGGGAGCCGCACAGTTTATACCCAGACTGACTTGATGAGCGATCTCGCGCAGCAGAGCATGATCCGGTCGCCCCTGCGAAAAAAGAATAATCAAACTCGAAAGGATCAAAGCACAGAAGGAGGCCACGAGCATCACGAGACCGATGACGGGCAGGACCGTTTTTCGTCTCATCCCGACACCTTTTCAAAGCGATAGCCTTCGCCATACACCGAGGCGATACGCAGATGCGTGCAGCCTACCTGAGTCAGCTTCTTACGCAGATGGGAGATATGGGAATCCACCGTGCGACCCTGCAAAAAACTATCACGATCGATCAGCTGCAGCAGCGCATCGCGTGAAAAGAGGCGCCCCGGATTTGCCAGAAAAACCTGGAGAATTTCGAGTTCCTTTTTGCCTAAATCGAGGTCCTGACCTGCATAGCTCGCCCGCCGGGTATCGAGATCGATTTCAAGCTGCTCAAAGGCCAGCTTGGGCGTCAGACGCGGACGCTTTTGCAGGAGCTTTTCCAGACGAAGAGCGAGCTCACGGATGCCAAAAGGCTTACGCACATAATCGTCAGCCCCACCCTGCAGCGCCGAGAGCGCCGAGGTTTCATCGACCCGAGCCGTGATCATGATGATGGGGACCAGAGGGTCAAGAGCCCGTACAGCCTTACAAAATTCGAGCCCACTGCCATCGGGCAACTCCACATCCATGAGGCAGGCATCAAAGGTCCCACTCTGCAGCGATGTGCGCGCTGCATTCAGATGCGGAGCAAGCTCGACAGTGTACTGGCGGAGCTCAAGGTTCACCTTGAGATTCTCGCCGAGGCGCCGATCATCTTCGATAATGAGTATCCGTGGCATAAACTTTCTCACTCAGCTCAAGGGTCGCTGGCTCCGACGTCGCACGATGCAATCCCTCAGCTTCGACGAGCCTTGGGGACTTGTCAAGGGTCGATACTTCAGGCTTCCAACCAGGACGACCGAAGGCGAAGTTCAAAGCCTCCCCAAAACTCCGTGCCTGCACGACATCCTGGGCTATCCCTACCCATTCTTGAAAGAAGAGCTTCAGAGGATTGAGAGTCGGCGCCTTGCCAAGCAGCCCGTAGGTGATAGGCTGCTTGTCATCTTCGATAGCCAAGGTTCCAAACAGGCGATCGAAAATGATGAGAACACCTCCGTAGTTTTTATCGATATAGGCTTCGTTGATCGCATGATGCACGCGGTGATGACTCGGTGTGTTCAGATAGAGTTCGAGCCACCCCCACTTTGGAAAAAGCTCGGTATGCAGGAAAAACTGATAGATCAGATTGATGGCAAAAAGGGAAAACACCATCTTCGGAGGAAAGCCGATGAGTATCAGCGGCAAAAAGAAGACAAAAAGCCCCGAGAGCAGACTGGTAATGCCTAAGCGATAGGCCCCCGAGAAGGTCATCGTTGTCGGCGAATGATGCACGCCATGGCTCGCCCACATCCAGCGGACCTCGTGACCAAAGCGGTGCAGCCAGTAGTAAGCAAATTCAACCCCAAAGAAGCCCACAATCCAGGCCCACCAGCTGTCCGTCGGAATGGGAAAGAGGCGATGCTCAAAAACCCACGTATGCAGAGGCATCAAGAGGCTTTGATTTTGCTTATTGAGCACCTGATAGATCACGGCCATGAGCAGGGACACGCCGGCTTCGCGCAAAGGAAAAAGCCGCCCATCCTTACGGTAGATCACATACTCTAAGACGATCAGTGAGAAAAAGACGGGCAATGCATACTTGACGATGGCAAAAATCATGCGAGCACCTCTTAGCTAGAGACCGTCCCACTCAGGACCTTCCTAGTTTCGGCGCCAATTGTTGCGGAAGTAAGGAAGCTCTTGAAAAAAAGACCAACCCTTAGGACCTTATAACAACTCCAAAGTACATTTTTATACGTTTTTATTATCAATCATTACCGAATCTTAAGCATTAAAGGAGGCATTTCGCTCAGCTTTCGCTCACCCCTTCCGAAGATCCGAGGGCTAGGTAGAAAGGATCCACCCATGGCAGAGTATTTCCTATACGCCGTCGACAACGGCAACATGCTGAGAAAGTCCGAAGACGTTCTCAACATCCCTGAATTTTTGGGAGAAGGATACTCGCGTGTCTGGTTGGACATCCAAGAGCCCGATGGTCAAAGTATGCAGATTCTTACCGATCACTTTGGTATCCATGTCGCGACCCTTAAAGAGCTCAACAGTTCGAACGGCCGACCCCAGCTCTTTTTTACTGAAGACTATGCTTGCCTGGTCTTTCAGCGGATCTTTTATAACTTTAAGACCGAGAGCTCGGAACCTCGCGAATTCATCATTCTCTTTAATACCCACTGGGTCATAACCTTGCATAAGGCCCATCTGGGTCGAACCTTTCGTTCCGTACGGATGCTCGTGGAAGAGTGCCCGAGCGAGACTATCCTCAAAAGCACCGGCTATGTCGTCTTTCAGGTTCTCGAACTCGTCCTCCGCGACTATGCGCCTGTGATCGATGAGTGGCAAGAATCGCTCGACACCCTGGAGCACTCCGCTCTCAAAGGCTCGGGCGAAGTGATCATGCAGCAGATTCTTCAGTTCAAAAAACTCGTGACCCACATGCGTCGCTCTCTCTCACCGCAGCGCGAGGTCCTCAATCGCCTTTTTGAACGCTCCCGTCAGCCCTACGCTGACGCCGAGACCAAGGCTCTCTTTAAAATCACCGTCGATGATCTCATTCACCTCTTGCACGAAGTGGAGAGTCTGAGCACCCATGCCGGGTCGGTCTTCGAAATCTATGCGACTGTACTGGCTCTCGAAACCTCGGAGGCTTCGAACAAGCTGAACCTGGTCATGCAACGCCTTAACGTGATCACCTGTATCTTCCTCCCTCTATCCTTCGTGGTAGGGGTTTATGGGATGAATATCCCTGATATGCCCGAGGTTCACATACCGCACTTTTACGTTTACCTCTGGCTGTTCATGGGAACTGTGACTATAGGCATGCTGTATATGTTCAAGAAACTTAAATGGTTTTAAGAGAGACAGACATGAAATCAACGCGCATCCAAAGCTTGATCCTTACCCAGAGACTCCGATGGTCTCCCCTCCTCAGCCTGCTTTTGCTGTGCTTGAGCCTTGGGAGCTTTTGGCCAACAAAGGCCCTGCAGGCTGAAGAACGAGCTGACTGCTTTTCGTGTCGAATAGAAGTCCACAGCCTCGATCAGGCCACATCGCTCGAAGGTCGTTGGCTCTTCACCCGCGACGATAAACCCGAAAATGCACTACCCGAAACCGATACCAAAGACTGGGTGGTGATCCAAGCTCCAGGTCCTTGGACCAAAGCCTACGCTCCAGACAAAACTCCCTATCGCATCGGCTGGTATCGTGGCAATTTTGTCTTCGATGAAAGTCTAATTGGAAAAAAAGCTGTCTTCTATATCGATGCTTACATGTCCAAAATGTCGATTTATCTTGATGGTAAGCAGATTTTTGACCGCAAAGGCCATGATACCCATCAAAAATACTTTTCGATTCAGCCTGTTCCTGTCGTCTTTGATATCACCAAGACCGAGCATGTCTTCAGCGTGCGCATCGATACTCCACTAATGATGGGGGTCTATCAGTCGCCCTTTCAGCTCCGCGAGTACAAGCACTACGATGCCTACATCAACTTCTTTCAGATCTTCTGCGGGGAGCTTCGCTACCTCTTCGCCTATATTTTCGCTTGGACCGGTCTGTTCTTCCTGCTGCTTTACTTTAAGACCCGTTACCCGCTGTTCTTGGTCTCAGGTCTGACCGGTATAGGCATCTTCCCGTTCTACGCATTTCCGAACGATATGAGCGTGCGGCTCTTTGATCCCGATACTATGCTGATCCTTCACTATCCAGGGATCGGCTTTATGGCCCTCGGATACTTCTGGTTCTCCCAGTTTTTCCATAAGTTCTATCCCCGCATCGCGATCTTCAATGCGACTGTGATGGGCCTGTTCACAGCGGTGTTTCTCTATCTGGCCTTTGATTTCCACTTAGGCCTCTTTCAGATTGTGCGCAAAGCGCTCTTTATCTTTAGCTTTGTCATCGCCACCCACGGTGTGGTCAACTGTATCATCGGCTATCGCAAA
>CANGNB010000230.1 GCA_947454545.1 Oligoflexaceae bacterium
GATCGAGAGCTTTTGGCCCGAAGAAATACTGTTTTACAAAATAGAAGCCGCCCCCTATGAGAGCGAGAGGAATGAGAACACGCCACAGAGCAAGTATGATGCTAAAGCCGCCTTTGAGTAAAAAGACGACTCCCAGAACAGCAAACAAAGCTTGACTCAGGGAATTCAAAGAACCGCCTCCTCGGCTTTCAGATTTTTTGGCCTCGTCAGGTAAGCGCTCGTAATGCCCACCAAACAGAGCAGGGCAAAGGCCGCCCAACCAATTTTCCACAGCCGTCCACGTCCCTCAGGCACTCCTGTCAGAGTAAAGACTTCGGTCTCACCTGCTGAGGCATTGCGAACGGTGTAGGTATCGTAAAAACGTCCCGAAAAAGGCACGCCCTTTTTGATCTCAAGCTGCTTGCCTTCGACCTGCATCGAATTCTGCCATACGAAGAGACTGAGTGTATCAATCGCTTCGTTTCCGCTCACCGTGAAAGGACTCGAACCTTTATCTGCAGGCAGCTGGAAACCAATATTGAGAAGGGTATCGCCGGGAGGAAAGACCTTATCAATGAGAAGGCCTCCATTGGGCCCCAGCTTGAGCTCGTCCTGGCTCAGATTTTCTGTACCCTGAAAGTCCACTGTCTCTTTAGGCAAGAGTACAGGAAAATTAAAGTGCTGAGGTTCCGTTCCTGTGTTGCTCACTAAGAAGAGATAACTCCCCCAGACTGCATCGACTCCTGGATAAAGGATATAAACATGACGTCCTGAGACAGCGACCTCTGCCGAAGCTGAACCTGCTAAACAAAGGAGCATGAGGAGAAAAGTCTTAAGTCCCTGCATTTTCCCTTTCATTCACTGCCCCTTTCCCTGCTGCTCAAGCATCAAATTCTGAATGTAATCGAGTCGACGTGCAGCATCGATATAGCGGTTCGTCAGATAGGACTTACGCTGATCCCAAGCTAATTTGGGGATACGTTTTTCTGCATAAGCACGTTCGTCCTCGAGATACCGATCCAAGATAGCTTTTTTAATCGCTTCGAGGTGTTCAGGAGAATTCACTGATGCCGCTGTTGCTAAATGCCCCCCTGGTCCTAGAACAAAGGGGCTCAAAACAAAAGCGATAACCAAGACACTGAGAAGACCAGCAAAGATCAGCATCTTAATTTCCTTTCCTGAGCTGCTGCAAACGCTCCTGCATCTCAGCTATAATTGGCTCATTGGCACGCACACCATGTGTGCTCACCGTCACATTCCGCTTCCATACCAAAAGCCAAATGGCAATCGGCCCTAGGCACAAAAGAGCGATGGGAACGGCCCAGGCAAGAAGGTTAAAGCCCTGCTTCGGCGGTTCACGCAAGATCCAAGGACCGTAACGATCCACGAAATAGGTGAGCACCTGCTCTTTATCTTTACCCATGAGCATCTGCTCTTTGACCTGACTCTTGATCTGCAAAGAAAAGCTTGCATCTGATTCGAGAACACTCAGACCGGTACAGGTTGGACAGCGGAGCTCTTTAGCGATCTCCCGAAACTTCAGGTCGTAGTCATGGACAGGACCCGCTTCTGGATTCTTGAGCGTATCCTCAGTCGCTGCTGGAGTTAAAGTCATCTCCGAGGCACTCTGCGCCCCGAGCCAAGCATTCGAAAAACCAAGAACGATAGCGAAGATCCAACGTATCATGCCTTCACCTCCCAGGCTCCCGCCACTGCGTCCCGACTCTTGTTACCACGATAAAGATCAAAGAGAGCAATCACTCCCCCCAAACACATGATGACAATAGCTGTCCAGACGAAGCGTACTGTTGGGTTGATATTAACCTGCAGAGTGACCCGCTTACCGTCAGTCTTGTCAAAATCAACAAGGACGATATAGATGTCGTGCCAGAAATTGCCGCCAATGCCGATCTCATTGAAAGTCTGATCTTTGGTAGGATATCGACTCTGCGCCGCTTCCATAGACTGATAGAGAGTCTCACCCCGATAGACATTCACATGGGCTGCAAAGAGCGTTGCATTCTGCTCAGTTTTCACTTTGATGCCATCGGGGACCTCAAAGCGATAGTCAAAGAATTCGAAGGACTCTCCTGCTTTCAAAGTCTTTCGTGTTTCCATACCGCGATAATTACCTAAAAAGCCTATGATCGCGATCATCACTCCGATATGAGCAACCCAAGCTCCAAAATAGGCGAGGTTGCGCTTGAAGAAGAGCTTCCACTGAAACCGAAGATCCTTGAGCTTGATGAAGAGATCGCCACAAAGGCAGCCGATCGCCCAAGAAGCAAGGTAAAGGCCAACAATCTGAGCGATAAGATTCACCGTCTTAGGTGTCTTCATCACTTCGCCTAGATAGATAAGAACAAAGCTTAGAGGTATTGCAAAGAGCACAGACCCAAATATAACCTGCTTGGCATAAGGCATCTGGCTTGACTGATAGCGCATCAGCTGTCCGATGGCTATGCCGACGACCGTCCCCAATCCAACCCAAGGCGCAAACATGTTGAAATAGGGGGCCTGTACAGTGATCCGCTGCTGAGTGAGCGCTTCCGATACGATGGGGAACACCGTCCCGATGAAGATGATCGCAGCAAACGACAGCAGCAAAAATTGGGTCACGACGAGAGCAGACTCTTTGGAGAAACCCCAAACTTTTTCCGTATCGGCAGGCAGGATAGAGGGCGCTCGAAACGCATAGATCGCTGTTGAGATAAGGATGAGACCCGAAAGATAGTAGAGATAGTTGGGACCAATCGGAGACTCTGCAAAAGAGTGCACCGACGACACCACACCTGAACGCGTGAGGAAGGTTCCAAAGTAGCTGAGAAAGAAAGCTGCGATGGCAAGGACTATACTCAGACGCTTCAGGTGACCAAGTTTGTCTTGGACAAGGAGCGAATGGAGGAGCGCCGTACACATGAGCCAGGGCATAAAACTCGAGTTTTCAACCGGATCCCAAGCCCAGTATCCGGCCCAACCCAGCTCGACATAAGCCCAGCGTCCCCCAAGAGAGATCGCTGCGGTGAGCAGAACAAACGCGAAGAGCGACCAGCGTCGAACGGTCTTCAGCCAGCCTTCTGTGATGTCGCCAAAGCAGAGGGCTGCAATGGAGTAGGCGAAAGGAACTGCCAAAGCTGTATAACCTGAAAAGAGCAGAGGCGGATGGATAGCCATATAGAAGTTTTGCAGAAGCTCGTTCATCCCCCGACCGTTGGGAGGAGCCGGCAGGTTCGCCACAAAAGGATCCGAATAGGTCACAGCCAGGTACAGCATCCAGCCGAGAACGGCCTGAATCGAACCGAGGACGTAGGGCATAATGTGTTCGTTGTCTTTGGAATGAGTCCACACGGCTATGGTGCCCATAATCGAAAGCAGCAACATCCAAAGCGTGTGTGAGCCTTCCAGCGAGGACCAAAACGCCGTAAACGTGTAGAGCATCGGCAAATCGTTGCTTGAATTCTTTGCCACGTAGGCGATCCCATAATCGCGCTGAAAGAGGCCCACCCAAAGGACGACAGCCGCGCTTATGAGCAGCATGCAGGTCGCTGTTAGGGCCAGTTTGGAAGAATTGTAAAAGCGCCTATGTCGCCAATACGCAGCCAATATGGCTGATAAAAAGCCATAGAGACTGCAGCACAACGCTAAGAAAATCAGATAAAACCCATAGTTGGCGAGCACAGCGACCTCCTGGGGGTGAAACAACCGGTCCCGATTCACAGCCCGCTCTCATGTGTAGCGAACGTGATCCCTATTGTACCGTAGCAAGCCGATTTCAGTCAGCTCTTCAAACGGGGCTTTGAGTGATATAAATCATCGAAATTTCTTCTAAAAGACTTATCTTGCCTTCACCGCCAGATTTCCGTAAATCAGAGGCCTGATCATGGGTTCTCCTCGAGGAGGGCTCCGGAGAGAAAGCGAGTAGCCTCTATGTCACGTGTCTATGTCAAAACGCTCGGATGTAAGGTCAATACCTACGATACCCACGCTATCGAAACCCAGTTCAAGGCCCTCGGCTACGAACTCGTCGATAGCCCGGATCAGGCGACCATTAGCGTCCTCAACACCTGCAGCGTCACAGAAAACGCCGACAAGGAAGCCCGTTATCTTTTGCGTAAATTTCGTCGTGAGAACCCAGAGGCTGTTGTCGTAGCCACAGGCTGTTATGCTCAGACAGATTCACAAAAACTCGTCGAGATGGACGAAGTCGATCTCGTGTTTCCGAACCAAAGCAAAGACACGATGGTCGAGTCGGCCCATGCTTTGCTGCAGCGCCGCACTCAAGGTGACACTCAACCCCTCAGTAGCAAACTCCCCGACAATGTCGTCGCCGTCAGCGCGAACCGGCAGGGTCACTTCAAATCTTCGCTCCAGATGATCGAAGCCGACCCTAGTCAAACCCGCGCCTTTCTTAAAATTCAGGATGGTTGCAACGGCTTTTGCTCCTACTGCCTGATCCCTTACGCTCGGGGGGCCTCGCGGAGCGTGCCTCCCGATCAAGTCCTCGCAGAAGTGCGTCGCCTGATCGACAAGGGCATTCGCGAAATCGTATTTGCCGGGATACACATCGGCGATTATGGCCACGACCAGGGTGACGAGCAGGGCTTTGTGAATCTCTTTCGCACTCTGATGTCATGGCCTGACATGGTACGCGTGCGTATCTCTTCGCTCGAGCCGCGCGAGTGCACAGAAGATCTCTTGAAAGTTCTTGCGGAGCGACGCGAACTCTTCTGCGACCACTTTCATTTGCCTCTCCAAGCAGGTCATGATCGCATTCTCAAACTGATGCGTCGTACCTATGACAGCAAGCAGTACGCAGACAATGTCGCCATGGCCCGTTCGTATTTTCCTTCAGCAAATTTCGGCGCGGACGTGATCCCCGGTTTTCCGAGCGAGACAGACGAAGAATTCGAGCACACCCTGCGTTTCATTGAAGAGTGTGGCCTCAACTACCTCCATGTCTTCCCCTACTCAATGCGGCCGAACACAGCTGCGGCACGGATGCCCGGGCACTTAGACGCCGAGATCGTGAAGCAACGGGCCAAACGCCTTCGTGAGCTCTCTGATCGCCTGAAAATGGATTATGCCCGCCGTTTTATCGGCAGTGAGGCCAATGTCCTGTGGGAGAACGAATTGGACCCTCAAGAACGGCGCGTTGGCTATAGCAGCAACTATCTTTCTGTCTGTTCCCTGCGACAGGAAGAACTCGCCCCTGGAAGCGTCTCGCACGTGCGTATCAAGGGCTTTGTAGAAGACGGGCGCCTCCTGGGTAAAATACTGACGCGAGAAATTTAGTAGAAAATTTCGCACATTTCAGACTTCCCTTAATTGGCCGTTCGGCTTATAACAGAGATTCGAGCTCATCCACACATGAGTAAGTCTGCAGCGGAGGAATGCGTGCGAGTCATCTCAACGTCTCTCTTTGGCCTGGCTATAGCATTCGCTGGAGTCATTACAGGCTGTGGTTCTCAAACCCCAAGCTCTGACCTCACAAGCGAGGCTAAGTTTTCGGGAACAGCTCCGAGTTCAAAGGACAATCCTGTCCTCTTTCAATATTTTCACTGGTATCTTCCAAATGATGGAAGACTCTGGCAACGGCTGCAGGGCGAAGCAAGCGAACTCGCCCGCAAAGGCTTCACAGCCCTCTGGATACCACCCGCAGGCAAAGGGGCTGGCGGTTCTCAGGATGTGGGCTACGCCGTCTACGACCTCTATGACCTTGGTGAATTTGATCAGAAAGGTTCACGAAGGACTAAATACGGCACGAAGGACGAACTTCTCGCAGCGATCAAAAGTGCACACAGTGCCGGTCTCGAAGTTTATGCTGACATCGTGCTCAACCATCGCATCGGAGCTGATCGCACCGAGCGCGTCGAAGCCGTCGAAGTCAATCCTCAGCAGCGCAACGAAGTCATTTCTGAACCTAAGCAGATTGATGCGTGGACTCTTTTCGATTTCCCTGCTCGTAAGCACGCCTATTCAGATTTCACTTGGCACTGGTATCACTTCGATGGCGTTGACTGGGATCAGTCCCGACGTGAACCAGGGAAAATCTATCGTTTCACAGCGAATAGCAAGACTTGGGATCCCGAAGTTTCAGCAGAACTTGGTAACTACGATTTCTTGCTAGGCGCTGATCTTGATCTCGAACAACCCGAAGTGATCGCAGAGACCAAGCGCTGGGGAAAATGGTTTACCGAATTCACGGGTATCGATGGCTATCGCCTCGATGCTGTGAAACACATGAAAGCTGGCTTTACTCGCGATTGGCTCAAAGACATGCGCGCTCAGAGCAGTAAGCCGCTTTTTGCCGTCGCCGAGTACTTCGACTATGATGTCAACCAGCTCGAGCGCTACCTTCAAGCCGAGAGTTCAGAAGGTCAGCAAATAGCTCTCTTTGATATGCCGCTGCACCTTAACTTTTATCGGGCTTCGCAAGCCAATGGCGCCTTTAATATGGCAAATCTCTTGCAAGGCACACTGATCCAAAGACGCCCGAAGCAAGCCCTGAGTTTTGTCGACAACCACGACACTCAAGCTCTCCAAGCCCTCGAATCACCCGTTGCC
>CANGNB010000231.1 GCA_947454545.1 Oligoflexaceae bacterium
GAGGCCGTGCACCGACACCACTTCTAAGCTTTTATCACTCCTGATTTCCCTAGACTAGCTTCGAATCAGCTGGAATCGCTTCGTGGTTTTTGCTCTTGGTCTTCGGGCTTGGGCATGCTACGACGGGCACTTGCGACAGCTTCAGTCCGGAGGTTTTTATGTCAAAACACCTTATTCGAAATATCAGCCTTGGGGTCAGCGGGATCATCCTTCTCGCCTCCTTCGCCGTCAACAAGATGCTTCACAAGCCCGAACTGAACCTCCAGGGATCGAGCCTCAATCCCACGCAAGCCGTTGAAGCTTTCGAGCTGAGCAGCACCCAAGGAGGTACTTTTTCACGCAAAGATCTCCTCGGCAAATGGACCGTTCTCAGTTTTGGCTTTACGCACTGTCCAGACATCTGCCCAACGACTCTTGCCTACTTTCGCGATGAGCTCAAGACACTGAGCTCGGATCAAAAAGAACAGGCTCAATTTGTGTTTGTGACGGTTGACCCCGAACGGGACACCCTACCTTTGCTCACCGAGTATACGCAAAAATTTCACCCGGATATCATTGGCCTCACCGGCTCGCAGGAAGAGATAGAAAAATTTGCGAGCATTTTTCATGCTTACTTTAAAAAAGAAAATCCACAGGCGGATGGCCTCTACAGCATGGCGCACAGTCCCCAGTATTTTTTGGTCAATCCCCAAGGCCAGTGGCAGGTCCTTTACACTCCCCCTCTCAGCAAGGGAGCAATTGCTCTCGATCTCACTAAGCTCAAGAAAAATTTCTAAGAGGAACTTTCATGACTGATCTTTTGAAGACAATTCAAGACTTGAATCTCGATCCACAGAAGCTCCAACAGCTCGTCACGACTGCTAAGGATAACCCCTTTGCTGCTATGGGCATGGTGCAAGAACTCGGGATTGCGCCCGAAGCTTTACAAAAAGTTATGTCGGCTGTGATGGCTAATCCAGGAACTCTTTTAGAATTGGCCAAGCAGTTCGGTGTGAATGACGATCTCATCGCCTCGATGAAGCAACACGTTCCCGGGGCAGACAAGCTTCCCCTGTGATGATGAGCACACCATCCGCACGCGCCTCGAGAGCGCGTGAGATGGTGAAGACCTCTTCCCACGATAGAGATATAGCAGCACTCCCTAGCGCAGAGCCTCGAGCAGATCAGCCACCAGGTCCTCAGCACTTTCGATACCGCAAGAAAGACGAATCAAATTGGGTCCAATACCGAGCTTTCGTCGCATATCTTCGGGAACGGATGCATGGGTCATCTTCTCTGGATGATTTACCAAAGACTCAACACCCCCTAAACTCTCTGCGAGAGCAAAGACTTTAAGGCGTTGCAAAAAGGTCACAACGTCCTCATAGCTACCCTTCAGATTGAAGGACACCATGCCCGAGTATCCACGCATCTGCTTTGCTGCCAAAGCATGCTGGGGATGATGCGACAGTCCTGGAAAAAAGACTTCGGCCACGCGCGGGTGACCTTGTAAAAACTGCGCCACAGCTTGGGCATTGATGCTATGTTTTTCCATACGAACGGCCAAAGTTTTGATACTGCGGAGCAGGAGAAAGCTCTCAAAAGGTCCAGGTACAGCTCCGGCCGCAAACTGCACAAACTTAATCTCTTCGTAGAGCTTGGTGTCATTGATCATCACAGCCCCTCCAATGATATCGGAGTGACCCCCGATATACTTGGTGGTGCTATGCATGACGATATCAGCCCCTAATTCAAGAGGAGACTGATAGATGGGAGAGGCAAACGTATTGTCAACGACCAGGAGAGCTCCCTTGGACTTTGCCAAGGCTGACATAGCCTGAATATCGATGACCTTCAGGAGCGGATTGGTCGGCGTTTCAACCCAAATCAGGCGCGTTTCAGGGCGCAAGGCAGCTTTTACTTGCTCGACCTGAGTCATGTCCAAAAATTCAAAATGAATATCATACTTGGCAAAAAGGCGACGAAACAATCGCCCCGTTCCCCCGTAGACATCGTCACACACCAGTACGTGATCACCAGGTTTTAAGATCTGAATGATCGCCTGCTCTGCAGCAAGGCCAGAAGAAAAAGCGAGTCCATGTTTCGCTCCTTCTAAAGCGGCAAACGCTTCTTCAAGCGCATCCCGGGTAGGATTCCCTGCACGGGAGTAATCCCAGCCCTTGTGAACGTTGGGAGCCTCCTGCACATAGGTGGACGTCTGAAATATGGGAGTCATGATTGCGCCAGTCCGTGGATCCGGCTCGACACCTGCATGCACCACTTTGGTAAAATCTTTAGGACGAATCGTCATATTTCTGCCCTCCTATGCTCTTGGTTGAAAGCTCCTCAACGGGTCTTTAAGCTTTTTTAACAGCCTCAAGGACAGCTGCCAGTTCGCCCTTACGGTGCATTTCAGAAACGATATCGCAACCGCCAATAAACTTACCTTTCACGTACAGCTGAGGAATAGTCGGCCAGTTGGTGAATTTTTTGATGCCTTCGCGAATATCGTAATTCTCCAAGACATTGCGTGAACCGTAAGCGATGCCGTAAGCCTTGAGAACCTGAACAACCTGGGCCGAAAAACCACACATTGGGGCTTCTGGACTACCTTTCATGTAAAGAAAGACATCGTTGGAGTTGATATCGTTGCGAATTGTATCAAAAGCTTCCTGTTCACTCATAAAACTATCCTTTCCGGTGCAAAAGCCTCAAACGGCCTTTTTTTGTCATGCAGAAGAGTTCATCTTTTGTGTCGGGCGTCAACTCGACACCTAGGATGCAAAACCTTTTTAAACTAATACAGATCCTGAACTCAGAACACAGAAAAGTCGCCTTCCCAGCCACCCCAAAAGCCCTTTCCATACCGTCAACTGAGCGCAAGCAAGCCTCTTACATGCGTCAATACCTCAGCAGAAGAAATCTGCCGCATACAGGTAAAATGACCGAGAGGACAGGTTTGTGGTCCATGATCGCTACAGGGTCTACAGGACACATCTTTTTCAACAACGACGCTATGCGGAGCCAAGGGCCCAAACCCAAGGGCTGGGACAGTCGCTCCAAAGAGAGCGACAGAGGGAACCCCAAAAGCAGACGCATAGTGGAGGGGCGATGAATCGTTGCAAAGCAGAAGGCGAAAGCTCGGGTACAGGGCTCTCAGATCATCGAGCTGGGTTTGCCCTGCAAGGTTCCGCAAGCGGTCTGGATACCCTGTCCCTGCAAGCGCTACGGCATCCGTCGCTTCACGCTCTTCTTTGGTACCCAGAATGACAATTTTTACCGAACTCGACTGCAAGAGCTCCTCAGCTACCTTACGAAATGATTCCTTAGGCCAACGTTTGGTACCCCAAACGCTTCCAGGAGCTATGGCCACTAGCGGAGCACCATCGGCCCATGTGCGCACGTCCTCGGCAAGATTTCGATCTGCTTGTGGCAAGCAGGGTTGTGCGCCCTGAAAGTCCCAACGTGAAATACCTATAGCCTCTAAGAGCAGAAGTATTCTCTGTGTTTCATGAAGCAGTGCAATACGAGGCACCGTAGTCTTTGCCAAGATTCCGAGCCGTGACTCATGATAAGTCACCGTAGGAAAACCTAGTCCCCGAGCCAGCAAAGACGAGCGCGCACTGCGATGGACCTGCAATAGGACACTCGACTTTCGCTCCAGATGCCTCAAGTCCTGTCGCAAAGATTTTACGGCTCGAAGAAGCGAGGTGCCTCGCTTGTCAAAAACGACAATCTGATCCACATCGGGATGACCCGCAAGAGCGCGAGCGCCCAGAGGGGTTGTTATAAGTACCTGTCGACACCCGGGAAAAGCTCGCTTCGCCCAATGCATCGCCGCTGTTGTGAGAATAATGTCCCCCAAAAATCCAGTCTGCAACCAGATCATCGAAGTCCAAGGACCTTTTAGCATCCTGCTTTCTTTCATAAATGTGTGCCGATCAAAGTAGGGTTGAGGGGTTCCCATTCGTAGATCAAGGCATCTTCGCCGTTAGCGTAGTAGCGCGCTCGACGCCCCGTGCGCTTCCAACCCATCCCTTCATAGAGGCCGATGGCCCCCTGATTGGAGGGCCTCACCTCGAGGTAAGCTCGCTCTGCTTGATATAATTCCCAGGCCTTGGCCCTAAAGGCGAGCAAAAGTCGTTTCCCCAACTGCTGTTTTCGAAATAAGGGATCTACGTAAATATAGAAGAGCTCGGCGACCCCCCCCATCTCGCGCCCAAGGACTATCCCCTGCCATCTGTCTTCCTGACCGGCATACAGCAAAAAAGTATGTGGTATCTTCAGGGAAATATAAAATTCCTCTACAGGCCAAAATTCCCTGCTGTCCCACTGCTGACACAGACTTTCTAGTGCTGCCTTTTCCGGAGCGGTCCCTTGATACAAGCGCACAGCTATGGGCTGATTCATGCCTTATCGACGCCTTTCTTGCAATCGCAGGTAGGTCTTGGCTCCTGTGTAGTAGCGCGTCGGGAGCGTCCGCTTCACATCTGTGTACCACGGACTCTGGGGATCGAGTACCAACCAAACATTGGAATTTCCCTCTGCCGGTTTGTGGAGCTGAAGGCCTGACTGGACCAGGAGGAGCATGCGTATAGCCTGCCGCAATTCACTTTCGCTGACCCTATAGCCCTTCATAAAACCTTGGAAGTTGGCATCGTTTATCTGGAGGCGCTCGACCTCGGCTTGCAAGCTCTGAGCATTCTTGCTGTCGGCCGTAGGCACATCATTTTTGGCCGGATCCTTTTGCAAACTTTCCAACAAAATGGCTTCGTCTTGGAAGATTTGAAGAGCTTTTGGCCAAGTTTCGAGAGTTATGAGACCGGACTGAGCTCCACGCCCCTGAGCCACTGCACGCAGCAAAGTGTAGACTTCAACTTGTCTTTGCGTATAAGATTTGCCGTTAACTTCTAAAACTAAACGATCGAGTACAGTGCCCTCTGCCAGCATGTGCGGGGTGCTTACAAAAAATACAAGCGACACGATCCAAAATTTCCACATTCTCATCCCCATCCACGGCTGAATACCCGAACTCTTTTCTGCTCTGCAAGCTTTCGCCGACTCTCTCACATCCATCGGATGACCTCAGGGTTAAGGGCCTCAGAGACCTTGTCAACACCTAATCGCTATCCCCAACAAGTAAAAGAGACTTGGCGCCCGTGCCTATCATGCTATTGCAGACCTGAGTCCATGGAGAATTTGTAAAACGTCAGTAGAGAATTTACCAAATTCGTGACCCGCCTCATGTTCCGCCCTTAAAAAAATTCTCACCTACGTGACTAAATCTTGACAACAAACGCATTGCCTGTAAACCTTTAGCTGCGTACCCAAGTTCAATTTCGATTCAAATCATTGGAGGTTTCCATGAATAAAGCTGAGTTGGTTGAAGCAATGACCAAAGTAACTGGCCTGACTAAGTCTGACACCGAGAAAAGCCTGGACGCTTTTATCGAAGTCGTGACCAAGAACATCAAGAAGAAAGACGGCGTGAAGCTTGTTGGCTTCGGCACTTTCTCTGTCTCTGCTCGCAAAGCTCGTATGGGTCGTAACCCACAGACTGGCGAAGAGATCCAAATCCCAGCTCGCAAAGTTCCTGTTTTCCGTCCTGGCAAAGAGCTCAAAGAAGCTGTTAAGTAAGCTAGGTCATGCGCCTCGTTCGTGTCACACGAACGAGAGCACCTTCCCCAAATTCTTCTCAAACATCATCCAAACTTCAGACCCAATTCAGCTCCGCACCACTTGGAATCACAAGTGCAAATTCGCTCTGTTCTTTTGCATCGAGCTGCAAGGGAAAAGCTGCAAAAGGCAAAAATCCGGGTTCACCAGCCTGAAACTCCGTAGTTTCGCCGCCCCTCCCCGTCCAAACACAGTGACCGCTCAACGATATGAGAGCAGCAAACCCATCCCGAATGCGCCAAGAACCCTTAGATCCAGCAGAAGCCTTAACTATAAAGACTTGATAAGACGCATTGGCGGGATAACGCCATAGAGTGACTCCTTCATAGGCTTCCACGACTTCTGGAGTCCTTCGTAAAGTCGAAACATAAGTTTCTCCCACCTGCAGCTCCGGATCGATGAGCCTAAGACCCTCCTCGATGTGTAGCTCTCTCGGCTTACCCGCTTGCATATCAAGAGTGCCATCGCTTTGATAACGGCGCCCCCAATCCCAGAATCGATACGTCTTACCGCTCTTTCCTAACAGCACCCTCTGTGGCTCTAAGAGGGTTACGCCAGGTCCGATTGCATGAGGAACTCCTGGTTCGATCTCAAAGTAATCACCAGGCTTTACCGGCACAAAATGCAGGTAAGGTCGAAGATCGGCATCACTCTCTAAGAGCTTGCGCAAAGTTTCTTTCGTAAGCTTTTGGGAAAACCCTAGATAAAGCCCAGATCCTGGGTCAGCGCTGAGCACTAACCAAGACTCAGGTTTGCCACACTCATGAGCTTTGAGACTTGGATCCGCATCGGTTGGGTGCACCTGTACCGACAGAGGGCTGGCCGCATTCAAAAGCTTCACAAGGATTTCACACGTAGCCCCCTTACGACGGACGTAGGCTGGCGAGA
>CANGNB010000232.1 GCA_947454545.1 Oligoflexaceae bacterium
ATCTCAGGACTCAGGTGCACAAAAAGCTCTCAATCAGAGATTGGTGGGGACTTTCGAAGAAGCTATCGACCAGCAGCGTGCCCCTGCCCTCTGGCTTCTCAGCCTTTTGCATGATGTCCGCTCGTTACCTGTTAGGGATCTCGATGAGATCACGACAGCCCTTGGTCGCCTCGTCTCTGAAGAAGGTGTTCGGAGCAGTTGGGACAGTACGCTCGATACTCTGAGAGCCAAGGTTGGCACCCAAAAAATGATCGACGGGGTCGTTCAAAAGATCGTCGACGGAGGCAGCATTCGTTCCTGCGGTGGGTTAACAGTCTCTCCCCTCGAGCGCTCGGCCCAGCCTCCTTTGCCGCAGCTTCTGCAAAGATTGCAGTGGCTCACTCAAGCAAACGATGCCTGTCAAGGCTTAGCACCTTTAGCTGTAGCCATGGCTGACGAACTCGATGTGAGCTTACAGAGTGATTGCAGTACGGCAAGCGGCACCCGCCCCTGTGTTCCGCTTAACGGAAATTCAGCGCGCCCTGCTGCCACCACCGCCTGGCAATCGATAGCAGAACCCAAGGCCGAAATATGGCTGCGCCTTGTCGAGACGAGTCTCGCCGAACAACGTCGCTGGCTGGGACTTGATCCCTATAGTCTCAAACACCAGGGCCTGGCCTACGATGCTGTCTCGCTTGCCAGCTTTGATAAGATTTGGCAGTCGTGGCAAGCTCAAGACCAGAAGACATTGCCAGCCCTCGCTGAGTTCGATCGTTCCCTTCAAGATAAAGAGGAACTCCGCGGCCTTTTGATTCCAGACTTTCTCGAAAAAGTTCTAACTTTTCACATTGAAAGACTGGCAGCCCTGAGCGGTCAAACCTACGACCTTGTCCCAGAAACCGATGGCGATAAGAGCACCACACAGAGAGCCATGCGCGCCTTTGCGGGACTCTACAATCGCGGCCCCCTCGAAGAAGCTTTACGGCATCGTCTTGCTCCCGCGCGCTGGCTTCAAGAGAACCCTCCGAGTGATGCTCGCTTGTCCAAAGCTTTTCAGGACCATCCCGAATGGTTGAGTCGCATCTTTGCGCGCCTGCAATTTGGAGAGAGTGTTTTTCGTAGCCCTATGTTTGCAAGTCTTGGCAACGAAGATCTCACACCTTTTGTCAGTCTTGGGAGCAGCCTGACCAACTTTACCAGCATCGAGCCCTCCCCACGGGAAGGCCGCAGGGCCGCTAGTCTCAACACTTCAACTATCGCTCAAAACGAAGTGTTGCAGCCGCTGCAATCTATCCGTCGCTTCGATAGCACGAGCGCCAGCAGTGCCTCAGGCTGGGCCCTTTGGGATTGGCAGCTTGCAAGTAGCGCCCTCACCAGCAAAGACCTACCACCAGAGCTAATGGGAGCCTATCAAAGCTGGGTTCAGAACGAACTGATTCCTCGTCTAGCCAGCGCAGACACCTGGTCTGAGTTGATGCAAGCGGAAGCCCCCCAGTGGAGTCAACTGCCAAGTGGCGTGAGTCAGGAGTTTTACGATGTCACGGGATATTCGCCCGAAGAAGCTCGTATCCTTGCTCTCTATCAGCTTCGACACTATCTCAAACTGCCCCAATCGGTTCCCTCTGCAAGTAGCATCAGCAGTGCTGCCAACCCATCGCCAGGCAGTACATCCTTCACGGCGCCGATCCGTGGTTTTATGAATGCGAGCTACATGAGCTCTCCAGGTTCGGACTATCTGCTCTTCGCTAAATTGGTCCCTGATAGTCTGCGCTCGCCAGCTTTGACAAGCTTGGAAGATATGCAAAATCAGGCTTTACCCAGCTTCGAGCAATACCAAACTGAGGGCGGATTTTTTCCCTATGCAAAACAGAGCTTGATTCGTGATGTTAGCAAGTTCAGAGCGGACTCCCTTAAGCCCAGTCTTAGGCTGTTTTCTAGCTTGAATCTGCTGACCTTTACTCGATCTGGACTCAACTTTTATCCGCAAGCTCTCATCGGCCTTGGAGGCCAAAACTGCCAAAGCTCAGCCACAGAAAAAATCGCTTGCCCAGTCGAGCTGAACGCTGGGAGTCAAGCCGAGGCCTATGCCCTCTATCAAGACTTTATTCGCCAACAGATCGCTCAGTATTTCTGCCCCTTGCTTGCCGGAACAGACCTGGGAGATCCCCTCCTCTGGCAGAAGCGATTAGGACTTCGTGTGAGCAAGCCTGAGACCTGCGCTGGCCTGACGAGTGTGGCCAGTCTGCCTGCGGACTCGCTGCGCTTCCCTGCCTGGATGAGTAAGCGCGTCCTTCAGGATATCTTCACTCTGGGACGCACGGCTCATCTGAAAGAGGGCATTGCTCAGCTTCCTGCAAGTCTCCGCTACTACAAACTAGCAGCTCAAAATCTCGACGGCAAAACCCTCTCCCAGAGATGGCTTCGAGAGTCCTCTGGCGTCTGGGATGAGCTGAACGCTGCTTCGCAGAGCCGTCGCCAAAAGCTGGCTTTTGCTTTCTGGGCAGGCGCTCCTTCGCTCATGAGTTCGTATACAGACAGCCTCAGGCTAGGTCTTGGGACTGACGAGTGGAAGCAAAGTCTGGTCGGTTTTGCCGAACGAACCGAGAGCGGCGCCGACTCCGATGCCTTGCGCAAGGTTTTGCGACGTTTCATTGCTATTCAAAAATCTCTTCGCACAAGCGACGCAAAGGTGAGTGATCTGCTGTTGCAGATGCTCGACGAGCTTCGTCACGAAAAAAGTGAACTGGATTTCCTGACAGCACTGGCCTCAAACTACACGCAACTCGAGACCTACGACTTCTTAGGTAACGAACTGCCCCTTGCAGTACTTGGGCTTTTCGAAGATCGCTTCGACTGGAACCAGCCAGGTCTCAGACTCTTAAAATTTGTTGCTCAAGCCGAAACTCTGAATGTCTTGGGTAAACTCACTCACGTCTTCTCTACTCAAGAACTCCAGGGGTTTATCGCTGTCGCTCTGAAAGCCACCCAATCTTTGGGTAACCTAAGCGAACAGCAACACCTTGCCAATCGCACTCTCGATGAAGTCTTGAGCCTTGGGAGTCTGGGACGATTGCCGTCGGGAGAACTCCTCGCAGAATCCTGGAACGATGTCCTTAAAGCTTGGCGTCAAGCTCGCTTTACGACTTTATTTCAGACGCGTTGGGAAGAACTGCTGCTTGCGTGGGACAAACCTCTGCAACGCTTCGATGGCTCTGACAGCCTCTCTGCACAAACGGTCTTGGCTCAAGGGCTTCCGAGCCTGCTGCGCTATGCTCCTGCACTTTTAGATGCGCATCAGCAGACAGGGGCTTCCAGCGAGACTTTGTTTTGGCCTCGCCTTCTGCAGGACTTTCTCCGCACAATGGAAGATGAAACTTTAGGCAGCCGTGCTTTAGCTCACTTTTTTGCTACGGAGAGCTTAGGCTTCGAACATGGTACAATCTGGGAGAAGCTTTTTCTGGAGGAACCGAAGCGTCTCCGCCTCGTGACCGCTCTAGAATCTGCAACCAGCGTCCCCCAAGAGCTTTGGGAGGGTGCCCTGGAAGAGAGTACGGAGGTCATCGGCCGATTGCAAAAGCCTTTGGCTTTCCTGAAAGATCATATGAAATGGAAACAGGATCCAGGATCCAACGCCTTTCAAAAGGCTCTGGACCAGCTCTACGCCCTGAGTCAGGACCCTGAACTCCGTGATCGTCAAATCGAAGTCCTCGGGGCTTGGCTAAGAGGTTCTCTGAACCCTGAAGCCTTGACCAGTAAGGACTCGGACCAAGAAAACTAGGGATCAAATAGGAACGAGAGTGTCGTGCTCACGTTCCACTTAGCGAAGATAGGAGTCTTCTATGAAACGCGTTATTGCTCTCTCACTCGCCCTTTTCTCAGGAATGGCTGCTGCCAAAGATTTACCTGCAATTCCAGCTGATTGCGCCAAATCTGTCGCAGACCTCGGCTACTGTTCTGCAGTTCAAGCCCCTACGTTCAAAGGCCCCATCGACATGCAGTTTTTTGTCGTTGTGGACAAATCGAACTACCCCACTGTGACGAGCATCATCAATCGTTACCTCGCCTTTGATTACTGGCCCGAATTTTCGAAGTCTACGAGCACCGATTCCCTGCTTTTCAGCAAAAGCGCTCGCATGCCAAGCTTCGATAAAGATCAGCGTACAATCTATCCCCACTACTACGACTACCGCTTGAAGTCGCCTATCGGTTACATCAAAGTACGTGGACTGACCCACAATTACTTGGTTCAACCCTACACAAATGCTGTGATGAGTCTTGAGTTTGTCGCCCAAACCGCCGGTCCCCAGACAGTTCCCGCTGGGGAAAAACCGCTGGATGGCCTCGAAGGCGTGAAGTTCCAAACAGGTGCCGTGCATGCTATCGACTGCGCCAACGGTTCGGTGTCCTTCTGCTCAGCAGACCAATTCCTCTTGGTCTACACGACTAACCTCCAACCGGACATCGATCTGCTGCCCAAAGTTGCAGCTGCCTCGATTCAATCTGGCATTGAATCCTTGCTTGTTGGCATGCTCTTCAATGACGTTCAGATACCTGCTGGCGCTCTTGTCCTAAAGGATTAATCTCGTCCTAAAAGATTAAAAGATGCAGAGTCCGGTCGCCTGACCGGACTTTTTTTTGCTATCCTTAAGTCCTGGACCATTGAGAGAGGAATTCCATGGCAGGAGCATCACGCGAAGAGATATTCGAAGTTTCGGCTGAACAGTATTACGCTGCGCTTATCGACTATCAGCAGTATCCCAAAATCTTGGGCGAAGTGGACACCATCAGCGTTTTAGACTTTTCGGAAACCAGTGCCCGCATCCAATACACAGTCAGTATTGTTAAAGCTTTTCAGTACACACTGAAGATGACGCAAAAGCGTCCTGAATCGCTCTCTTGGGAACTTGAGTCAGGGAGCCTCTTTAAGAAAAATTCGGGTCGCTGGACGTTGACAGCACTGGGTCCCAACAAATGCAAAGTCGCGTACTCTCTTGATGTTGAGATTAAGCTCTTCGCTCCTGCTGCCATCACCAATAAACTTGTAGCAGTGAACTTGCCCCGCATGATGAATGCATTTTATGAATTCGCTAAGACCAAATAATGAGTCTTGAGTGAAACTTCCTGCGAGTGCAACTTAGAGTGAGCCTCGCAGAGACATTTCACTCAGAGCTACCTTATCAGAGGGACTGAGAAAAGAACTTCGCCAGTTGGGATTGCACGCGTTCATCACGGAATCGGCTTCCAAGAGCCGAGCTGTCATCTTCTGCAGAGGTGGTGCAGGCTCCAGACAGATTTCCCCAGGCATCGCGACCGCAATATCGGGTAAACCCGCAACATGCCCAAACTCATGCACAGCAATACCTTCTATGCAAGCCTTCCTATCTTCGAGACAGGACGTGTACACATTTTCGAAAGTAAAATTAAGAACAACACCATGCAAAACTTTCGCTAAATCGCCACCAATTGCCAAGGTGTGGGGTTCTTGATCAAATTCCGCAATGCGAACCAAGGCATTCGGGAGTTCTCGACAATTCTTCCAACCCGTAAGAATGAGGAATTGAGTCGAAACATATTCTCTTTCAATAACTTGCTGAACCCAGGCTTTTTCTTCTTCAAAACCTGAAAACTCCCAGCAGACACTGATATCTTGCAAAGAAAACATAGACCACAGGTGGACTGATCCCGCTTCGTCTAATGGGGCTGCGTTTAGTTTCGAATTTCCAAATAAAGAAAATAGGACGAGAAAAAAAAGGCGAGATGTTGGTCCGAGTCTTTTCCAGTTCATTTGAAATAACTCCGCATGTTTACGCCTTTTCCATTGAAAAAGGTCGACAACGGGGCGACAGTAGAGCGAATCAGGTTCATTTACAATCGATATTTTTTTTGGCAGACTGCATCTCGTGTCCGGCTGAACCCCTTTACAAACATGTAAGGAGAATGAAAGAAGGCAGATAAATCGCAGTCATTGATGTTGTGTTGTCATTCACTCTAGCTGTTATGGAAAAGGTCTAAACTATGCGAACATTCCGCTCGAAAATCCCTCTTCTCTCTTATTACTTCCTGATGCTCGCTTCATGTTTTCAACAAGGCTGTCGTGATATTTCATCACTCCATGATGAATCATCACAGATCTCATCCCTGAGTTCTCATCCCATCAAGGTCGAAGACGAAACCGAATCAAATGAAACAGCAACCCCTTCAGAAAGCTCCGACATCCTAAGTCTTAGTTCCTTTGCTCCAGGCATCAACATAGCTTGGGTTGATTTTGCTCACGATGTGGGAACAGGAACTCCCAAACTCGACGAGATCGAAAAGCAGTTAACGCAGCTCTCAGCTGCTGGCGGCAAAGTTGCAAGGCTTTGGGTCCACACCGATGGAAGCCTCACCCCTCAATTTCGGGGCAACCGTGTGGTAGGGCCTGGCGTTTCGACGATCAGCGATCTTAAAAAGATTCTCGACTTA
>CANGNB010000233.1 GCA_947454545.1 Oligoflexaceae bacterium
CAGGGTGCCTTTGGTGTCACCCGAAAAGCTGGTTTTAATCTTTTCGAAGGAGCCCACATCGATCTTGCTCATAGAAATAAGCATGAGAAAGAACACGCCGAGGAGGACCATCAGATCGCTCAGGCTGATGTAAAAACTGGTCAGTCCTTCTTCATCCCGATGTTTAGGGAGATCTTGCAGCTTCATGCGCGCAATCCCTCCGGTTGAAAGGGAGTGCCGAAATTTCGCTCCTCGCGTTTGAGGAGGATACTGACCTTATTGAGCAGCTGCTCGTGGGCACTCAGGTAAATGGTATTGTGATGCTCTAGGCGACCCGCTAGGGGTGTGAACAGGAGTGAACTGAGAGCCGAGCCATAGGCGGTTGTCATCAAAGCGAGCGACATGGATTCGCCGATTTGAGAGGGATTGCTCAGGGAGCGTAAGACTCCAATCAGACCGATGACAGTTCCAAAGAGGCCCAAAGAGGGGGCGACGATCGCCGCTTTGCGCAGGAGCTCGACGGCAGAGCGACGGCCTAGATACTCATCGGAGATGCGGGAACTCACAAATTCATCAATTTCCTCAAAGAGCAGCCCTTGACGATACATAAAGACGACATCATTGAGGAGTTCACCATCGAGCTCATCACCGGTACGGAGCTCTAACAGACGTGTATTTTCAATGATGGCGGTATCGAGTTGGAGCAGGATTTTTTGAATCGCTTTGTCAGGGGTTGCAAACAACGATTTGAAAATGAGAGCGATGCTATGCACGCAGGTTGAAAAGTCGAATTGAAAGAGGATACTAGCAAAGGATCCGCCAACGACGATCAGCAGGGACTTGCTGTCGACAAAGGTATGGAGTCCGCCCTCCTTGGTAAGGCCAAGGACCAGCGCCACGAGACCGCCGAGACTCGCTAAAAGCGCGCTGGGATCAAAGCGCTTGCGACGACTGGGTAGGTATTTTTTGATCCTCAAACCTTCAACGGTCATGGTCCACTCTCCTACTCTTCATCATCATTGGCAGAATAGATCTCGAACTGGGCCAGCTGTTCTTGCATACGATCGATAAAGTGTTCGTCATGGCTTAAGGGCAGTTCCTGAAAGCTTACGATCACATCTCCCAGTGAGGCGACCAGGAGCTTGTCATGACGGCGCAAACGTTGGAAGAGGGCGCGCTCTTCATCATTTTTGGCGGTAAGCGTCTGGGAGCGACGCAGGCTATCGCGAATTTTGCACTGACCTCCAGCCGTAAAGAGGACAGTCGCTAGAGCAGGGGTGAGGCGTTGGCCTTTGGTCTCAAAGAAAAAGGCGTTTTGGACGATTCCTTGATCGATGTGAACCAGGCAGCGTTCGCCGACCTCTGGCACGGTCTGGGCTTTGATAAATGCGAGATGAAAGGAGGTTCGGCCAGACTTCAGGTGGATAAGTCGCTCGTCCCAAGCGATGGCCTTGACTGTGGCCAGGCGAATCTCCGGCGGCATCAGATTTTGGTCGCTGAGGGCTCGGTTGACTTGAGCAATCGACTGCGAAGCTCTCTGCAATTCGATTTTGAGGTCCTTGATCTGCTGTTTAAGATCTTGGTTTTCCCGCTCGAGGGCCTCTATTTTTTCCTTTTGCTGCTCTTTGCGATCGGAACGGGCAGGGCCCTTGGGATCTTCTTTTAAGGTCTTGATAGCAGCTTCATAGGCTTCGATTTCTGTGTAGAATTTTTTGAGCAGAGGACCGACGTGCAGCTTACTCGGCAAACGGAACTGGAGCGTTGGCAGATAGCGGCGGCCGATATAGGGACTCTGTTCGCTCGCTTGGGTTTGAGCCATAACGGTCACATGAAGGTCGTCTAAGCAGGCGAGAAAGTTTTCTAAATTGAGCGTGTAGCCATGAGCTTCTAAAAGCGTTTGGATGATCGATACCGGTGAGGTGAAGAGGATGCGATCGATGCTGACATGAAAGTTTTGGGTCTCAGCATCGAAGCCGGTTGAGCTCAGCTCTTCGCTGTAGGTCGCTCGACTGAGGTCGATGCTTTCCTCGCGAAGAATGAGTCGTTGATCTTTGCTGGCAAAGAGACCTTTCACACAGAGTCCTCATCTTGGGCTGATCTTGGCTGTGGGAGGGATCGGTCAATAGGTCAAAATCTTGAGCGATTCTGTGCCTTTGGGAGTTAAGAGGACTTGGTAAAGTACAAAAACAAGCTTTTGAAATGTGCGTAATCTGTCGAAATAAAAGGGGAATTGAGGATTATGGTGAAGTGCGCTGTCGGCGCGATGAGGGGGACGAGAGTTGGCTTTGCCACGAGATCTTTGCGTTTTTTGGGAGGTCCACGAATTGCAAAGGAAGAGGGTAGAGGTGCAGCAAGGCTATCCCCTCTCTCCCTTGGCCCCTCGTCTCTTGTGAAGAACGAAGAATGATCCCTTCGTTTAGAACAGCATCCAACTTCGGAAAGCCCCATTCTGCGGAAAGGGGCTTTCGCTTTTGGGGAACTCGCTGGGGTTCGTCCGGTCGAGTCCTTCAGTCTTTGAAAGGCATAGAGCCGAGGTAATCCATCTTGCCGACGTCAACGCCGTTGTGACGAAGGATCGCATAGGCTGTGGTGATATGAAAGTAGAGGTTGGGGAGCGATGCTTGAATCACAAAATCTTGGCCCGTAAGAGCTTTGCCTTGTGACCATGGCAGCACGATGCGGCGTGACCCCACTCCTTCAAATTCTTCAGGCTTAAATGTTTTTAGATAGTCGATCGTTTTATGGATGCGAGCACGCAGCTCACTTATGGATTTTTCGTTATCCTCATAGGCAGGCGCATCCCGTCCCAGGAGGCGAGCAGCACCAAATTTGGCGCCATCACAGGCGATCTGGATCTGGCGCACGAAGGGATACTGGTCCGGTGCCAGGCGGAACTGCAGTATGATTTCTGGATCAAAGTGCTTTTGGTCAGCGTGCGCTAAGGCCTTATCAAAAAAACTTTCCAGATTTTTCAGCATCTTTAGAGGCTGAGCGACGGCGAGTTCGTAAAACATAGAAAACTCCTTAACAGTTACGGCGAGATTCTAAACTCGCTGAGTGTGGCCCAAGTCGCGTGGGGATGCCAGGGGAAAATTGCTCACCTTCGCCTCGGCATCGATGCTGCCAACTGGAGCTTTCCCCTGAGGGGAACTTGTGCTAGCTTTCGTAGGAATAAACGCGGGACGTAGGGGAGGGAAAACCTATGCTGAGATCACTTTGGCTACTGGCTTTGGGCTGCTGTGTTTGGTTTGGGGCAAGTGCTTGTACACATACGGCCCAGGAAACAAGCGGGGCCGTCAAGGCAGAGGCGGCTGAGACGCCGACTTCGTGTGCCTCTTCGGTGCTCTGCACGATGGAGCTCGCTCCGCAGATCTGTACCTTTCAAGGCAAGACTTTCGAGGCGAACAATCGCTGCCAAGCCATGGTCCAGATGCGCGCCTATGCCTGCGAGCAAAAGCTAGCCTTTGCTGAAGATCAGGTCACCTGTAAGTCCCATCCTGCCATGCAGGTCGAAGGTGCAGGAGCTTGTGGACGGCGCATGATCTGTACGCGTGAGTACGATCCTCATATCTGTACCTTGGGTGAGCATCGCATCAAGGGTCCCAACCGCTGTGAGGCTTTAAACAAGGCACGCGAAATGGCTTGTGAAAAAGGTCTCGCCTTTGTCGCCGAGGAAGTACCCTGTCAGCCAGAGCCTAAAGAGCGAGGCAAAGCCAAGGCTAAAAAGCGATGAGCAAACATGCAGAAGGGGTTTTTCTTGGGGCCTACGCTGCTTATGCGAGCTTAGAGCCGCGGACTCGTTTTACCGAGCGTGATTTTTTGCATGCTCTGCAGACTAATCCTCGGCTACGTGGACTTGAACTTCCCTTTGTTCAAGATATTCACGAGGAAGAGCCCCATGATTTTTTGCAGCGCTTGCCACAAAACTGGGAATACGTATGGACGCTTCTTCCTGGGACGATGCAAGCCTTACAAAAATCGCCGCACTATGGCCTTGCCTCCTGTGATAAAGCAGGACAGAAGGCAGCCCTCGATCGCTGTGAGCTGGCACGCTTACGCATTGTCGATTGGCATCAGCAGGCCGGTCGAACTCTAGTCCGTGCGGTTCACCTGCATAGCGCCCCAACGCGGGGGGGCAAGGGTGTTGACAGTGATGCAGGAGCCTTACGCAGTGCTCTTGAAACTCTGTCTGCGCGTGATTGGGCGGGAGCAAAACTCATCTTAGAACACTGTGATGCCTATCGCTCTGGACAAACCCCTCGCAAAGGGTTTCTGGAGCTCGATGACGAGATCGCTTTGGCCCGAGATCTCAAGCTTGGGATCAGTATCAATTGGGGACGCTCTGTCTTAGAAGGGCGCAGTATAGAAACGGCTGAGCAGCATATCCTCAAGGCGAAGCAAGCGGGTGTTTTACAGGGCCTCTTTTTTTCTGGGACAGCTGTCCAAGATCCTCTCTATGGGGATTGGCAGGATAATCACGCTCCCATTCGTTTGGACGACAGCGCCGAATGGCAGCCGCAACAAGGCCTTTTGGGGCTTACGGAAGTCAAGCATGCGCTTGCTCTCGTTCAAGACGAGGCTCAGGTGATGCTTGGTCTTAAGGTGCAGCCCTTTCCCGTGAGCTTAACTTGGCATCAGCGCCTCGCCTGCGTTGAAGGGCAGCTGGCTGCGATGCGAGAGCTGATGAGAGAGCAAGCGGGAGCAGCGTCGCTGACTCTGGTCAAGGCTTAGCCGAGAGACTTGGTTGCTTGACGGGAGGCCAGGGTGTAGGAAATTGTGTGGGGTCAAAGTCAAAGCGATCGCCGACACGAATTGCGCGCTGGCCTTTGCGGACATAAACGATAGCACCTTCTTGGATGATCTGTCCGGCGGCATTCTTAATGCCTAAGCTAGGACCAAAGAAGGCGACGACGTGAGCCTTGACGACGCGTGGCCCCTCTTCAAAGTAGAGGCGATCATCCATATCGAGGCCATAGGCACGGCCTCGGTCCAGATAGGCCCAAGCTCTATCGATCCGCACGACTTCCGGACGATCGCTGAGCCTCAGCATAGTTTGTGTCTCTTTAAGCATTGCTGTCAGAGTGGGCGGAGCCTCGAGTCTCTGGTCTTTCCGATTCAGGGGAGCTAGACCGCTGAGTCGTGTATCGATAGAACCTCCTAAGACACCCTCAGCCCAGCGGCCCTGGAAAGCATAGTTAGGGCCCTTCATACTGCCATACCCCCAATCGAGGGTGAGTGTGCGCGTGGCGCGCAGGGGTTTGTCATCGGCAAAGAGCTGTTCGCGAACGAAGGTCCCTTCGAGATTACCTAAGCTTGCTATTTGCTCCTGCTCAGCGAGGAGATCGTGACTGAGAAGCATAGTGAGACAGTCTTCATCAGCGCGACGTCCGCCTTCGGTCAGCAGCTGGAGCTTAACGGCGTGACTGAGTTTTTGGCGCTGAGTAGCGAGGGCTCCTTGGCTGAGCTGTTCCCGTCGCGTCGCGATGGAGTCGATGAGGAGGCGTGCATTGGTAAAGCTGCGCTGTTTGGCTTGCCATGAGGGAGCGTCAACGAAGACTTGGGTGGCTGCGAGCAGTCTCTGAGTTCGGGCATCCACCCATTGCAGACCAAATACGGCAAGCTCTCCCAGGGGGCAGAGGCGGGGCACCAGGTAGACGGTGTTGGCAAAGGCTTCGCTTGCCGATCCTATGGTGAGAGTGGCAGCCCGGCGACTTTGATTGAGTGAAAGCGGACGCTGCTTGTCTTTGAGCCACTTGTCAAAGGGCTGGGGAGCCTGCAGATAGCTTCGTTCAAGCTCTTGGTGGATCTGTCGTAATGCATCGCGGTTACGAAGGGTGAATTCAGCGTCCCAACCCTGAAGCTGCCAAGGCAGGAGTATGATATCCGCAGCGTGAGAGGGGCTTGGGAACGTGCTTCCGATCAGGCTGAGCAAGCTGAGGAGGAGCGTGCGCGTGGCGATGAGGCGCCCAAAAATTTTTGAAAAAAACTGTTTCCAAAAAAAACTGGCCATAGCAATGTATGGTTTGAACCTCTGCTGAGGATCTGCGCAGTATTTAATCATGAGACTGCTCATGTCTCTTTAGTTTTTTTTCCAATGTGCGTAGATTGATCAAAGGTGTTGCTATCCTTTCGCTGCAACGGTCCGTACACAGGGACTCTCTGGTTACGTCCTTAGAGCCCTATCTCCGTCTGTATCGGTTGCGAAGGCGTTGACATAAAGATGAGGTCGCTGCACGATGCTGAGACAGAGCCTTAGGGACAGCTTATGAGAAAGCCCGTACACGATTTTGGGCGGGGTGTGTTGGCCTTTGTGTCTGGCCTTAAATGGCTGAGACGGCATCCGGTGTACTTTGCTTTTTTGTTTGTGCCAAGTCTTGTTGGCTTGGGCCTGATGATTCTATCCGGCACGCTCTTTTTGGAATACCGAGCCGACATC
>CANGNB010000234.1 GCA_947454545.1 Oligoflexaceae bacterium
GAGATCTTTCAGCGAGAGAGTCTGGGTCTTCACTTCGTCTTCACCTACCGTGACAACCTTGGCATAAAGACGCTTGTCGGCAAATTTGAACTGATTGCCGAGCTTGCCCGACTTCAGGGCGATGTCAGCGATGACTCCCCGCCGGCGCAGCTCCTGAACCAGACGGAAAGCATAGGCGCGCTGCGCATCCGCAGCCACTGCAACAAACACCCCACGACGCACCTGCTCTTGACTGCTCTGCATCTGTTCGAGGGCAGCCAGCAGACGATCGACACCAATCGACCCACCGATACCTGGCAATTCCTGCGAGCTAAATCGCGACACGAGACCGTTGTAACGACCTCCCGAGGAGATCGAACCAAAACCATCGAGGCCATCAATCGTGGTCTCGAACACGATGCCCGTATAGTAGCCGAGTCCACGTGCAATACTCAGATCGACCACAACCTTAGCTTTTTCACTTGGCAAGAGTTCGCGCAGCAACGCAACAGTTTCCGCAAGACGATCGATTTCAGCCTGGGCCACTGGATCGGTAAGACGCTCGCGCAAAGCTTGCAGATCGCTATCGCCCTGCGCATTCTTGAGCAGCAAGGTTTCCAAGAGCTTATCAGCCCCTTCAGCGTTAGCTCCGGGAACTTCCACAATCAAAGCCTTCACCGCAGGAACACCAATCTTCGCGAGCTTATCGAGAGCGATCAGGGTACGGACGGCTCCTCCTTCTTCGAGTCCCGGCAGGCAGTGAGCAATCAGGGCAGACAGAATGACCCGATGGCCCAGCGCCATCGTAAAGGCACTGGGAACGAGATCATCGAGATTCTTCATGATGCAGCTGAGAACCTCAAGATCTGCGGCGAGCGAGTCTACGCCGACAATATCAAGGTCAGCCTGGCAGAATTCGCGGTAGCGACCCTTCTGTGGCTTTTCGCCGCGCCAGGCATTCCCGATCTGGACTTTTTTGAAGGGGAAAACCAGGTCAGAATAGTTTTCGGCTACATATCGCGCAAATGGCACGGTCAAATCAAAGCGCAGAGCAACGGCTCTATCGCCGTGGTCTGTGAAGCGATAGACTTCCTTATCGGTCTCCGCCCCGCCCGTCCCCAACAGTGTTTCCGCAAACTCCACGACCGGCGTATCGATCGGCTGAAATCCAGCCAAGCGTGCATGGCCCCAAATTTTGTCCATGATGTGCTTGCGAACTTGCGCCTGATGCGGCAGAAAATCACGAAAGCCTTTAAGTTTTCGAGCTTGGATGCGGTCTTGTGCGCTCAAAAGATTGCTCCTGATGCTTAGCTTAGACGGCCCTGAACCCCCGATGCCGAGGTTCCCTTGCAAATAATGTCCCGCAGCGATGTGCGATCCTTAGGCCTGACGGCCCTCATCATAAGCTTTTGCTTAGGATTTGCAACCGCTTCCCAGGCTGAAACAAGCGATTCGAGCCCAAGCCTTCAGCCCTTTTCTAAACTGCAGCAAAAGGCGAGTAGCTCTGTCCTCAGTCCAGGTAAAATCCGCCTTGGTGGCAGCACCGCACTCGGTCTTGCAGACGGCATCAATGCCGGGACGGATCTGCTTCCCCTTCTCGCTGGCGCTCCGAATCTCTGGGTGAAACGTCCCGTCTACTCAGATGCGACGCAGAGTCTCACTCTCGGCCTCGAAGCTTTCACCGTGTCACGCGCAAGTTTGCTATGGGGAGCTGAAAAAGACAGCGTCGCGCAGCTGCGTTATTCGGCCTTTCATCCTCGCCTGATCTATACCCACAGACAGTCCGATCGCCTGCTCCTGCATGCGGTTTGGGAGGGTGGTCGGGAATGGGGTCACATACAGCTCAGCGAAAAGGGCAAAGCTGAGCAAGCTCGAGGGGGGCAGGCCACAAGCTTTTCTCATCAATCCATCCTCCTGCAATCTCTGCTCGGCTTTAGTCAGGAACGTTTCGAAGTGAGCGGTGAATGGGTACGTTCCCCGCGCGAAACGCTGGTGCTCTCTGCTCATGTCGCGCGCTTTCGTCTTGAAAACCTCTATGCGCAACGCATCGGCCTTCAACTCGCTCAGCAATGGCAGGGCCCCTCTCTTGGCTTTCGCCTTGGGATCGGCAGTCTTTTTCAAGATCTCGATGGCGAGACCCTCGCTGGCGAGCGCGTGAGCAGTGGCCGTATTTTACCCACAGCCGAATGTGATATCTTTCTGCTGCTTCCTTGAACCTCAGTACAGCCTCGACCTCCCCGGTCTTGAGAATCTCCTTTGCGCAGCGCCCTATATCCGGCATGATGATGGGGATGAAAGCGCAAGGAGGGTCGTCTCATGGATCTTGAAATCAATCGGCAACGTTTTGCGATCGATGTTCCGGCTGACACTCCCCTGCTTTGGGTTCTGCGTGAAGAGTGTGCGCTCTCAGGTACCAAATTTAGCTGCGGCAAAGGCCTCTGTGGTGCTTGTACCGTGCACATCAACGGCCAACCCATGCGTTCCTGTGTGACCCCTGTCAGCGCAGCTGCTCGCAGCTCGATCACCACGATCGAAGGTGCTGCCAACGATCCTCTACTGCGTCTTGTTCAAGAGACTTGGATCGAAGAGGACGTCGTCCAGTGTGGCTACTGCCAGCCCGGACAGATCATGGCGGCAACAGCTCTCCTTCGCCAAAATCCCAAACCTGATGACAACGCTATCGATGCGGCTATGGCCGGTAATCTCTGCCGCTGCGGAACCTATCCGCGCATTCGTGCTGCTATTCACAAAGCGGCAGCCAAACTTCCTTTACCCAAAGGAGCTCGCTGATGGATCGCCGCAGGTTTTTAGAACTCTCGTCCGCTGCTGTCGGTGGCCTCCTTTTAGGGTTTGAGCTGACTCCTGCAGTTTTAGCTGATGAAGCTAGCCCCAAAGCAGCTCAAGATTGGGCGCCCAACGCTTGGATCCGCATCGATGCGGCCGGAGCCCTCGTCTTTATCCTCGACAAGACCGAGATGGGCCAGGGCGTATACGCCACTCTCCCCTTGCTCTTGGCGGAGGAGTTGGAAGTCGATCCCGAGCAGCTGCGGGTTGAATTTGCACCCGCCGATAAGAAATACGGTAATCCTAAGAACGCTGGCCTGCAGATTACGGGAGCGAGCACTTCGCTTGCCGTCAGTTACGAACCCTTGCGGCGTGCGGGCGCTGTTTTAAGAGAACTCCTCCGGGAAACTGCGGCGGAACGCTGGCAGGCTGCCCTCGCTGACTGCTCGGCTCAAAAAGGCCAGATTTTGCATAAAGACGGTCGCCGTCTCAGCTATTTCGAACTGGCCGAAGCTGCCTCGCGCCGAACACTTCCGAAACATGTGTCGCTCAAAGCTCCCCAAGATTTTCGCCTCATTGGCAAGAGCCGCTTGCGTCCGGACTCACCGCTCAAAGTCAGAGGCCAAGCCGTCTTTGGCCTTGATATCAGCATCCCTGATCTTCGCGTAGCGATCTATATCCGCTCGCCACGTCTTGGGGCTAAACTGGCGAGCTTTCGAGCGGAAAAGGCCAAGTCCATCCCAGGCGTAGAGGATATTGTCGCCGTCGATCAAGGGGTGGCTATCATCGCAAAACGCTACTGGCAAGCGAGGCAGGCTGAAGAGGCACTCGACATCACCTGGGATGAGACCAAGGCTGGAGACTTTGATTCCGCAGCCATCTACGAACACGTCCTTCATCGCAGCCAAGAACGCTTAGCTACCCTGAGCTCAGAAGAAGAGCTGCAAAAGGCCGATATTAAGGCTACCTACACGCTCCCCTTTCTTGCCCATGCGGCGATGGAACCCATCAATTGCACGGTGCGCCTGAGCCCTGAGCTCTGCGAAATCTGGGCTCCCACTCAATCGCCAGGAATCGCTCAAAGCCTCGCCGCTGATCTCACTAAACTGAGATTGGAACAGGTCAAAGTCACGACGACTTTTATCGGCGGCGGCTTTGGTCGACGTTTGGCTCAGGATTTTATCGAGCAGGCTGTCCGCATCGCCCAGACAGTGCAAAAGCCGATAAAATTGATCTGGTCACGCGAAGAAGATTTTCAGCATGACTTTTATCGTCCGACCGCGGCTCATGCCCTGGCGATCACGCTCGGCCCCGATGGTCATATAGCCCACTGGTCCCATGCGATCGCTGGGCCATCGATCACGGCTAACTCCTATAAAAAGATCGTACCTGCCCTGCTACCCCGTTGGATCCCTCACGAAGTGAAAGATTCTGTCGGCGACTTTGCTGCAGGCTATATGGGACGAAAAAGCCGCGATCCTGCTGCCACCGAAGGCACTCTCGACTCGCCCTACTCATGGCAAAAGCGGGATATCTACTTCGATGCTGTCGACTATGGAGTTCCCGTTGGATACTGGCGTTCGGTCGGACATTCAGGCAACGCCTTTGTCATCGAAACGCTTATGGATGAACTGGCCTTTAAAGCAGGTATCGATCCCTTTGTCTTTCGCCACATGCATCTCGAGAAAAATCAGAGAGCTCAGCGTGTGCTCGATGAGCTGCGCAAGCGATCTGCGTGGGAGCAAGCTCTTCCCAAAGGGCGCTTTCGCGGTCTCGCTTTCCATGAGAGCTTTGGCACTCTCTGTGCTGAGGTTGTCGAAATCAGTGTATCCGAGGGCTCACAGTCCTTTCGTGTCGAACGCGTCACAGCTGTGGTGGACTGCGGTCGCGTCGTCCAACCCAATATCGCCACAGCCCAGATCAGCGGCGGTATCGTCTTTGGCCTGTCTGCAGCGCTCTGGGGAGATATCACCCTCACAGCTGGTCGGGTGAACCAGACCAACTTTCACACCTATCCCATCGCCCGCATGAGCGATACGCCGCCGATTGAAGTTCACTTTCTCGACAGCGAGGCCGAACCCACAGGCCTTGGTGAGCCAGGTGTTCCACCCTTAGCCCCGGCGATAGCCAATGCGCTGTTTGGGGCGACGAAGCGGCGGTTTCGAAGCTTGCCACTCACTCTCTAGCCATCGAGAGCATTGCTGCGCCAGTTTTTTCTTGATTTCCCCTTGGGAACACGCTATCCCAGGGGTCTTCACGGGAGACCCTATGAAAAAGCCTAGCAGCAAACAAATCAAATACCTCCGTGGCTTAGCCCATAAACTGAATCCAGTCGTCATGACAGGTCAGCATGGTGTCACAGAAGCCGTCATCCGCGAGATCGAAACGACGCTCAACTATCACGAACTCATCAAAATACGCTTGCGCTGCGACGATCAAAGCGAGCTGCTTGACCTTCTAAGCCGGATTACCGAGAATGTGAAAGCTGTCTTGGTCCAGGTCATCGGTCATACGGCCGTTCTTTATCGCCCCAGTACCGAACGCAAGATAGCACTGCCCGTCTGAGAGTGGCGCGAGAGCTCTGCCCTCGATCGTGACTCAAACCGAGGAGGAAGGGATGCTCCCGCGACCCAAGTTACGTGCTGTCCTCATGCTCCGCTGCCCCTACTGCCTCAAACAGCCGCTGCTCAAACAGGGAAGCTGGTTTGAATTCGAAGAAGGCTGCCCCGACTGTGGCTACCGCTTCGAGCGTGAAGAGGGCTACTTTGTAGGGGCCCCTTGGATGATCAGTTACCCTCTTCTCGGCATCCCCGGTCTCATTTTAGCAATACGCTTTTATCCTTATTTTAGTCAGCACTACGGCATGACTGCTTTTGGAGCAGTTTTAGCTCTGGGAGCCTGTGTGCTCGGCCTAGGCCTCTATCCCTTTGCCCGTGCTATTTGGTTGGTCGGTGATCATATGATCAACCCTCTCGAAGCTTCTGAACTCCACTTTAAGAGAAAGACACCATGAGTTCTGATCGACTCGTTTATTCCAGCGACAAAGGCTCGCTCCGCAAAGAAAAGCCCAACACCAGTGCCTACACCGCCAGCAAAGGCCCAACGAAAATGCGTCTGGAAACCAAAGGCCGTGGCGGCAAAGCTGTGACTGTCCTCTGGAACTTTCCCTTTACGGAAGAAGAAGTGCGCGCTTTGATGAAAGATCTGCAAGGGACCTGCGCCTGCGGGGCTACCTTCAAAGAATCACGGATCGAGCTTCAGGGCGATGTTCGTCCGCGGGTTCAGGCTTTTTTTACCAAGAAGGCTTGGACGCTGGTGCTCGCGGGGGGGTGATCTTACCCCCACGATGGAACATATTTAGAGTTTCGTTGGAACTTCGATAAATCTGAGCTGCAGAACCTTGAGGCCAGTATTATCGAAACTCCATGAAAAATCCTTCAGCCGCGAGTCGAACAGCGGAACTCGCTCGACCGTACCATCACCATCAATGTCAGCTGAAATCGACAGAAGTTGGCTGGACACATTGGTAAATGTACTTTTACCTTTGTTTCGAATCTGTACCATAGTCTCTAAGCTACAGATTTCTTCGCCGCTCACAGGATCCTTGGCACACGTCGTGGAACGCACCGAACCACCTGGCTTTCCGACAGC
>CANGNB010000235.1 GCA_947454545.1 Oligoflexaceae bacterium
ATGATAATCAAGAGGCTCGCTTGACTCCCGATGTCCCTGGTGACTACCGCTTGCGAGCTCAGGGGACTGAACGCTCCTTTGCTGTGCATGCTGTCGACCGTAAGCCTCAGGAACGCTATCGCAATCATTATCTCACGCCGCTCTTTGGTTTGGCGCGTGTGGACAATGAGCTTTGGGTGGCCAATGGCGCGGCCTATTCTGTTTCCAAATTAGAACGCGGGAGCGATGGCTCCTATCATAAAGCTTGGGAAGCTCCGACAGGAGCTTGGCCCGCCGCTGTTGTGGGCGATACGCGGCTATCCTTTGTGTTGGTTGCCCAAAGGGCTGCCGATTCGATAGCTTTTTTGGAGCGCAAGTCGGGACGTCTTTTGGATGCCGTTTGGGTGGGTGATGAACCGACCGGTTTAGCTTTGAGTCCAGATGCGCACACGCTTTACATCAGTCTGCCCACAGAAGGCCAAGTGGTGGTTTTGGATGTGCTCAGTAAAAAAATCCTAGGACGCATTGCTGTCGGCTTTGACCCAAGAGCTATGGTACTCAGCCCGGATGGATCCAAGCTTTATGTGGCTTCCTATCGTTCGGGGAATCAAAGCAATGGCCCGGGACAGACGCGACCGCGAGAGGAAGATCAGGACATCTTTGTGATCGATACCCAGACGCGCCGCTGGGTCCGCACGCTCCATGGGCTTTCTGCTGATATCCGGGCTTTGAGCTTGGAGGCTGACCGGCAGACTCTTTGGCTCGCAGCTTTTGATGGCAAAACAGCAGCCAATCAAACCGATCCTAAAGCTGAGGTCTTCGTTAACGAGTTAGTACGGGTTCGACTGGATGCTGACACCACGGCACCCGATGCCGTGCAGCGTTGGGATCTCGGGCGGGCGCCGAAGTCTCAAGGGCCTTTTGTCCATCCAAGTGGTCTTTTGCTTGAAGGGAATCGGATCTGGGTTGCTGCGGAAGGATCGGATCAGGTGCTGATCTTAGATCGGAGCACAGGTCTTGAGCAAAAGCGGATTGCTGTAGGGCGAGGGCCTCGCCAGCTCGTCCTTCTCTCTGATGGCGTTGCCGTTCATTGTTTTCGTGATTTTGAAGTCGATGTGCTGAGCTTTGAGGGGACACTCAAGCAGCGGATCAAAGCGACTGAGGATCCGCGATCTCCGCGTGAGGCTTTGGGGGAACAGGTGTTTAGTCGGCCAGGCCTTGGCTTTGGGGAGCATCATGCCTGCGCGAGCTGTCATATCGAAACGCAAAATGATGGGATGATCTGGGCGTTTGGACCAGGCGTTTATCATAACGTCCGACCGCTCCAATTGGGGGCTGCGACGACGCCGATGGGTTGGGGGGGCTATGTCTCCAGTGCCGCGAGTTTTGGCTATATGGGACCTTATTCGATCATGAATCGACCGCCGACCCAAGAAGAGGCTCTCGGCTTGGGGGATTTTTTGGGCTCTTTGCTCGGAGCGCCGCGGGCGACCCAGATGACCGAGAAGGATGGGAGCTATTCTCCCGAGGGATTGAGGGGAAAATCTCTGTTTGAAGGTAAAGCTCAGTGTGCCCGCTGCCACGAGCCGCCGCTCTATACGAATCGCACTCTCTTGGCGAAGGGAAAGTCTGGTATTGAAGCGGATGTTCCAAGTTTGCTGGGCGTCTACCGCCATGGCATCTATTTGGTTAAAGGTCAGGCGCGTAAGCTCGAACAAGCGCTGGATATCGCCTTAGACTTTGTCAAAGTGCAGCTGACAGCAGGGGAGCGAGACGATCTTTTGCGCTTTTTGCGCGAGTTGACGCCCAAAGGCGCTTATCCCCTCGGCATGTGGCCTGATCGTGATCAAACGGATCTGATTCCGAAAGAGGCTCAGCCTTGGATGAGTTTTTCCGAAGATGTTGATGCGAGCCGGAGCGAGCGCTCAGCCGAAGAGTTCCTCGAGGATTATGCTGTGTTCCAGGAAGAGGATGGGGCGGACATACCCTTTCAGATCGAGCGTGAAGGCCATCGGCTCCGCTTTGTACCTCAGGGGCCACTCACTCCAGGGCGGCGCTATCGATTTGGAGTGAGGGCGGGATTGCCCTTTCGCGATGGTTCCGTCCTAGATGCAGATCGGCTCGGAACCTTCGCGGTCGCAGCGAGCCCGGCTCCCGAGCTGCCGGCACGATTGCGGATGAAGGTGCTTTTGGGCTTTGATAGCAATGGCGCGAACGTGCCCAAACAAGAGAAGGTGCTGGACTTCACTTACAGCGGAAAAGCTCCTGAAGGGCAGCGTCTTCGGCTTGATCTCGGGGATGGTCGCAGTCAGGAGGTTCTGCTGTGGCAAGACGGACGGAGCCTGCACTTTCGCTCCTTTGCTCTGCCTATACCCTCTGCACCAGGGAAAGAGGCGCTGGCCGATGCCAGTGAGGTGCGGGGCGCATGGGTCGAGGGGAAGCAAGGGCGAAGAGAAGCTCGAGGGACATTGACGATAGGGGCTCCTGGGCTCAGGTTTAAAGCTGTGCCCTGGACTTTGGAGCAGCCCTCTCCTTAAGGCGAAGGCTGTTTTTCAGCCCTTACGAGCACATAGCGCAGATGACCTGTGCGAGCCGCAAAGGCAGCAGCCTTGGCTGTGAGGGCATAGCGGCTGCGAAGAGCGGGGCGGAGAAAACGCCCCCAACGAGAGTCAAAAGCTTTAAGGTAGTCCGCGATGCCAGGAAAAACTTCGGTGGAAAGATCGGTAATATGAACAGTGAAACCTTGGTCTTCAAAGCTTTTTTGGTAGGCTTCAGGACTTTTGAGATGGGGCCAAGGAATGTTTGCCATCCAGGCAAGCGTTCTTAAAAAAAAGCTCAGGAGACCTTGGTGCGTGTGAGGACCTAGCGTGAGGTCTGTTAGGACCAAAAGACCAGAGGGTTCAAGGTGCTGGTGGGCACTGGCGAGAAAAGGCTCCCAGTTAGCGAAATGATAGGCGCAGTCCAAAGCAAGAATTTTATGCCAGCGTTCCGGGCTTTTTGCTAGGGCGCTGTGATCCGCAGTATGAAGCTCATAGTTGGCGTCAGAACAGGTCCGTTCGAGCAGTTGCTTGGCCCATAAATTTTGGCTTGAGCTGGGATTCAAGCCGGAGACACGGCGGACATGAAAGTCTTCAAACCAAAGCCGAATCTGATCCCCACAACCAAAACCTAGATCGCAAATGCTGTCACCAGCTTTGAGTTCAGCAGCTTGCGCAAGCCGTCGGGCCAAGGCTTTGGCGGCTTCAGGATAGGTGAGTTCGGGCGCTGACCAGAGACCGAGATTGCCCCAGCTGCTCGCTAAAGGGTTTGGCATATTGAGGAGCTGGTCGGCATGGTCGAAACTCTCGGGGTTTCCCTGGAGGGCTCGCAGTTCACGCTTGCGACAGCTTTCATCAAAGATCGTGCTGCGTCCGAGCCAAAGACCTATGAAGATTCCTAGGCCAAGAACAAGCAACATAAAAACCCCTACGTAAGCAAAGATCCGAAGGAGAAACGTCCCCTTCGGATCTTGAGATGCAAGCAAAGCCTAGCTTTTAGCGTCCAGCAGGGACAGTCACGTTGTTCCAGTTGCTGTAGGTCTCGGAGGTGAGGGCGCGCCACTCACTGAGGTCCTTAGGTTCGGGACGCGAAGCATTCTCTTGATTGGTCTTATGACGATAGTCAGAAACCATGTCATAGATAATCTTGCGCGAGCGGTTGATGTTACCCAGAGGACGGTGCTCGGGCAGAGCATGCCAGGGTTGAAAGGAGAGCGCATCACAGTAGCGAAGCTTGTCGTCCGTCAGGAATTTTTGTTTAGGAATGCGGATCTTGGCGACAGTGATGAAAGGCGATTTGTCCTCTTTCCACTCGTTCATCCCATCTTCTACAGTGAAGCCAGCGCCGTCTTTGTAGAACTGAACGGCAAAGTTAAAGCAGAGTTCGCCTTCGTTGAGACGATCCTGGAGGTCGTTCCGCAATTCGCCGTCGCTGCCATCAAGAGAGCGTGACTCGACGGGACCGCAGGGACGGGTCGAGAATTTGATGGGCGAATTGACCTGTGAGCCCTTGAAGAGATAGGCCACCTGACTGAAATAGGTGCGCTCAGCAAGGCTTTTGCCGTTATTAGGATTGCCGCTGCTCAGATCGAGAACAGCCTTGATTTCTTTGGCGCGCAAAACCGGGTTGCTCAAGACGAATTTGACAGCGCTTGCTGGATTGGATTTCAAAGCTACAATGCCTGCAAATTCATTGGCATCCCGAGCAGGGAATGTCGGCGCATCGATGTGCAGAAAATCGTGGGTGACAGCATCAGGTTGATCGGCGAGCAATTTTTGGCCAGGAACGCCGAAGATTTTGATGGCAAGGCCGCGAGCATCTTTGACTTGATCGCCCGCAGGCCCGAGCGAGCTCGAAAAGCGCAGGAGGGCATCGTAGGATTTACCAGGACTAGCAAAAACACCTGTGCGGTATTTTGCAGGAAGATTGGGGTCGACGGTGAAGTTGGCTTCGACGCAACCGATGCCGCGTGGGTGAGCATCGCGAAAGGCGCGCTTGCCTTGGGTCGTGTATTCTTTTTTGACGAGATTAATCAGTTCATCGCCGAGTTTGCGAGCGTCAGCTTCTTCGTTGGCAGGCGCTTTTTCCCAGACGGTGAGAGGTTCGGCAGCCTGAGCACGGGAAAACGCAGAGACTAAGAGCAAGCCAGAAGTGGCTAAAGAGCGTTTTTTCATAAAAAGATCCTTTCGGTAATTGCTTCGTTCGAAGGCGATCGATCGGTCCCTTAGCGCTTAGCTAGATAATCATCGACAATTTTGCGAATGGCGGGAAAGGCGGCAGCACAGTCATCGGTCTTGGCGATCTGAATCAGGTCCTGGCGCGAAGCAGCTCCAGAGACAGGATTGGCAAGTTCTGCTTGGCAAGCAGGGACCCAAGCTTCATAGGTGAGGATACCGTCGGTTGGGATAGGAAGCGATTTTTCTGAGCTCGTCGATACTGTCCGGCAGGCAGTAAACGTGGAGCAAAGCAAAAGACCAAAAGAAGAGGTCCACGCGAGACGTTTCATGGTTGTTACCCTTATCGCAAAGTAGAGATCTGCATATCTTAGCCTTGTCTCAGGGTCCCGTCCATGGTCTTCCCATAAAAAAAATTGGTAAGCGAGTTTCTGAGTTCGGATTCTGCCTGGAGAGGCCCGCTCGAATATGGTACCGTCAAGCCCTGTTCAGGGTTTTGCAGAGGTGATGATGAACGCAGCACAGCGCAAAGGAATTTTGGGTGCGAGTGCCCTTGTACTTCTCGCTTTTGGAGGTGGGAAGTTTTGGTCGGATCGCAAAGCTCAGCGTTTTGCCTCAGCCACGGCACGTGAGAAAGGTTGGATCCTTATCGAGCAATACGGTTGCACCGAGTGTCATCAGGACAACAATAGTTTTCGTGCCCCTTTGCTCAAAGATCTTGTGGGTCGGACAATTCGCCTCCAGGATGGACGTGAGCGCCAGGCAGACGAAGAGTATGTCAAAAAATCAATTATGGACCCAAAGGCTGAGGTTCGCCAAGGGTATCAGCCTATTATGCCAAGCTACGAGGGCCGCATCGGGGCTGACGAGCTTGCTTTTATTGTGGCTGCCTTGCGTCCTGAATCGCTGCAAAAGCCTTGAGCTTCAGGGCTTCCCGCGCTAAGCTCCGGCGCTCTCAAGCGAGGAGATCAAGCGTGCGAAGTCTGGTACTTATAGGGCTGATAGTGTGGGCGTCCATCGGTTTTGGGAAAGCCTTTGAATTTGATCATTTTGGGCCGCGCCTTGATGCAGCCTATCGGCTTCAGCTCGAGGCCTTCTTTCCAAGCGATCGCCTGAGCTTGAAGGAACTGCAAAGTCTCTCGGCAGCTGCGATGAGCTATGAGCAATTCCTGCAAAAGCTTCAGCTGAGACGTCCTCAGCTTTTCGAACATTACGTGCTCCTGCACGAAAGTGGCAGTTTGCAATTTGCTGATCGTCAGCATCCCCGAGTGCTGCTGTTTGCTGATGGACTCATCTTGGCTTTTGCAGAACATCCTCGCCAAGGAGAGCGAAGAGTCGAAGCGATTGAACTGGACCCCAGTTCGTGGCGATTTCAGTTTGCTGAACTGCGGTTTCCCAAGGAAGGTGATAGCAGCTTTCAGAGCAATCCCCATGTTTGTCAAAGCTGTCATGGCCAGGATCAGCATCCTCTTTGGGAACCCTATGATTTTTGGCCCAATGCTTATGGCAGTAACATAGCCCGCTTTGCCAGCGCATCGGAAAAGAGTGCTTATGAAAGCCTGCGTCTGCAGCCAGAAAAGCAAGGGGTCTACGCACACTTATCTTGGTACACACCACCCCCCAAGAATGATGTAGCTCTCGAAGGATTGGAAGCTTTTACCGA
>CANGNB010000236.1 GCA_947454545.1 Oligoflexaceae bacterium
CCTCCCTATCATTCCCAATCTAGGCCTCTGCGGCCCAGGAGGTAAAAGTAACCGATAAGTAAAATTACGAAAAAGGTCAGCATCTCGACCAAGATAAACATACCCTGGGAAAGAAAACGTCGATAGACAACCGCCCATGGGTACATGAAGACGACTTCGACATCGAACAGCAAGAAGACAATACCAACGACATAATAGCGTACGGAGAACTGCTGGCGAGCATTGCCTACAGCCGGTACCCCGCATTCGTAAACATCAAATTTTTCCTTGGTCCGGATGCGAGCCCGAGTGCCGAGAAAAAAGTTGAGGCCCACCATGGCGAGACCGATGATAAAGCCGATGCTCATAAGAATAAGAATCGGCAAATAATGAGATGCGTCAGGATCTATCCACATGTGCGCTTTTCCTTTCGCACTGTTGAAGGGCTCGAATAAGGTCGAAAAAAAACCACATCTTCCAACACTTGTCAACGAAGCGGCTGCTCTTTTCGCGAAGCTCTTTCCTCCGCGTTTGAGCTCACCACACATTGACTCTGCAAACATATACTCACGTCATTTCCACTATCCGAAGTGTGACAGATAGAAGAACGAAAAGCTAAAAAAAAGAAGCGTTCGTCTTGGCCTCGTTCTCAGCAAAAACCGGCAAGTTTTGACGCCTGTCGGCTGACTTTTACTGGCCGTCCGGCCATATCCACTTTGACAGCAAATAGGGAACCCCCTGTTTGTCCTCAATTTTGCAAAATAATTCAAGCCCTGTTCACAGGTTTTGCACGAAACTGCTCTGTCCCGGCCACTTCATCCAGGTCATGAGAAAGACATGTGTGTGCTGAAGTGAATCTGCTTCGCGCCCGTGAGGCCAAAAACTTTGGATTGGGAGAGTTTCTAGTGATTTTCCGACACAGAACAGCCCCTTTGGCATGCGGTTCTCTTTAACGCACAAGCCCTAGCAAAGATTTGATGAATTTATGCTAAGGAATGCAAAAACCGCTTGTAGCAGGCCCTTCGATCGGCTAAGTCCTTATTCGTTAGGTCAATGACAGCCCCCATATATGTCGGAAATCGGTCCGATGTTTCTACGAAGCACCGTAATGCTTTACTATGAGGACAAGTATGCGATCGTTAGGATTAGTGTGTCTACTTCTTGCAGCGTGCGGCCCGGGTGGAGATCCCCAGAACTCAGATCTCTCACGAGGACCAAAGCACGGAGCAAATTCCGGGTATGACTCGGGGTATGACACTTCAGCCGATGCTTCCCATGTCCCCACAGGCCCGATGCTTTCCATGACCCCCGGCGCCCTCTGTACCCATCCCGATGAATACCGTTATCCTGAACATATTGCCTACTGCCGCCGCGATGTTTCCACTGGTACCAAAGCCCGCATCATCGCTCAATACGAACAAGTCTTTCACTTCTCAGTCCAAACTCTAGGCCGTCAGCATTTCAAAATCGATCACTTCATCCCCCTATGTATGGGCGGAGCGAACGATACTTCGAACCTCTGGCCTCAGTACGAAACCATCTATCCGAAAACCGATCCGATCGAATTTCGTCTCTGTCAGCTGATGGAAGAAGGTCATATGACCCAAGCGAAAGCGATCGAGATGATCAAAGATGTGAAGCTCCATTTGGAAAAAGCCGATGCGATGATCCAAGAGTTGGGCCACGAGTAAGGTTCTCGACATCTCTCAAAAGAATTAAGATAAAGGAGGCCCGTGAGCCTCCTTTTTTTCATCAGAGTTATTTCGCCTCAGGAGCCTTGCTACCAGCTTTCGTCTCTTCGCTCGCTTTCGCATCTCCTACGGCAGGTTTCGCTGTCTCTTTTTTCTTTGCAACAGCTTTGGCACCTGTTTTCAGTTCTCCCGAAGCAGTCACCTTCACAGGCTTGCTTGGGGTACCGCTTTGTGAGCCGACAGCCTCGATTTTTGTCACCACGTCCAAACCTTCTACCACTTTTCCGAAAATCACGTGATGCCCATCAAGCCATGGCGTTGCCACGGTTGTGATAAAGAACTGAGAGCCGTTGGTGTTCGGGCCTGCGTTCGCCATGCTCAAGATACCGGGTCCCGAGTGCTTATGCACGGAGGTGTCCAAATTTTCATCCGCAAACTTCTCACCATAGATCGACTTACCGCCAGTCCCATTGCCTGCGGTGATGTCGCCACCCTGCAGCATGAACTGAGGAATGATGCGATGGAAGACGCTATTTTTATAGCTGAGACCCTCTTTGTTGGCCTCGTTTTTTTCGCCCTTACAAATTTCAAGGAAGTTTTTTGCTGTTTTGGGAACTGTGTCGGCATAGAGTTCCATCACAATGCGGCCGGCAGGCTTGTTATCGATGGAAACATCAAAAAAGCAGCGTGGATTTGCACTCGAAGCTTCTTTGCTCTCGGCTTTAGCCAAAGCTAAAGAGCTTATACAAGGCAACGTCGCTAAACAGAGGGATACTAAGGAACGCTTGAACATGGGGACTCTCCTTCATCTGCAACAGAGCGAATGGGGGCAAGCAAACTCAGCTGTACCCAGAGGCGATTGTTGATGCCCTCAGGAACTTCTGTCAACTCGATTTTTCAACGCAAGCGACATCGCGCCCACACCAGCCCCCAGGGACCATAAGACCAGGGCTTTCGTTCGCTGCTATAAATAAAGCTCAAACCATCGGGCGCATAGGCGATAGCCTCCTGTTGAGCCAGATTCATGAGCGCAATCTTGCGTTCGTAAGGAAACCATGTGCGCTGAGTCTTTTGAAAACCAGGTTTTGCCTCCATGCTGAGCTCAAGAGCTCCTTCGAGATTGATAAGCAGAATGCGACGAGCGGAAGGATGAAAGCTTGCCCCCGTCACCATAGTGCGCGAAAGCTCAGCAATTTTCTGTGGTCGCAGATCATTGGAATGACCGTCCCAAGACACCGAAAAAACCTGCGTCTTGGCCTTTTCTTTCGAAAAAAAGTAGAGCTCGCGGCCATCGGGAGCCACCGCCAGGGCTTCGACATCGAGCGCCTGCTGCTCAGGAAACGTGATGCGCAGCTGCTGTCCCTGGACGGAACCAGCGAGCGCATCCTCGCGCACCACATACACGAAACGTTCCTTACGCAGATGGAAATTATCGCCTGTATCGGCAATAAAGAGGCAAGACCCACCCTCGGGACAGGCAGCCACTGCGAGATCCTCAGTATCGCGATTTTCATCAGCATAGGGAACAGCTCGAAACCGCTGCATAAGACTATCGCTTACCAAAAGATGAGGCGGGTTCTCTGAATCCGCAATATGGTAAAGCAGATCATCCCAGTGCCGAGAAAAAGCGAGCCCACTCATCTCTTCGAGCTCAGGATTCAGACTTTGCCCCTTAACGAGTTGAAAGTCCCAATCCTCACAGAGGCGTTCGGCTTGCTGAGATGAGGGGGGCTGCGCCGCAGGCACAAAGCTCAGTTCCGCCATGTGCCCCCTTGGGGCTGAGGCCTCAAATCTCAGCATCAGATGATAGCCGCCCCACAGGGCACCGCCGAGTCCTGCTAGAAAGGCCCCGGTTAAGATTCGAACCCATGGTAGGCGTCTTACCATTTTTCGAGCGCTTGCTGGGCTGTGACATAGATCATGTTCACAACCTCATCGGTATTGGCACTCATCTGCAAGACATTTGCTGGCTGCTGCAGACCATAGAGGATCGGCCCGATGAGGGATGCTCCCCCGATTTGAGCCACCAACTTATAGGCGATATTAGCGGAAGCAAGATCCGGGAAAATCAAAACATTCGGATCGCCCTCAAGGCGACAGAACGGAAATTCCCGCTTGCGCAGCTCGGCATCAAGGGCCACATCGACCTGCATTTCCCCATCGATTTCAAGCCCAGGACGCCGACTCTTGACGAGTTCGACAGCATCGGCAACCTTTTTCGCCGAAGGCGAACGATTTGAACCAAAGCTCGAAAAACTCAGCATCGCTATACGGATAGGATCACTGCTGTACTGCTCGGCAACAGCCACTGTCGAGAGAGCGATCTCAGCAAGTGTCTCGGCATCGGGGTGTTCGTGAATAGTGCAGTCGGCGAAGAAATACTGTTTTTGACCGTGCATCACCATGTAGACGCCAGCCAAAGTATGTTCGGTCTGCGTCCCAATCACTTCAAGAATAGGACGTGTCGAGGGCCCGTAGGGCTCGACCACTCCCGACACCATCCCATCAGCATGTCCCGATCGGAGCATCATAGCTGCAAAGTAGTTGTAGTTGTGCAGCTGCTGACGGGCCCCGCTATAAGAGGTGCCCTTACGCTGTCGCAGAGCAAAGAGTTGGGCAGCATACTGATCGAAGTGTGGGGAGTGGACGGGGGCAACAATCTGCACCTTGCGTTTGAGATCGAGCAGACCAAATTTTTCGGCATTGGCTAGGATGCGATCCTCATTGCCAATCAGGATGAAATCGATCAGCCCCTCATCGACAACCTGAGCAACCGCCCTTAGAATACGCCTATCGTAACTATGCGGGATCACGATGCGAGGCTTTTGTGGTCTTTGTTTGATATGCTTTTGCAAGCGTCGCTGAATCGAGCGCATCATGCTAGTGGAAGGCCCGAGGATATGTTCAATCTGTTCAGCGTATTTGGCCATATCCACATGCTTTCGGGCAACGCCCGAATCCATGGCAGCTTTGGCAACGGCAGGAGCCACGTGAAAGAGAACGCGAGGATCGACAGGTTTCGGAATCAAATAATCACGTCCAAACTGATAGACCTCTCCGTCTTTATAAGCCTTCATTACAGTGTCAGGCACACTCTCGCGCGCCAAGGCAGCGATTGCTTTCACGGCAGCGAGCTTCATCTCTTCATTGATCACCCGCGCTCGAACATCGAGTGCTCCCCGAAAAATAAAGGGAAAACCGAGGACATTGTTGACCTGATTCGGGAAATCAGAACGGCCGGTGGCAATGATCGCATCGGGACGAACCTTGCGCGCGACATCGGGACGAATTTCCGGCTCAGGGTTAGCAAGAGCAAAGATGATAGGGTTTTTCGCCATCTTTTGCAGCATTTCTGGTGTGAGAGCTTTGGCCACAGACACGCCCACAAAGGCGTCGGCTCCATCGAGACACTCGACCAAGGTCCGCTGGGGAATATCGCGTGCAAAGCGGGCTTTATAAGTATTGAGATCATTGCGTCCGAGATGCACAGGCCCTTTGCTATCACAGAGAATCAGATGCTCCGTTTTTACCCCCAGTGATAAGAAGAGGTTCGCGCAGGCAATGGCTGCAGCCCCAGCTCCGGAGAAGACGACCTTAACCTCTTCGATCCGCTTTTCTGCAACTTCGAGAGCATTGAGAAAGGCCGCCGAGGCGATGATGGCCGTACCATGCTGATCGTCATGAAATACAGGAATATTCATCTGCGAGCGAAGCTGCTCTTCGATGTAAAAGCACTCCGGGGCTTTGATATCTTCGAGATTGATACCACCGAAAGTGGGTTCAAGGGCCTTGACACAGGCGATAAATTGATCCGGATCCACCGTATCAATCTCGATATCAAAGACATCGATATCTGCAAATTTTTTGAAGAGCATAGCCTTACCCTCCATCACGGGTTTGGAGGCGTACGCTCCAATATGTCCAAGGCCCAGCACCGCCGTTCCATTGGAAATCACTCCCACGAGATTACCGCGTCCCGTATAGCGAAAGGAATCATCTTGGTTTTTTTCGATTTCCAGACAAGGCGCGGCCACACCGGGGGAATAGGCTAAGGTCAGATCGCGCTGCGTCGCGGCAGGCTTTTTGATGCCAGTGAAAATCTTGCCGGCAGGCGCCAGCTCGTGGTAGCGCAGCGCATCGCGAGTCAACTCCTCGAAAGCTTCTTGGGCACTCTTAGGCTCGGATGTTTTGGGGCTCATCGGACTCCTCCTCACTCTCAAAAAGTATGCCTATTTGACTTGAATAGGGGTGCGCGCGCAGGATCTACACCCCAAAATCGCTGCAATCTTCCGATGCTAGCCCCGCCAGCAACACAAGTCAAACAGAACAGGCTCGGCCTCCCTTCACATGCTGTCCCATCGCTGCAAGTCCTTGTGGGACTTAGTCCACCGGCTGCACGATCGCCGCTGCTTCTTTCTTCAAATTTTCACGGAGCAGGATTGCTGCGCGCAGGGGACTACGCTATGATGCGCCCGATACGAGTCGTCGCCTCTCTCCAAGGAGTTTTGCATGCGCCGTTTGCTTGGCCTTTTAGTGTCGTTGGGTTGCCTCACTGCGGCCCTGTCCCCGAAATATGCCTTCAGCGCTATCAAGGTGGGTCTGGTGCTCGATAAGGGTGGCAAAGACGACAAGTCCTTCAACACCGCCGCTTATGAGGGACTCGAAAAAGCCAAAAAGGAG
>CANGNB010000237.1 GCA_947454545.1 Oligoflexaceae bacterium
ACTTAACTACACCCCCAACCGAGGACCTGAAATTACGGTAAAGAGAAAAAACTGTCAATGCCAAAATCTAAAGAAATTTGAGCGCTTTCAAGCCTGCGCTGTGTCGGGAACAGAGGCTGAGGCTAAGCCTTCATTCTGCTTTTGTTCTCTATGAACCCACACAAAAAAGACCGCCGTCAGGGCCATCAGGTTGATGAAACCACCCGGAATCCACATAATAAGCCCACCTAGACGTTGATCCTGAAGATGGCCCCAGTGAGCCCACCACGTTGGCATAGGTATACCCTCATAGGCGTACAGAACGTCATCAGAAAAGGTAAGAATCGCACTCAGGATGATGTTAGAAGCCTCCATTGCGGCCAAATAGAGCATACGAGCGGGCAAGGGTAAGGGCGACTTCATAGGATGGGGATCGATGATATTTCGCCAAAGGAGCATACCTGCCAGTGCAAAATTTGCGTGCTCGATGAGGTGAAAATAATCGTTCAAGAGCGCCAGATTATAAAAGCGTGGCAAGTGCCAGAACCAGAATGAAGCCTCGAAGAAAATGAGGGATGGTAAAGGTCTGGCAATGGTCTTATTGAGCAGAGTTAAAATTCCAGAACGTAGGATAGGAAAATAGACCAGCTTACGAAACCAATGGGGCATTCCTCGGAGGATAACGAAGTAAGGGATTCCAAAGAGCATGAGAGGAATCCCAAGATGGGCGATGATCATATGCTGAATCATGTGAGCCCAAAACAGCTGGTCTGAAAGCGGATCAATGGGAGGCATCAGACCCAGAATACAAAGAGCCACCCCAGTGAAAAAGCAGACGAGCTGCCAAGTCTTCACCGGTTTCTTTTTAAAGCGACGATAGCCCCGTATATAAAAGATCAGCATGAAAGCGAAAAAAATCAGCGTGGGATCAAAGTCCCACTTCACCACAAAAATATCATTTGGCAAGCGATCGTATAATTCATGAGCATAGGCTATGGACATAAGTTCCCCGTTCCCATTGCGTCTTATGGGCCCCACCATAACGTGGAAGGGGCCGAGAGTCCAGAACCGAGTCATCCTTCGCCAAGGGATCGAAGGCAAGAAAAAAGGCGCCATAAAGACGCCTTCTTTTCCATCGAAACTTTGTCTTCAGGATCAACCGTGAGCACTCATAAGTGTCAGCAATCCCAAAGCTATCCCCATAACGAGGAGAAAAGCGAAGATAAAATTGATCTTCAATAGCTTAGGATCGTAACGCAAGTGCATGTACCAGCCGACGACCATAAAGAACTTAACAAGAGACATCACTGAGAGTGCTGCGACAAGAACGAAGTTGCTAATCCCAAGGGATACGCGAAACTTGAAAATCGCCCACTCGCAGGCTGTGATGATGGCAAGGACGACGAGAAAAGCCACATACAGCGGGATACCCGCATGGTTTTGATGAGCAGGTTGACCTGCGTGCTGATCGTTAGTCATGCCCTTGACTCCTAGACGTAAACAAAGAGGTAGACGACTGTGAAGATGATGATCCAGATCACATCTACAAAGTGCCAGTAAAGACCACAGATTTCGACAACATCGTCATTAAACCATGCTTCGCCTTTGATCAAAGACTTGATCAAAAGGGTTGAGATGATCATCACACCGACAGCCACGTGCAAACCGTGACAGCCGGTGAGCATGTAGAAAGATGCACCGAAGACGTTGGTACTGAGCCCAAGGCCTTCATGAAGAAAGTGGCTGAATTCGTAGTACTGAAAGCCCAAGAAAAACAGACCGAAGAGAGCTACGGTTGCAAGGCTCCACTGCATCGGACGCAGTTTTTTGTGCTTACAGTAATATACGGCGAAGGCCATCGCTACCGAACTCAAGAGCAGGTCGAAGGTCGACAGCGTCGTGAGATCGATATTAAAGATTTCCTGACCTGTCGGACCTGTCACAGAGCGGTTTCTGTTGATCAGATAGTTCGTGATCAACGTACCGAAAAGAAAACATTCCGAACCGATCAGGGTCCACATTGCAAACTTGCGGTTATCAACACCGGTATTCGTCTCGAGATGCGTGCTCATCTGAGTAAGATTCCTCCCCTTATGCTTCTTCGTATGCCCAGCCGTAGGCGCTGATCAGAATCACCGCGACTCCGACCAAGCTTACGTAAAGCCCAAAACCCTTCAAGAAAAAGCCAGCAGCACCGCAGGTCAAACCTGCAGCCAAGCAGATAGGCCAGTAGGAAGGCCCAGGCAAGTGGATCGCGTGCGGATCGTACTTCGCAGGGGGTGGCAGCTGTTTTTTGTGACCTTCTTCATCATACTTGCGATGCCAGAAATCATCCAGATGGGTAACAGTTGGCTCGATACCAAAATTGTACTCGGGCGGAGGTGATGGAATGGTCCATTCCAAAGTCCGTGCATCCCATGGATCTGCTGGTGCTTTTTCGCCTTTCTTAAGGCTGTAAAAGAGGTTGATGGCAAAGAGGATACCACCCACAGCTGTCATGTAAGCACCGATGGTACAGATGAAATTCCAAAGATCCCAACCCATGTCGGGGGCATAAGTGTAGTTACGACGCGGCATACCCTGAACACCCAAAAAGTGCATAGGGAAGAAGGTCATGTTGAATCCGATCATGTACAGCCAGAACTGGATCTGACCCAGAGTCTCGTTGAGGAAGCGCCCTGAGATTTTCGGGAACCAGTAGAAAATTCCACCGAAAAGTCCCATCACAGCGCCGCCGTAGAGAACGTAGTGAAAGTGAGCAACCACAAAGTAAGTATCTTGGTGCTGCGAGTCGATGGGAGCAGACGAGTGCATGATACCCGAGAGGCCACCGAAGGTGAACATCGCCACGAAGCTTAGGCCGAAGAGCGATGCCGTCGTGATCTTGATGCGTCCACCCCAAACCGTAGAGATCCAGTTGAAGATCTTCACGCCTGTGGGAACCGCGATCAACATTGTCGCTGCCACGAAGAAGGTCGTCGCCCATGGGCCAAGACCTGTTGTGAACATGTGGTGAGCCCATACCGCAAAGCCCAGAAAACCGATGGCGCAGGTTGAGTAGACCATCACAGAGTAGCCAAAGAGTGGCTTACGGGAGAAAGTTGCCAGAATTTCAGAGACGATACCCATGGCAGGCAAGATCAGGATGTAAACTTCGGGGTGACCGAAGACCCAGAAAAGATGCTGCCAAAGAACGACCGAACCACCCACACCTGGGTTGAAAAAGCCTGTTCCAAAGTGACGATCGAAGGTGATCATGACGAGAGCGATAGTGATAACTGGCAGGGAGAGGAACAAAAGAACCTGCGTCACCAAAGTCGTCCAGATAAACATAGGCATCTTCAGGAGAGTCATGCCTTTGCAACGCATGTTGAGGATAGTAACGAAGAAGTTGATCGATGCAATCAGTGACGCCAAACCGACAACCTGAAGGCCCATGGCCCAGAAGTCTGCAGAAAGGTCAGGCGTGTACTGAAGTTCTGTAAGGTTAGCGTAACCGAACCAGCCGCCGCGGGGCGCTTCGTTGATGACGAAACCAAAGTTGAGAAGGAGGCCGCCAAAGAGGAAGACCCAAAAGCTCAAAGCGTTCAGTCTTGGGAAGGCTACGTCGCGAGCCCCGATCATCAAGGGAGTGAGGAAGTTAAAGAAAGCACCCGACAGAGGCATAACCACGAGGAAGATCATGGTTGTGCCGTGCATGGTAACCATGCTGTTGAAGGTACGCGCAGTGATGAAATCGTTGTTAGGAACGATCAACTGGGTGCGCATCATGATCGCCTCTACGCCTCCCAGAACAAAAAACAAGAGTGCAGAAAAACCGTAGAGGGCGGCGATCCTCTTATGGTCTACGGTGGTAATCCAACTCCAGAGCCCAGTTTTGGGCGCGCCGTGATTGCTCATATAGAACCTATACCTCCTGAAGGTAGAAGAGCGTCTTAGTAGGTTTTCGCTGTCGAATGTTGCAAGTAAGCTGTCAGTGCCTTGATATCGCCTTCGGTCAATTCAAAGTTCGGACCGAAGACCATGAGGCTACCAGGCTTGATGGTCTGATAGTCAGGCTTGGAATCGACAGAATCGCGCAACCAGGTATGCAAACCGTCCTTGGTGTTGTTCAAAGTTCCCGCAGCCAAGTGACGACGGTTACCAAAGTTGGTCAAGTTAGGACCGATCTTGCCATTCGCCTGTGTGCCTTCGATGGCGTGGCAGGTGAAGCAAGTTTTGCTCATAAAGAGCTCCTGGCCCTTCTTCTCGAGAGTCGAAGCAATGACGGGGGGCTGCATTGCAACCTTGGACCACTGCTGGAAGCGATCTTTGGTCAAAACAACAGCTTCGTAGCGCATCCGCGCATGAGACAGACCGCAGAGCTCGGTACAGTGACCCTGATAGTAGTCACCTTTCTCTGCGTCCTCTATGCTTGGAGTGACATATGTGATTTGGTTTATGATACCCGGCAAAGTGTCAATCTTGCCACCCCAGCGCGGAATCCAGAAAGCGTGGATCACATCGCCGGAAGTCGCCTTGATCGTGATGTGAGTGTTTTCGGGCACAAACATCTCGTTGGCCGTGGTGATCCCTAGCGAAGGATACTTGAATTCCCACCACCACTGATGACCAATCGCTTCGATGACGAGCGAGTCTTCGGGTGGAGCTTCGGCTCGCTTCATAATCACTTCCAGCGTAGGCAGGAAGATGAAGATGAGGAGAACGATAGGAACCAATGTCCAGATGATCTCAAGCTTGTGGTTGCCAGTGATCTGCTTGGGCATCCGCGTCTCGCCTTCTTTTTCGCGGAATTTCCAGATTGCATAGCAAAACGGAATAGCAACCGCCACGAAGATGAGGGACACGATCACTGTGGTGATGAGGTACACGTGATTGATTTGGCGACCCCATTCGGTAACCACGTGTGCCGTGGACATAGGCAGCTTTTCAAAACAGCCGTTTAGTCCTGAGGCAAGAAAAAGGAAACTAAGGACCTTTAGTAACCTAACGAGAGAGACCATGAGACAGATTAACTCCACGCAAAGTAATACGATCCGATGGGTGCAATGACGACCCGATGTGTCACCGCTTGGATTGACGGAGAATTGTTATCTTAACCGCAAAGATTCCGCAATGTGAACAAAGAATTGAACATGAATTTGATTCTCCCCCGTCCGCTTCGCATTGTCAAATAAACAAGGATTGGCCGCTTGGTTAAAACAGGTTTGGGAAACGAAGCGACCTAACCAGGCTGTTTAGGCTCTGCCTCGTTCACCTTGTCGGGAGCGTTTGAGCAGTGCTAAGGTGGGTCGGCTTGGTTGGAAAGCAAAGGGTCGTCTTATGAGCAAACACAGGCGTGACAGCAACTTTCTCTTGGCTAGGAGCCTCCGCATAGGATTCTTTGTGGCGGCATTGGGCCTGCTCTGGATGCTCGTCCCTAATCCTTCCGAATGGTTTGCCACAACGCCAAAACGCACTCTACCAAGCGATACTGAACTTCTTGCCCTCGCGCCAAGTTTTACGGGCCTCTCGATCCCTAGGCCTAGCCCCAGGGAAAAAGCTCTCGCTGAGTTCGGCAAAAAACTCTTTTACGACCCACGCTTTTCTGCAACAGGCGAACTTTCCTGTGCGAATTGCCACCAGCCCGCGCAGTATTTCACGGATGCTCGCCCTTTGGCGCTCGGCCGCAAGGAGCTCACGCGGCATACACCCTCGCTCGTAAACGTCTTCGCTCAGCACTGGTTTTTCTGGGACGGGCGCGCTGCCAGTCTCGAAGCTCAGGCCACTGGCCCTTTGGAAGCCGTTGACGAGCACGGCATAGACCGTAGTCAGGCGGTTCGCATGATTCTCAAGAACCATCGCGCCTCCTACGAGCAGCTCTTCGGAGCTTTCCCGAAAGACCTAGAGACCTGGTTTCTTGCGCACCCCGACTTGAATGCAAGGCCTAAGGAGCCTCCTCTCGAGTTGCCTTTGAGTCTGGCTCATTACACACTGGCAACGATTGACAGCACGTTGCTTCAATCCCGGATTATCCAGCGTGCAGCCAATCTTGGACTGGCTCCTCAAAGGTATCTAGCAAAGACCCTTTATCCCGGACGCACGGGAACGGAAGCAGCTGAGTCCACCTATCAGACTCTCGATCCGCCCTTACGCGATGCGCTCGAACGCGTCTTCAGGCATATGCGAAGCGCCTTGGCAGCTTACGAGCGGGGTCTTGTAGCTTTAGATGCACCCTTCGATCGCTTTGTCCAGCGCCTTGAGGCACTCGCGGATCTACCTGCCGAACAGCAGATCCAGAAAGCTTTTCGAGAGGACTTTACAG
>CANGNB010000238.1 GCA_947454545.1 Oligoflexaceae bacterium
CAAACCACGGCTTATGGGACTTTGCTTGGACACGGTGGCCTCACACCTGGCTATCAGGCCATCAGCAATTACATCAAGGAGCGCGATCAGGTCATAACCGTTCTGCAAAATATGGCTCCGGCTCAGGCGTACTCGGTCTACTACGATCTGATCGAACAGATCCAAAGCAACTTTCAGGATCCAGCCTTTATCAGCGATCCCACTGTCAACCCTGAGGCTTTGGAAGCTCGCTCTGTCCACCTACGACTCCGAGGCAAAGTCACGGGCAACAATCAACCCGGCTCCTACTTTTCACCCAGCTTTGGTTTTGTCCGCATCGAAGATAAAAAACCGGAGGAAGGTCTTTATCAAAGTTTTAGTAGCCAATGGAACGAGGGCGAACACAAGCTCGTCCTGCGCGCGAGCAGCTCCCCCTTCCCTCTCTTTGGCCTCGGCAATGACACCAGTAAAGGCATACCTTTGCTTGAACTCCACCTCGATCGCGACAGCCTCGTCGCCCGGGGCTTAGGGTCTTTTGCAGGTGATGAGGCTCAAGATTCTTTGCAAGCTTATAAGGGCCGTATGTTTCCGAGCGCCTCAGGTCGGAAAATCTGCCTTGAGCAGGTTGGCGATACTACGCGCGAAGCACATTTTCGCATTCAGACCTCACTCAACGGTCAGCTTGAGGTTGGAGAAACGATCAAGTTTGCAGGGAATATTCCGCTTCGCACGGCAAAGCTTGACGATCTTTCGGCTGAGCTAAAGGCTGCTGGTTGGGAGATTTGCCCGAAATAAATAGGATTTTATTGTGTATAAGGAAGGAGGCTGACCTATAGTTAAAGGCCAGTCTTCCTTCCTTTTTTGCACTATCTCGCTTGAGGTCTCTTGAGGAGTATTTTATGGAAAAAAGTGCTAGCTATGAGAGCAAACTGCCAGCCATCACTTTTACCTTTTGGGTGATGAAAATTTGCGCAACGACTCTGGGAGAGACCGCCGGTGACCTTCTCTCTATGACGCTCGACATAGGCTACGCAAAGAGTTCCATTCTTTTATTCAGCTGCTTTATATTAAGTCTCACGGCTCAGTTGAGCGCAAAGCGCTTTTATCCTTTCCTCTATTGGCTGGTGATATTAACAACAAGCACTGCTGGCACAACAATCTCTGACTATATGGACCGGACCCTGGGCCTTGGCTATATGCTGGGTTCTGCCGTGCTCTTAGGAGCACTTCTTATCATCCTCTTCACGTGGCGCCTCAGTCTTGGAACCTTGGAAGTAAGCAAAATTAGCAATGTGAAAGCCGAAGTCTTCTATTGGATGGCAATCCTAATATCCAATACTTTAGGAACAGCTCTGGGAGATTTTCTTGCCGATGATTCGGGACTGGGTTTTCTTGGGGGAGCGCTCATCGTAGGGGCTGCCATCGCTGGAATTGGAATTGCCTACTCTGTCACCACAGTTTCGAGGGTTCTGCTGTTTTGGTTAGCGTTTATTTTAACGCGACCTTTTGGAGCCACACTGGGAGATGTTCTAACAAAGCCTTTCGATAAAGGTGGGCTCAACTTTGGCACCATCGGTTCTTCTGCTGTCCTGGGAATAATCCTAGTGATTTTAGTCCTATTTTCCCATCAAAAACTTCGCTCACAGCGCCTCGCAGCAGGACTCACATGAGCTATTCTCCATGAGAACAGACTTTTGTAAAGCCTGCTCTCATCCCTTGAGCTTTAGGCAGCTACGAAATGATCCAGATGCTTTTTGCCGGAACGAATGCGAAAGCTATTGACGACCAGGAAGCAACCCGAAACCAAAGACCAGACGCCAAAAAACAGGCTTAAAGCGACCCCTGAAGCGACAGGAGCCGAAACGATCATCACACCAAAAACCACAGTCAGAACGCCGAGCAGTATCAAACTCCACTCACTCTTCTGAGATTTTTCGGTGCGCATTCCAGCAACGATTTCCATCATACCACCGAAGATCGTTATCAATCCGACGAAAGTCCCAAGGACTACTGTAGTGATCAGGGTAGAAAGGATAGGGCTGAAGAGAACACCAAGACCCGCGAGCACGTAAAGAACGCCTCGTAGTGCGACAAACGCACGTTTGGTCTCACCGGTCTTATTTGCTATCGCCATGTAGACAAGAACAAGACCTTCGATAAAAACAAAGGCCCCTAGAAATTGTACCATCAGCATCAAAGTTAAAGCTGGCTGATTGATAGTATAAAAGCCAAAGCTCAGTGCAAGAACGCCTCGCAAGAGCTGGACCCACCAAGGTGTGGTCAGAATTTGAGCCATAAGAGTCTGATTTGCTTTCATCATGTGAACTATCCTCCTTAAAATCGACTATCACAGGCTCTTCTTAGCTGGTCTCAACTCTTTGAGCAACAGGATCTCGGTGTCTGGTCAAAAGCCCTGCCTGAATACCCCCACGGCCATGGACTTCACCCTTCCACCGTGCTAAGGATCAAGGCCGTTAGATCAACATGCTTTCCGAGGAAATTGCTCATGAAATCCCAACTTTTGACAGGTTCGCTCCTGCTTTCACTCTCCGTAGGGGGCCAAGCAGCCCCTCTGGCTGACAGCTCTCCAAGCCTAAGCTGTGATCCCGAGGTAAACCTCGCTTGGGAAGGCGAAGCCATACCTAGCAGCTTTGATACCGCCACAGTGGCCATCTACCGCACACTGGTTCGCTCGTGGGATGACGCTTATCGTGCCAAACTCGAAGGAGCCAACAACGGACTGATCGCCGATCTCAGCAACTCCTCCGACTCCTGTCTATGGTCTGCCGCGGGTGTGACGCTCGATCAACCCCAAGCTCTCGAGGCGACTTTGAAAGACTGTGTCTTCACGTCTATCAATGCTTACTCGGGTCCTGCTCTAAGCTCGGAGAATCAGGACTCTCTAGCCGAAGCCTTTGTTACAGCAAACTGGGGACACTTTCGCTTTCGCAGACTCTCTAACACATCTCTGCGCTTTGATCCCATCGAAGCTTTTAACACGCACTGCGTTCTAGACATCAGTTCGGATGAGCTGCCGGGCTATCATCTCTTCTTAGCAGGTTATACCTTCGACTAAGACAGGCGGGGCATGACTGGGTATAGGGGAGCATAAACGGCCTTTGGAACTACTTTCCTCTTGGGCCGTCATGTTCAAAGTAAAAGCCTCGCCAGTCAACTCTGATGAAGGATGTACTGATCTCCTGCTTCACATTTTTCACTCCTAGCTCTTCCATCTTTTTCTTTTCCCATTCTTGAGCTTCTTTTTTATTCGCAAACTTTTGCGTGAGCATCCAATTCCTTGGATTCTTAAATTCACGCTCAATGCTCCATTTGCTAGTCTCAAAGTCTGGAGTGATGCCAACTCTTCCTGCCATAGCCTGCCCTTTTTCTAAGAGGATTCGACTTACTTTAACACAGCTGCTTTTGAAGGTCAGTTTGGATTTGGTCGCCCAGACAAGCTTCACAAGCTGTGAGCTACTCTCAAGATGGCGGCATTGAGACTCTTGACGATGACACCGAGGTATTCGTACCCATGTCAGTGTTTGGGGCCCAGGAGACAGCGTCCTCTCTAAGAGACGAGAGTCGCGCTTTTTACATCATTCAAGCTCCGAGGGAGCGAGAGGCGTATTTCTACGTGTTTTCTTTCCCATATCAGCTCGATGTGACTGTCTGTGCCACGAAGCAGATAATTGAGAGAGGACCCAAGGTCCTTGGCTTGTGGGTTTTGAAGATAGGGGCCAGTCCAATCCCAGCTTACGGATAGCGTGCTTACAGACTCTTCGTCCCCAGGGTTGAAGTGAAGCTTCATGTTCTGCCGCCAGGTGTTTGGTATTGCCGTCGCGACTTTCTGAAGCGTTCGATTGAGGATAGTTCGGTTTCCAAAAACGATGTGATGCTCCGGAATTTTATCGAATTCTGATGCCGATGGTATAGGCGAATTGAGATGGTACAAGGCTTCGACCAGATAATCTCGCAGGTCAAAGGATTCCATATGTAATCCATCCACTCCACTGACTGTCCTAATTTCGACGATGGATTGGGTCGCTAGGGATAATCCCTCTTTAAGTTGCTTAAAAGGCTGACTTAGCTCTCTGAATCGACCTTCATAGTGCTTTCTTAATTCCCCTACCGGGGAATCGCCTTCAGGTTCTGATTCAAACAGGGAGAGGACTTCTTCTTGAACTTTGCTGAGTTCCGATTCGATCAAATAGCTGGCGTTTCTTATATAATTCAAGGGATTATTGAGCTTGTGAGCGATATCTGCCGAAAGCTGCAGTCGACCTTCCACTTCAAGCCGAAGTTCGCTTTGAATATGCTCGCGCTCCAATGCCAACTTCTGCGCAAGCTTTTGCATGTCGGTTGCTCGCCGAGCAATCATTTGTCCGAGGAGCATCAGAAAGATGGTTATAGAAAGTGTCGTGAGATAGATGTGAAATATATGGAGATTGGTTACCAAAATGATATCCCAAAGGACTGCTATCGAAATGAGACCACTGCCCATCAAAGTGAGGAGTGCCCCTGGTTTTTTATCCCCATATGCTTTCAAGAGTATAAACAGAGAATAGATACAAACGCCAAGCACATTGATTTGGTAGAGGAACAGCAAGGGTTCAAAGGTGCTAAGAGGGGCGATGAAAGTCATAAAAATCAGCAGGCAGCTCGTGACAAGGAGGGCCCTATTCATTTGAGCATAAGCTTTAACGCCAAAAAAAGCGCCGATAAAGTAGACAAAGGAAACAGCCCAAGGAATGCTCATATATTCGAGGCGTCGCAGAGTCTCATAGTGAGTATCACCAATGAGTTGTGCAACAAAAGCACTGGTCCCTAGATTGCGAAGGGTTCCACCGATGCATACCAAAAACAGGTAGCCGGGAAGTCTATCGGCTCGGCGTTGCCGCCAGAGAAGAAAGGCATATACCGCCAAAGTCAGAGAAATGCCAAGACTCAGCACAGTTAAAAAATCGTTCCAGTACATATGTTTTTCGATGATATCACTGCGCCCCAACTGAGGGGGTGCCCAAAACCCTCCATACGCGTTAGCATGATTCGACAGTTGCAGAAGAAGGATGAAGTCTTCAGCTTGCCTCGCCTCAAACCTCAGTAGGACTCTCCGCTTGGTAAACACAGTCGAACCTGAGTCTACTTTTCCAACTTCAAAAGACAGCGCCTCTTCTGGGCGGGCTGCAGGATAAAGAAATGCCTTTGTCGCCCCGGTATTCGAAGGCACCATGAGAGTCAGGGGGATACGAACCGGTAAGCCTTGGATTTTGAGTCGGTAGCTGGCTGAACCTCGCAAATCCTTAGCTTGGCTCTTCAACTCGGACATTCTCTCCCAAGGGATGGATGGGGAGATCATGGGCGAAGGTGTCCATGGATTTTGAGGGTCTAGGAGTCTATTCCAATAGAAATTCCATGGTCCATGAATTTCGATTGGACCTTCGGTCCAATTCCCCTGACTGAGGTCGAGAGTAGATTCTTGAAATATCGCGTGACCCTGCGAGAGATCTGCACAGAACGAGTTTGTTTCAAAACCTAGGAGGCTTACCTGAAGGCTCAGATAAAAGGCAAGGATAGTATGTTTTGTGAGCAGCATGGGAGTGCCTTGTGTCAAAACTTTGACAGAAGCCTAGAATCCTAGAAAGGGTTTCGGTTGTTTATCCCTGCGCATGAGCGTGCTTGCACTGAGTTTGGAAATTTGCTGCACAAAACTTTTATTTCACCTATGTTCGGGGGATTCAAAAGGTTCTAAACAAAGAGGAAATTCTATGCCAAGAGCGAAAAATCCCCTAAAAGATGCCCTAAGTCGCCGTCATAGCCGGCGAAAATTTGTGCAAAAAACTCTTGGCGCCGGCGTGGTGCTCAGCTCAGGAATATACAAACTCTTTGGCTCGACAGCTTATGCCCATGCGATTGACTTTGATGTCATCGTAGTCGGCTCTGGTGCAGCAGGAATGACGGCCGCACTTACGGCAGCAAAGCGGGGCCTGAATGTCGTTGTCATCGAAAAAGCGCCCACTTTCGGTGGTTCAACCGCGCGTTCAGGTGGCGGTATTTGGATACGCAACAATGAGGTCACCAAAGCAGCGGGTGTTCAGGACAGCCCAGCAGAAGCAGCTCAATATCTGGCCAAGGTCGTGGGTGAAGGTGTTTCCCCACTCAAGCAAAAGGCATTTTTGGACCAAGGTCCAGCGATGATATCGTTTGTGATTCAAAATAGTCCGCTCCGCTTTCGCTGGATGGAAGGCTATTCAGATTACTATCCAGAATATGAAGGTGGGAA
>CANGNB010000239.1 GCA_947454545.1 Oligoflexaceae bacterium
CGGGATCTGTTACAAAGAATCTGAGCAGTATGATGAGGCTTCGAAGACCTACAATACGGTCATCAAACTGGATCCAAACAATCGCTCAGCTCTTTACAATAAAAGTATCATGCTGGCGACCAAAGGACAGAATGAAGAAGCGATCAAGCTACTGAAACGCTGTCTCGAAAAGCATCCTGAGTTCGATCAGGCGCGTAGAAAGCTGCAAGAGCTCGAGGAAAAATCGCAAAAGGCGGTAGGGTGATGCGAAGATTGATTTTGATGCGACATGGTGAAGCTGTGGCGAGCGAACTGGCTCCCAGTGATCGCCTACGGGAACTGACGACGCAGGGCGTTGCGGCAGCGATTCGCTGTGGGCAAGAGATGCGGGCTCGAGGTTTTAGTCCCGAGCTCATCCTCTGCAGTGATGCCAAGCGGGCTGTGATGACGATGGAAGCTGTCGTGCGCGGGGGCTCGTTTACAGGGATTGCTAGCAAAGTTCTTTCGCTCTTTTATCTCGCAGAACCCGAAGCTATCTTAGGCCGCTGCTGCGAGGTCGATGATGCGATCGAGACCTTGCTGTTGATCGGCCATAACCCGGGTTGGTCCGATGCAGCTACCCAATTAGGCAAGACGCCCTTGAATTTGGGGACCGCGCAGGCCGCCCTCCTCGAATATCTTGGGACGGGGACTTGGGCGGATGCTCTGTACGATCCGAAAGAATGGCGTCTTCGCAGTATTGTTCCCTGAGTGAATTTCCGATCACTCGTTGAGAAGCATGCTCTCTCGAGATCCGAACTCAGGTTCTGTTGCACAGTGCAGGAGGCACATATCATGGTGCGGAATTTGCTAAGCTCATGTAGGGGCGCAGTCATCTTCCGTTTGAGTCTGAGTATCCTAATTTTAAGCTTTTTTTCAGGTTCTGCGCAGGCTACCGATCTGAGTCTCATCAGTGGCTTTTACAAGAAAAGTGCGCCCGATGTCGGTAATGGCAGCTCTCAGTTTTCACTAGGGGCACGCCTGGGTTTCGGCAGCAGCCAACAGTCTCGGCAGTGGTTTGCTCAGGCGAACTTTGCCTCGACGTCTTATAGCGGCGACGGAGCGCCAGCAGGAGAAACCAGTTTGGCTCTCGGTGGGGGGCAGATCTATTTTCTAAAGAATTTTGGTGGAGCTCGCTCTTACCTGAGCTGGCTGCTCGCTTTTCAAAACAATGAAACCAGCAACACGAATGTGACCAAGTTGAAGTCTTCGGGACTCTTTTATGGAGGGAATGCGGGCTTTCGCTTTGACCTCTCAAAAGATTTCTTTTTGGACCTCAATGCCCAGCTGTTCACCAGTGCCCTTGTGGCCACGGACACAGTGGAAACCTCTGCGGGCGGGACAACAACCAAGACCGAAACCAAACGTACCGAGATTTACCTCGATACCTTGGGTGGCGTGAACGATCTCACCATCGGCCTCGGTCTCGAATTTTAACATCACCTCTCAGGTAGTGAAGAGTCCAGGCAGGGCGCCGCGGCCAAGCCGAGGATCACCAAAAGTCTCATCGCTCTGGCCCATGGCCTGGAGGATGCTGACCAACAGCTGATTGTGACTGGTACCCGACAGTTCGAGACTACGCCCCGTCTTCCAAGCCCCTCCCGCTTGTCCTGCTAAGATCAGACCCGCATTGGTAAAGTCATGAAGATTGGCATCCGCAATTTCTGTCAAGGCGAGAAGACTGGTGTTGGCGAGCAGGCTACGGCTGCCGTCCTGAGTCGCCCCCAAGCGTTCGATAAAGCGGGCCAGACGTTCCATGTACCAGCTCTGACAGGCCACAAATTCTGCGGCATAAGAACTTTTGATGTCACCGCCATAATGAGAAATATCATGGTGGCCACGGTGAATGCCGGGGCTGCCAGGAAAATCAAATTGGGTCGGGCTCACCGGATGCGACCATTGAAAGTAAAGAACATGGCTGATGCCGCAGGCCAACACCTGATAGGCCATATCCATCATGATATCGCCGATGGTGGCATAGAGTTCGTTGCGATGCACCATGGGCGGGTAGTTGGTCTCTTGCTCGGGAAAGCTGAGGCCGCGCATATCGACCTGATTGGTGCAGGTTGATAGGCGCTCACTATCGATGGGCACAGACGCTTGAACACGTCGCTCAAGCTCGCGAAGAGCTTCGAGGTGGACATTCAGCTTTTGCTTTTCCGTGGCATTCAGATCAAGGCTCAGACTTTGCAGCTGAGACTTGGCAAGATCCAAAAGGCTCTTTTCGCCCCGCATGATCTTGGCCTGAGTGTCTGGATCGACAGGGGCCTGACTCTTGCCAAAAAGACCATAAAAAGCCTGGGCGGGATGATCTTCGATCACCGAGGGGATGCCGGGGGCATAAAACGATACGGAACCATTACGTTGAAAGTTGCTCCCCACACCCAAGCGGACCACGGGTAAGGGGGAGCCTGTCCCGATGCGTTGACCGAGAACGGTGTCAAGAGAAAGGCCTGGCTTGTTCTGAGGCATCCCGGTGAGGCAATAGGCTGCGCCCCCTTCGTGGCTACCCTCAGTTTTGTAGTCGATGCCCTTGAGCATGATGATGTCCGATTTCACTCGTTCCAAAGCTTGGGTCATCGCGGGCAGAGTAAACTGCGAGCCAGTCTCTTGCGGGTGAAAGAGCGGCTTGATAATGCCATCGGGAAAGTACCAGAAAATAGCCCTTTTTTGCATGGGCGCGGCAAGGGCCCGTTCCTCACTCAGGACTTTCATCAGGGGCCACGCGACCAGAGCCAAGCTGCTTTTTTGCAGGAGACGACGGCGATCTAGGGAGCGAGTCCAGCTACGCATCAGAATCTCCTTTGTCGGTACGAGGGATGAGTGATGGTTTGGATCATGAGATCACGAACGCTGAGACCCGATTGCATGCGATCGCCGAGCTCGCGGATGGCACAGATATCCGCTTCTTGTTCAATACGGCCATGAGCCATGCGATACCACTGGAGCGCAAAGCAACGTTGGGCGCGCGTGGAGCGTGCGAGGATCTCACTCAGCTGAGCCTGACCCTGGAAATTTTGAGTCTGCTGGTCGATGTCGTAAGCTTGACCGCTGGCATCGACCGGGCGCCCATTGTCCACAGTGCGCTGGCGACCGATAGGATCAAAATCTTCGATGCCAAAGCCAATTCCATCGATACGCACGTGACAGCCTTTGCAGGCACCGACCGATGAGTGAGCAGCAAAGCGTTCGCGCGTGCTCGCCCCTTCCCGAGGCGGTGGCGGTTGAATGTTGAGGGTCGGAGGCGGCGGAACGAGTTCTTCACAAAGTAGATGTTGGCGAATGAAGACAGCGCGTTTGATCGGGTGGGTTTCGTGGGCATAGGAGAGCGATGCCAGCACGCTGGCCTGGCCCCAGATGCCACGTCGGCCTTGACCTTGGAACTTGAGGAGAGTGTTGCCGTCGGCGTCTTTCTCTAGAGGCACCCCATAGTAAGTCGCGAGAGCTTCGTTACCTAGGCTCGTATCGAGCAGCATCAGCGATTTAAAGTCGGCGCCTTGCTTACGAACCAAAGCATCGAAGGTATCTTCCGTTTCTTGAGCGAGAAGGACACGGATCTGGCTGGTGAAATCAGGAAATTTATTGCCGTCTTTATTTACGGCAAGAACCTGGCTGTAGGCGAGCCAACTCTCAGCGAAAGCCTTTACACCATCTCGTGCCTTAGGATCGGTCAGCAGACGCTGAATCTCTGCCGATAGCACCTCGTCTTGCAACAGACTGCCATCAGCCGCTCGGGCTAAGAGTTGGGCGTCAGGAGTGGAGGCCCAGAAAAAATAGGAGAGAGCGCTCGCCCATTCGTAGGCGTCGAGCTGGCCTGTTTTGCCGAGTTCGGTCCGGTAGAGGAAGGCTGGAGCAGACAGCAGAGAGCGAATCAAGAGTTTAGCGCCTTCGCGTGGGCTCAAGGCCGCACCGACATCATAAAGTTTGAGAAGATCTTGGATCTCTTCTTCGCGCGCGGGGCGACGCCAGATCTGGAGCAGGCGGTCGCGAAGGAATTGCTCGATGCAGGCGCGCCCCTCTTGCTCGAAGGAACAGGAAGCGAGGTCCTTCCACTTTTTATCTAAGACTTGGTCGGCGATTCGCCCCGCACTGCGGCTGTAGGCTACGGCGTGATCGACACTCACCAAGTTGAGGCTACTATTATTTCGGAATCCCAAGACCTGCTCGTCCGCAGGAATAAACTCGCGAAGATCAGAGGTAAATTGAAAGAGATCGCGGATCGTATTCTGATATTCGTCGCGCGTCAGGCGACGAATGAGAGCTGGAGCTCGTAGATCGCGTCCCGCATCGCAGGAGGGCTGCGGGGCGAAAATCTTTTCGAGGACCTGACGATGAGTCATCCCCTCACGAGGGCTGGCATCCCCAGGGCTCAGCAGCTCTTTACTCGTATAAGGCTGGGGTACAAAGGTCGGAGGCTTACTGCAGCCAACGATGAGCCCAGAGAACAGGGTCAGTCCGAAACGAGTTCGAAGCTTGAAGATTCGTGCGCGCATGCCAGTCTCCTACCTAAATCAGCGAGAGAGAAGCCTGAAAAAGCAGCAGTCGCTGTTGAAAGGCCTTTTAAGCATAGAAACTGTTCCATAAATTTTCAAGTAGGTGAGGAATGCTAAGCTTTCCCTCTCTTGGTGCAGGATGAGCTTGACTTTGCAAAGCTCGCCTATTTTGTTATAGCATCAGGCTGTTGGCGAATCTTTGGTAAGGAGTTTGCCTTTGTTGCGACAAGTCTCTGACAATAAGCTGCTAGCATGTGCCATCTGGGTCCTCTTAGGATTCAAACTTTTAAGTCCAAATCTAAGCTGGGCTGTTCCTCAACAAGAACCTGCTGCAGCGGTGCCTGTGACGGCAGGGGCTGAACAGGCCGTGGAATCACCACGCTCTGCCCTCAAGGGTTTTCAAGAGGCGATCAAACGTGAGGACGTTGCCGGAGCGAGTGCTTACTTGGATTTTCCGCGCCGTATGAATGCCGAGCGCAAGCAGATGGTCACCCAAGAGCTCATGGACCTGATCAATCGCAAGGCCCAGATCGATCTGGCACAGGTCTCCGATCAGGCGACGGGTCGTGTCGACGATGGTCTGCTTCCGGATACAGAAATTGTCGGTCGCATCTCTGTGCCTGGCGGGGCTGTGCCTATTGAGATGCGTCGTCTGCAGGTGGTGGGGGATGAGCGACGCATTTGGCGTTTTTCCCAGGAGTTTGTCGATAGAGTTCCGGATCTCACAGAGGCCGTCAATCAGTACAATATAGAGGATAGATTACCGCCTTTTCTCACGCGCGGCATAGCGTTTCGGCTTAAGGCTTGGCAGTGGTTGGGCCTCGGTCTTGCGCTCTTGCTCGCAATTGTGACCTCGCATCTTGTGGCTTATCTGTTGGTGCGTATCATCAATCTTCTCAGTCATTCGATTAAGCTCGAGCTGGGAGAAAGCTCTCTGAATCGCTTCGTCGCACCTCTGCGATGGCTGGGGGGCTTGCTGGTCTTTCGTATTGCTCGCTCCTTTTTGGAACTCCCCCTCAATGTGAGGCAGACCTTTCTCTACGCTGAGAATGTTGCCTTTGTGATTTTCTTTTCCTACCTCGCCATGCGTCTGATCGAGGTTGGGACGGATCTGGCCCGCTCGAACATGGAGCGTCAGGGACGAAGCGGAGCGGTGAGTGTGGTGCAACCGATTCGCAAGGGGCTCAAGTCGCTCGTCGGTGTTGTGGCATCGCTTTGGGTTCTTCGTGTGCTTGGCTTTGATGTTACGGCTGTGCTTGCTGGTCTTGGTGTCGGTGGTTTGGCTGTCGCACTTGCTGGACAGAAGACGATTGAGAACCTCTTCGGGGGCATTTCCGTGATCATCGATCAGCCAGTTCGGGTTGGGGATTCAGGAAAGTTTGGCGATGTGATCGGGACAGTCGAAGAGATTGGACTTCGATCGACCAAGGTGCGGACTTTGGATCGGACTATTCTCACGATTCCAAATGCTGAGTTTTCTCTCATGAAGCTCGAGAACTATGAGCGACGCGATAAGATGCGCTGGACCACGATTCTTGGTCTGCGCTATGAGACACGTCCCGATCAGATGCGGCTCGTGCTGATGCGGCTCAAGGAGCTTTTGGTCGGGCATCCCATGGTGGTCAATGATCCAGCACGGGTGCGCTTTGTCCGCTTTGCTCCATCCTCTCTCGATGTTGAAATCTTCTGTTATCTTAATACGGCCGATGTTCAGGTGTACTGGGCTATCGTCGAAG
>CANGNB010000240.1 GCA_947454545.1 Oligoflexaceae bacterium
ATACCAATAGCTTGAAAAAAGTTATTGGGCCGATCATCGAATCGCTTCCTAGCTTGGCGAAGCAGCTCAACAAACCAACCCCTAGCATACATATTTCGGGGGCTGACTTTTATATCGACCCAGATCATTTGAACCTCTATGAAGACATTTTCGTCCATATGTTCCGTAACAGTCTCGACCATGGCTTTATGCTCGGTGATGAAAGCCGTATTCACCTTGAAATCGAGTACAGTTCGAGCAAGACGGAGCTGGTATACTACGATAACGGTCGTGGCTTGAACATACCTGCATTGCGCGCGAGAGGTGTCGAACGGGGCTATCTGAAGGAAGGTGCGAGTGAACAGCAGGTAGCAGAAACCATCTTTATGGCTGGTGTATCAAGTGCTAAGGTTGTGACAGAAATTTCGGGTCGCGGCGTTGGTATGGACGCTGTTCACGGGTGTATCGAAAGATTGCACGGGAACATCGAAATCCGACTCATGGGTGAAGGTACGCTGCCTCAGCACAAGCGCTTCGAATTCCGTATCACTCTGCCACCCCATGTGCCGATGGTTGATCTTGCTGACTGTGAGTGTCACGACGCGGCTTGATTTAGCTTAGTTTATTGTACTCTTCTGCCAAAGCTCGAAGATATTACATCTTCAGTTTTGGCAGATTTTTTTTGCCAGGATATCCCAGCTTCCCAGTTTTTTGCCTCTGTGACTCCTAGCCACTCACCTCGAAGCTCAGCTTTCCTAAGGTCGAGACGACGTACGGATTCCAGAGGCAAGCTCCACGAGTTCAGCAGGAGCTTGACCGTCACAGAGCTGGGTCACAGATCTTTGGATATGCTCCAACTGCCTCGTGCAAGAGCGGATATCCTGTCCCCTGAGAGACATTTGGAGTTCATTCTGCAGCTGAGCTTCTAATTGAAAAATCCAACGTACCTTTTCACGGCCACGTTCGGTAAGACTTAAGCGCGTATGACCAGCACTGTAGTGCATATCTATCGTCTGTTCGGCAAGCATTTCCTGGAGAATTTTTTGCCCTGAACCAAGCTGAAGGTTGGGATCAGGAAAATCATGCATCAGTTTTTTCAAAGATGATGGACCGTGCTCGTTGAGATAGACCAGCAAGGTTCGCTTCACTCCTGAGTGGGGGCCCATCTTATAGGTCTGCTCAGCAAGACGGCAAAGCGTAGTATACAGCTTAGCTGTCTGGGTCATAAAATCCGTTGCAGGATATAGATTGCGCATGATCGTCTTTCTCCTCCAGGAGTGAGTCAGCATCCGGGTCTCTTAGAGCAAGGGCAATGCCAGGTCCTTAAGTCCCGAATATAGGGAGAAAAGGGATTGTTGAGCTGCGTGCTTTGCAGGGGGAGTAAAGTGGAAATGCTGTGAGATCGTCGCTAACTCACAGATACTGAAGATAAAAAGACTAAAGTGTTGAAGCGCGCATTGATAGTAGGCCGTAGTTGAGTTTTGCTTAGAAGTTAATTTACTGATAATATTGGGATTATGGCTTGCGCCTGCTTTTGGACATTCTGGACCTTAGTAAAGCTTAGATAGCTCTTGGGGCTTTTGTGGGATGATAGGGGAATCTCAGAGTATGTTCTCAGTTGCGATGCCTAGAGATGGTACGCTCCCGCACGGAAGAGAGGTAAGTCTTCGATGATCCTTAAGAGCGCTCCTATATGTGGCCTATGGCTCATTATTTTTTTATCGCATCTGATCAACTCCTGCGCCAGCGAAAGAGATCTATCGCTTCAAAAATCTCCAAACTTTGATCTCCAGGGCTCGGTTTTCAAAAATCAGATACCAGGCGATATTCAGCAAGGCATGGACTTTTGGAGCTTTCTCAAAGAATCTCTGTTTGGTGCTGAGATTCGCAGACCCAAAAGCAAACTTCCCACAGTAGCACCTGATTGGCAAAGATTTTTAGCCAAGGATGGGGATCCTCTCAAGTGGATATGGTTTGGCCATTCGGGACTCTACCTTAATCTCAAAGGGACTTTGATCCTGATCGATACCGTGTTCTCACCGTCAGCTTCGCCAGTCCCCTTTTTAGTCAGTCGCTTTCAGGAACCGATTGCGACCTATGCCGAACTTCCAGAACCTGATCTCATCGTTCTGTCTCATGATCATTACGATCATCTTGACAAAGACCTGATCGGAACCTTTGCGAAATCGAAGGCACGCTTTCTAGTACCTCTAGCTGTTGGTAAGCACCTTAGGGAATTTGGTGTCCCTGCTGAACGTATTGTTGAGCTCGATTGGTTTGATGAGTATCAAGGGCAGGGCGTCAGTCTTAGAGCGACTCCGGCTCAGCATTTTTCAGGGAGGGGCCTTTTTGATCGAAACAAGACCCTTTGGGCCTCCTGGATCATTAGATCGGATGACGTGAGTATCTTTTTCAGTGGGGATAGTGGCTATGGCCCTCATTTTAAAGAGATTGGTGAACGCTTTGGACCCTTTGACCTGGCCTTTGTTGAATGTGGTCAGTACAGCAAGCATTGGCTTTATGTACATATGCTGCCCGAGGAGGTGATACAAGCGACTCGAGATCTAAAGGCGCAGGCACTTTTCCCTGTCCATTGGGGAGTGTTCTCATTGGCTCTCCATGATTGGTTCGAGCCAGTCGAGAAGCTTAGTCTATTGGCTGAAAAAGCAGCTCTTCCGCTCTGGTATCCCAAGCAGGGGGCTTTGCATTCACTTCAAGCGGGCCCTAACTTGGATGCATGGTGGCGCGAGCATCCAGACTATATCGAGCGGAAGAAGGCTCTCGGTCTGGCGCAACCTTGAAGTCTTAGCCCAGATAACGATAGACTAGGATCTTATACATCTGCATTTTTTCAGCAGCTGCAAGCTCTTGGTAGAGGGCTGAGACATCTTCATAGCCCGAAGTGTCGACCTGTTCCGGAACTCGCAGATAGCAACGTACGACTACGAGGGCACCAGGCTGAAGGCAAAGCTTGAGTTTTTGCAAATACTCCTGCTCGATCGGAGGAGCAAAGTACGAGGGCACATTGCTCATCGAGACAAAATCATAGCGTTCGTTCGTTTGACTCGCATGCGTGATGACGTCTTGAGCCAGGAGTTCGATGGCGGTGCCCTCTTGGAGAGCTTTTTGAGCCTGTGCATAGACATCAGGTCGAACTTCCAGGGGATTCCCTTCAGGATACTGCAGGCGTCCCAGAAAGCAGATCTGTAGAAAAAAATTCTCTCGTGTTAAAGCTTGCGCGAAGAGTCGTTTGAAAGCTGATGCATAGAACTCAAAGTAAGAGCTTGGGATATTCTTCCTGACGAAGCTTCCCTTGTAGAGAAAGGCATTGAAAAAGGTCGCGTTGCCAATAAAGAAGAGAGTGGCTGCAGGAATAAAGCACCAGCTTCGGCTTTTGAGCTTTGCGGCAAAATATGAGTCTTGCTCGCCTTTCTTGAGAAACTGAAAGATTTCATGATAACGCTTTCCAGCAAAGCGTCTCGCTCCTTCCGAAATACCTATGAAAGTCTTTTCCCAGCGGCCTTCGTAAAGGAGGCCCTGCCACGAAAGATGCTCAAAGAGTTGTTGAAAATAGCTTCGGGTACTTTCTTTGAGCTTGAGCTGAGCAAAGAGAGAGGCTCGCTCTTCTTTATGCTGCTGCGTATCGTAAGGGGGGTAGCCAAAGAAACGAAGATAGGTATCGAGCGGATAGTCTCGCATGAGAGCATAGCGGAGATCCGCTAGGGCCAGCTGTTGGGTTGCTAAGTCGAGAGCTGTGATCTTAAGGGGGCGCGTGCTTGCCAAGGGGAGAAAACGGGCCCCGCTGCCACAGATAGCTAGGATATGCTTGGGTTTTGTCAATTCACAGAGACCAAACTCAAAGCTCGTGTCTTCGTTGGCCATCGAATAGTTCAAAGTGTTAAAATACGAAGTGCTAGCCATAGTTCCCTCTGTCTATACAAGTGCCATCAGTATAGTGGGAGGGCCGAGAGCTGTCCAGAAGTTAGATCACAAGGGTGGTGTGTTGCCTTATGCTCAAAACTCACAGGCTTTTTTTGCAGAGAATCGCATTCCTTGGGTTCATCCTCAGTCGTTCATTTCCTGTTTTTGCTGGTTCACAAGCGAGCTGGAACCTTGGGCTCAAGGCAGGTCATCTCTTTGGTATGGTGATGGGGGATGGCCTCGAGTTTGCCTATGAAACAGAGTCGTGGATCCTTGGGGCGAGTACGATGCAAGGCGCCTTTGAGAGTCTCAAAGTTCAAACTCGTTCGGATGGAATCTGGCGGCAGAGTATCACCAACGTAGGTCATGAAACCCTTTTAGAAGTAAAGTGGAAATGGAACAAGCTATGGGTGCTCTTTGGAAGCTTTGGCTATCGTGATGTTGGGGCTCAGTACGCGGCAAAAAATCCCTATGGCGATTTCTATACTTCGACAGTACGCAACCAGAGTCAGATCGGAATTTTGGGACTTGGCGCACGCTGGGTATGGCCTCGATTTTATGCCAGCTGTGATCTCATAGCACGCTCACAGCCCATCACATCGAAGACGATGAGCGAGGCAAGGACCAACATTCCCGAACTTTCTCCCGAGGTGTCTGAGCTCAACTCTCAAGCCCTCAACGACGGACACCGTTGGGGGAGTTCGGCAACCGAACGGTATCTGGTTCTATCCCTTGGGATGCGACTCTAGCGAAGTCGAGAAGATGTCTCTGGAAATCAGAGCAGCTCTCAAGTATTTTCAGAGTACCACCCGGTAGGAGAGGACAATGGGTCTTCTCTGGCGTTTACTAGGGACTATGAAGGCGAACTGATGACACACTTATACCCGCATCTGCTCACTCCTATCACTCTCGGTTCTGTCACCCTCAAAAACCGGGTGCTGATGGGATCTATGCATACCGGCCTAGAAGATCGCTTTTTTCATTATGGAAAGCTCGCAGCCTATTTCGCGGAGCGGGCACGCGGCGGTGTTGGGCTGATTGTGACCGGTGGGATTTCACCGAATCGTCGGGGTTGGCTCACTCCGGTCGGGGGCACCTTGAATACCAAGCTGGATGTCCTGAACCATCGTCGGGTCACCCAAGCTGTGCACAAGGAGGGAGGACGCATTGCTTTGCAGATCCTCCATGCCGGACGATACGGCTATCATCCCTTTCAGGTCTCGGCTTCTGCCGTCAAATCACCTATCAATCCTTTTACTCCTAAAGCCATGACGGAAAAGCTGATAAAAGCTACGATTGCTGACTACGTGCGCTGTACCAGCCTTGCTCTTGAAGCCGGGTACGATGGCGTTGAAATTATGGGAAGCGAAGGCTATCTCATCAATCAATTTCTCTGTAAGCGTGTCAATAAGCGCGAAGATGCCTGGGGTGGGTCTATTGAGAATCGCATGCGCTTTGCTGTTGAGATCGTGCGTGCGATACGCCAACGTTTGGGAGAGCAGTTTATCCTGATCTTCCGCCTTTCCCTTCTCGATTTGGTCGAAGGGGGCAACACCTGGGATGAGATTGTGACCGTTGCCAAAGCTCTCGAAGCGGCTGGCGTCAGCCTGCTCAATACGGGAATTGGTTGGCACGAGGCTCGTGTGCCCACGATCGCTACCTCTGTGCCAAGGGCTGCTTTTAAAGATGTCACAGCACGCATCCGCAAAGAGCTGCGGATACCTGTTTGTGCTTCTAACCGTATTAACACGCCTGAGGTGGCTGAAGATATCCTGGCACGTGGCGAGGCCGATATGGTGTCGATGGCGAGACCTCTGCTTGCTGATCCCGAATTTGTGAATAAGGCTGCTGCAGGCAAGGCTGATGAGATCAATACCTGCATCGCCTGCAATCAAGCTTGCCTCGATCATGTTTTTTCTATGAAGCGAGCCTCTTGCTTAGTCAATCCCAGAGCCTGTCATGAAACAGAACTTGTGATCAGACCCGCAGCCGTTCGCAAGAAGATAGCTGTCATTGGCGGTGGCATGGCAGGTCTTGCTGCGGCGACGATTGCTGCGGAGCGTGGCCATGATGTGACGCTCTTTGAAGCTTCGGCCTCTGTTGGAGGACAATTTCGAATGGCGGCGGCGATTCCTGGTAAAGAGGAATTTCGCGAAACGATACGTTACTTTGAAAAACGGCTTCAGAAAACAGGTGTCAAGCTTGTACTGAATAAGAAGGTTGAAGCCAAAGATCTCGATGCAAGTTTTGCTGAGATTATTGTTGCCACAGGAGTCCTGCCGCGCCTCCCAAAACTTGAGGGCATTAAGCATCCCAA
>CANGNB010000241.1 GCA_947454545.1 Oligoflexaceae bacterium
AGGGGATTTCCATGGCTGGTCAAGATTTCAATCCTGATGATTTTGGTCTCGGAAGCGATTTTGACGATGCACTCGCGACAGCGAATGATGGCGAAACGGGAAAATCTTCGGATAAAGACGAAGGCGTTGTCATGACGCCGGAAGACTCGCGTCTTGCTCGTACAGACTTTTCTAAACTCAAAATGATTCTTGACGTCCCTCTTAAGGTCTCGGTTGAGCTTGGTAGAACCCGAATGCTCGTTAACGATCTCCTGCAACTAGGACAAGGGTCAGTGATCGAGCTCGACAAGATAGCTGGCGAGCCGATGGAAATTCTGATCAATGACAAGCTGGTTGCTATGGGTGAAGTCGTCGTCGTTAACGAAAAATTCGGTGTACGCCTCACAGATGTCGTTTCGCAGTTTGGTCTCGGGGATGTTGGTTGAGGAATGAGTCTGGAATTTGAGTATGGTTGGAGTGATCACATGTTTCGAAGTCTTATGGCCTTGCTTTTTTGCCTCTTGCCAAATTTAGCCCTAGCTCAAGAAAAGCCTGCGAGTCCTATCCTTATGACGATGGGACCCATGGATGCTGAGTCAGATCAGAAGAGCACAGTGATTACTGTTCGTTATGATAGCAAGCCGAGCTTTCTTAGACCAAAAGTAGAAGCTATGGGCAGCTTTCTTCAAGTATTTCTTCCCAATACTCTCGTGCCGCAGCCAGGGGTCTTTGTCGATGCCAAAAGCCCGTACATTAGAAAATTTGCAGCATTCCAGGTCGATAATCAGAATGCAGCGATACGGCTCTTTGTTAGTAAGGATGCAGCTCAATTGGCTCCTGCAGTTTCTATCGATATTCTAGAAAATCGTGTCGTGATTATGCTCGACCATATACAGGCTGAAAAAGCGGTTGTCGCTTCTGTAGATGCAGCTACAGCAGTTGGCGCACCCAATCCTCAGCAAATCGTCCAGACTACGGAAGTGCGCAATGATATTCCTGATCCTGCACTCAAGCTGGAAGAGCCACAAGCTAAAGCTCAGGTTCTTAAAAAAGCACCAGCAATAGACCATGCAGAAGCTAAAGAAGCGTCATTTGAAGGCGATATGAAGCAAAAAATGGTCATGGTAGCTGTTTTCTTAGCGTGCATGTTGGTTCTCCTCATAGGTCTGAAATCATGGAGAAGGGTGATGTCTCGGAAATGGCCGATGATGGCTGCCGAGGAGATCACGATGAAAACTCTGGCAACGCATCCTTTGGGACCCAAGCAAAAGCTTGCAGTCATTCAAGTGGGCAACGAGCAGATACTTCTTGGTGTTTCCTCGGAGCAGATCAACTTTCTCAGTTCGCTTAAAAAGACTTCCGATGTCCAGTTGCGACACCCTCCTCTCGAGGCTTCTCAGCAGGTGCAAAGACCGCTGCCCAAGGAACTCAAAAGGGAGCAAATTCTCGAGGCGACGCCAGCTCGAACCCAAGCTAAAAAATCTAGGCCAGAACTTCCAAAATCAGGAAGCAGTATCTCCTATGGGATAGGTGATGAGGGCATCACGGACTTTAAAGGTTCCAAAAGTAGTGCTGCAGACCAAGATTCTATAGAAGATGTCACGAAACTTATTCGTAAGAAGCTTCGCGATCTCCCCCGAGTATGACCCGAGACCTTGCACTATCTAAACAAAAGAGGGTTGAGGCCATGCTTAGCGCAGTCCATGCTCAGAATCTTGCTAGGAAAGTAAAGGCTCTTTTTTTGGCGCTGGCTATGATTCTATTCGTTCTGGGGACATTGGTGCCAAAAGCTCATGCTGAGGAAACCAAATTACCTGGCGTAAAAATTGATCTTTACGAAAAAGATGATCCGGACGCCTTTGTCCCAGCAATGAAGATCATTGCGCTCCTGACTATTCTGGGCTTAGCTCCTTCAATAGTCCTGATGATGACCTCTTTTACCCGTATTATCATTGTGATGAGTTTCGTGAGGCAGGCACTTGGTACTCAGACAATGCCTCCCAATCAGGTGATTGTAGGTCTGTCTCTCTTTTTGACTTTCTTCACTATGGGTCCGGTGATTGATACCATCAATGAAAGGGCCTATACGCCCTATGTTGAAAAGGCAATTACGCAAGAGCAGGCCTTCCAAGAAGCGATGAATCCTCTTCGTAAATTCATGCTTAAACAGGTCAATGAAGAAGAGCTTGGGGCTTTCTTTGCTATTTCGAAGCTACCTAAGCCTAAGAATAAAGAAGATGTTCCGATGCGAGTTCTGATTCCATCCTTTGTTGTATCTGAGCTCAAAACGGCTTTCCAGATTGGCTTTCTTATCTACATTCCCTTTCTGGTTATCGATATGGTTGTGTCAGCAATTCTGATGGCGATGGGGATGATGATGCTTCCACCGACTGTCGTATCGCTTCCCTTCAAGTTAGTCCTCTTTGTGCTTGTCGATGGTTGGAGTCTGATTGTGGACTCTCTGGTCCGAAGTTTTAATCCGAGCTAGAGGAGTAGAGTCATGACTGAGCAGATGGTTATCGATATTGCGCTCAAGACATTGATCGTCACGATGAAAGTATCGGCGCCAGCTCTGTTGGCTACTCTCATCGTCGGACTCTTGGTGTCGATTTTTCAAGCTGCCACGCAAATCAATGAGCAGAACCTCGTTTTTATTCCAAAAGTTGTGGCGATGACGGCCGCTATTGCCGTGTGTGGTCCCTGGATTCTCCGAGTCCTGATGTCCTTTACGATCAATATGATTCGAGAAATTCCAAATATCAAACACTGATGAGATGCCATGATCTACGGGCTGACAGTACAAGATATTCTCACTGGAGTCCTGGTCTTTCTTCGGATCGGTGCCATTCTCTTTGCTTTGCCTTTTTTTGGTGACAACCCAACACCTGTGCAGGTACGCATCCTGCTGGCTGTAGCCTTGACACTCGCTCTCTATCCTCTCATTCCCCAGCCTTGGGTCGCAAAATTTCCTGATGACATGGTGGGATATTTTCTCCTTGTGATTCGTGAGCTTTGTATTGGCATTTCGATCGGATTCATTGGTCGGATGGCTTTTGATGGGATTTTGATGGCTGCATCCGTAGCAGGCTATCAGATGGGTTTTAGTGTATCAGACCTTTTTATGCCTGATGAACAGGTGCAAATGAATGCTTTTACGGCCTTGCATCGAGTTATAATGATTTCAATATTTTTGGCTTTGAATCTTCACATGATGTATATCGAAACCATCATAAAGACTTTTCAAATCATTCCTGCAGGTGGCGCGCTTCCTTCCAAAGCTTTTGGTGAAGCTATGATCGGTATGTCGGGAGGAATATTAGTGGTTGCCATGCAGCTAGCAGCGCCGCTTCTGGTCGCACTCTTGTTTTCCAACACAGCACTTGGCCTCGTGGCTCGTGTTGTTCCCCAGTTTAATGTGTTTTCAGCGAGTTTTCAGGTTGGATTTTTTGTGGGCATGACGGTCTATATTTGCTGTCTGCCCTTCTTTCCTAGTTGGCTTATGCAGCACATGGAAAGCTCACGAACTCAGATTCTAGCAACCATCAAGGGAATTGCACCGTAAGGAGTGATTCGTGGCTGAAAACGAAGATGGACAAGAGAAGACCGAAGAAGCCACCCCCGAACGCCGAGAGGAGTTTCGGGAAAAGGGCCAATTGGCCATTTCGAAAGAGCTCAACTCTGTGTTTGTCTTTGCGTCCGTTGTGGGTCTCTTCGGCTTTTATATCATGCAGGTTTTTCAAAAACTGAAGCATGTATTGATGACCCACTTTCAGCATTTGGATCCTAATATCGTCAGCCAGGATGGAATCCTGCGCTTCATGGGATCTGTCGTACTCGATTATTTGAGAATTATAGCCCCAGTCTTCATGGTTCTTAGTGCTGCAGCTCTATTTATTACTTTGGCACAGACTCGGATGAACTGGTCTTGGGAACGATTGATGCCCGATTTTACCCGACTTAATCCTATAAGTGGTTTGGGGCGTATGGTGAGCTGGGACGCTCTTGTCGAGCTTCTTAAGAGTCTCGGTAAGATGTTTGTCGTAGCATTGGTTGCATTTCTGATACTAAAAAGTGAGATTCGAGTATTTCCAACCTACATGCAGATGCCGTATTTCCAGGCCTGGGGACACTGGGGTAAGATTACCTGGCAGCTCTTTTGGTCAGTGCTAGGTCTACTCCTCTTTATTACTGCCGGCGACATTTTCTATACGTTTTTCAGTTTCGAAAATCGATTAAAGATGACTAAGCAAGAAGTCAAAGAGGAATATAAGAAGCGTGAAAGCGATCCACACGTCAAAGCAAAAATCAAGCGAATGCAGCGTGATATTGCGATGGCGAAAACCATCACCGCTACAAAAACGGCGACCGTTGTCATCACAAACCCTACTCACTTTGCAGTGGCTTTGAGTTATGAGATAGGCATGAGTGCGCCGATCGTTGTCGCAAAAGGGGAAGACTTTCTCGCTCAAAGAATGAAGGAAGTTGCTAAAGAAAATAATGTTCCCATCATAGAAAACAAGCCTGTCGCACGGACACTGTTCCGGCTTTGTAAGGTTGGACAAGAAATACCTGAGGCGCTCTATAAAGCAGTTTCAGAGGTTATACGCTACGTGTTTCTGCTCAAAGGCAAACGCTTGACTAGAGGGTAATCATGGCTACAGCAGCAGCTGCTAATGCAGAAAGTAATAAACCGACTTGGATCAAATGGGTTCAATCGCCCGACATTCAATTTGCCGTTGCACTGGTCGCTATTATATTTACCATGATCCTGCCACTTCCTGCATGGCTGCTGGACTTGATGCTTGCGACCTCGATCGCATCATCCCTCCTGATTTTGATGATTTCTGTGTATGTGAAGGAACCTCTTGAGTTCTCCACTTTTCCAACGCTTCTTCTGATCACGACGCTTTTCAGGTTGGGCCTTAACGTGGCGACGACCCGTGCGATTCTTTTAGAAGCACAGAATGGAAATGTAGGCTCAGTAATTACTGCATTTGGTAATTTTGTGGTAGGTGGGAATTATTTTGTCGGTTTTGTGATCTTTGTTATCTTAGTCGTTATTAACTTTATTGTTATCACTAAAGGTGCTGGACGCGTTGCAGAAGTTGGCGCTCGATTCACCTTGGATGCGATGCCTGGAAAGCAGATGGCAATTGATGCTGAGCTAAATGCGGGCATCATTGATCGTAAGGAAGCGCGTGAGCGGCGACAGAAGATCGAGCTTCAGGCCGATTTCTACGGGTCCATGGATGGTGCCTCTAAGTTCGTTCGTGGTGACGCCATTGCGGGTATTATTATTACCGCAATCAATATTATAGTGGGACTGGTTCTTGGCGTTCTTGTTCATAACATGACCTTTTCTCAAGCAGCACAGCTCTACACGCTTTTGACCGTAGGTGATGGTTTGGTTTCGCAGATTCCAGCCCTGATCATTTCCACAGCTGCAGGTATCGTTGTAACGCGAGCGGGTGGTGTAGAGGAGGGTTTGAGTTCTACATTAAATAGTCAGCTCTTGAATAATCCGCGAGCACTCTATCTCTGTTCGATACTGCTTGCGATGATCGCTATTGTTCCTGGACTTCCGACTATCCCTTTTGGTCTGCTGGCTGTTGCTATGTATTTCGTCGGAAATTACGCTTCTAAACGCAATGAGCAGGCTATAGTAGACGCCGCTACGAAGGAAGCTGACGATCAAAAAGACCAGAAGAAAGATACTATCGAGTCTCTGCTTCATATCGAAGCTTTGGCTCTTGAAGTTGGTGTTGGACTCATACCACTGGTGGATGCCCAACAAGATGGTGAGGTTCTAGAGCGCATTGTTTCGGCCCGCAAGCAATTTGCACAGGATATGGGGATTGTCGTACCCATGGTCATGGTAAAGGACAATATTCAGCTTAAGCCTGGCGACTACCAGATCATGTTGAAAGGCAATGCAATTGGCCGTGGAAGCCTCATGGCTGACTACTATCTGGCAATGGATCCAGGTGACATCGCAGATCCACTCGATGGTATTCCAGGAAGAGAACCGGCGTATGGTTTGGATGCTATTTGGATCAAGGCAAGCCAGAAGGAAGAGGCTAGCTTTAGGGGGTACACCGTCGTCAACTGTTCTACGGTTATTGTCACTCATTTGACGAAGTTGATCGAAGAGCACTCTTCCGAGCTGCTTGGTCGCCAGGAAGCTCAGAATCTTATTGAAGGCCTTAAAGAGGA
>CANGNB010000242.1 GCA_947454545.1 Oligoflexaceae bacterium
GGATATCCAAAGCTTTCAGTCGCGAGGCGCTAAATTTGTCGAGCAGTTTAATAAGATAGGACATAACGGAAGCCTGACACTGGGCGAAAACATTGGTGACCTCACTGGTGTGACCTTTGCTTACAGAGCAGCATTTCCTGAAGGTAAAGGCAGTGAAGAGCAAAAACGCAATTTCTTTCTGCAGTATGCGCGCGTGTGGTGCGGCGTAACTTTACCTAAAATGCAAGAGATGCAGCTGAAGACCGATCCCCATTCTCTGGGTTGGGCGCGGGTCAATCAGCAGATGAAAAATCAGCCAGACTTTGCCAAAGCCTTCCAATGCAAAAGCTCCGACCCGATGGTGCTACCGGAAGCAGAGATCGTTAAGATCTGGTGAGATCATGGGCTAGGTTTTTGGGAATAACGGGCCCATTTTCCTAGCTCTAAAAGTGTGACCGGAAGGAGCGCCCAAAGTAAAACTTTGATGAGCTCATGCTGCGGCACAGGCGCAACCTTAAACAGGGCCTGTGCCGCTTGCGTTTGTAGGATCAGCCCTTGCAAAAGCAGAGGTACAAGCACCGAGATGAGATGCAAAGTATTGCGCTGCAGGCGAAAGCTCAGGAAGGTCACCGTCGCACTGCGAGCGGCAAAGGACCGAAAAAGCTCCTCAGCTACGATAAACGTGAAGAGTATCGTCCGCGCCTCGGCTAATCCATGCGTCTCAAGTGCATTCCGATAAAGCCACAGTCCGATGACGGCGATGCTGAGTCCCATCAAGAGAGTTTCCAGGTAAAAAGCGCGATCGAAAAAACTGCTTTGGGACGGCTTGTCCCCAAGAGTTCCCTGGCTTGGCTCAGCCGCTAAAGCTAAAGAAGGAAGACCATCGGTGACAAGATTGATCCAGAGCAGATGGATGGGCCAGAGAGGAAAGGGCAATCCTGCAAGCATAGCCCCACATACAACGCAGATTTCTGCAAAATTCCCGGTCAGCAGATAGGTGATGGTGCGTTTGATATTGCCATAAACCTGTCGACCCTCTTCGATGGCTGCTACTATCGTAGCAAAATGATCGTCGCTGAGAATCAGTGCTGAGGCCTGTCGGGCCACTTCCGTGCCGCCACAGCCCATAGCTATGCCGAGATTTGCGGCTTTCAGAGCTGGGGCATCATTGACACCATCGCCGGTCATGGCCACGATAGAGGCACGATGTTTCCATGCATTGATGATGCGCAGCTTATGCTCAGGGCTGACCCGCGCATAGACCTTCACGCGTGACACCTGAGATTTGAGTTCCTCATCGCTGAGGCGATCAAGCTCGCTACCGCTGAGCACAGCTCCAGTTTCGTTAGGCTCTAAAATACCCAAGTTCCGCGCTATCGCTTCCGCTGTGAGGGGATGATCGCCTGTGATCATATTGATCTTGATGCCTGCCTTTTTGCAGGCTGCGATCGCGGCTTTGCTTTCAGGGCGAGGAGGGTCTGCGAGAGCAGCAAGTCCAATCCACTCAAGGCCGTGCTCGATACTTTCTTGAGACGCTGCCTCGAGGCTTTCGCGCGAGCTCTGAGCCATAGTTTTTCGAGCGAGAGCTAAGAGGCGAAGGCCCTGAGCACTAGCCTTGGCTGTTTCCTCATGCCAAAACTTTTGCGCTTCGCTGCTGAGCTGACAAAGCGGTAGGAGACTCTCGGGAGCTCCTTTGACGCAGACGTGCGTGGCTTCGTCCCAGAGGTAGGCCAGACTCATTCGTTTTCTCTGGCTGTCAAAGCTCCATTCAACTCCTCTTCCGGCACGTTTGCGGAGCCCTTGGAGATCGATCCCTGCCTGCTCTGCAGCCTTGAGTAGGGCGATCTCTGTCGTGTCACCGACCCCGCCCGTTGCCTGGGAATAGCTTGCTGTCGAAGCTAAGACCGCTGTTTCAAACCAGGGCCTAAGACTCTCGTTGTGGATCCAGCTGGGAGAGTCAAAGCGTTGGCCTTTGGCATCCCAAAGTGCAGCCAGTTCCATGCGACCTAGGGTCAGTGTACCGGTTTTATCGCTGCAGATGACATCACAACTGCCGAGGGTTTCCACGCTCGGTAGGTGGCGAACGATAGCGTTCCGAGCACTCATCCTGCGGACCGCCAAAGCCAAGGCGATGGTGACCACACTGGGGAGGCCTTCAGGAATCGCTGCGACCGCCAAGCTCAGGGCACCCAAAAGCACCATGCGCCAAGCCTGTCCTTGCCAGATACCGAAGGCGACAAGCCCAAGTATGATCAAACCTGCGAGTCCTAAGAGTAGGCGAGACGCTTCTTCCATTCGCAACTGCAGCGGGGTAGGGGCCTTCTCTGTCGCTTGCATGAGGGCCGCCATCTGGCCAAGACGTGTCTCTGCACCTGTCGCTGTGATGCGCGCGATGGCGCTGCCTTTGGCTAGAGCTGTCCCCGAAAAAAGGCGCGTACTCGTATCCTCATCGGCGAGTGCCGGTTGGATATCGATCTTCGCTGGGATTGCGGCGACTTTCTTTTCTACAGGAAGCGACTCACCGGTCAGCATCGCTTCGTCGACCCAACAGGAGCGAGCTTCGAGGAGGGTCGCATCGGCGGGAACCGAGTCTCCGGCCTCTAGGATGATGATATCGTCAGGAACAAGTTCGGCTGCAGCGAGCGCTAAGGTCTGACCATTGCGGATGACCGAAGCTCTGGGTTGGGACATAGCCTTTAAAGCCGCTATGGCCTGATCGGCCTTCTGTTCCTGAGCAAATCCAAGGGCCGCATTGAGAGCTATGATAGTCAGGATTGCGATACCGTCGCTGAGTTCACCCATGGCAAAGGAGAGAAAGCTGGCAGCGATGAGCAAGAGGACCATAGGGTTTTTGATTTGTGCCCAGAGCCTTTGCCAGGCTTTAGGGCCTCCAGGGACGGGGATCTCGTTGGGGCCGTAGAGGAGACGGCGGGCCTTGACAGTCGCGTCGTTGAGGCCTTGGGACCAGTCCCTGTCTTTTCTGGCGTGCGTTGCGGGACTGCCTTGGTCTGAGATTGCGCCTTTTGGGTCGAGCATGCGGACCTCCGTGAGGGAGAGAAGCTCTAACTTAGCCATACCACAGATACTCAGGGGCGGAAATGGGCGTCGAAAAGTCCTTGCTCTTTCCCTTCGTGCCAGGCATTCTCCGGTGCCGAGTGTTATTCATCACTCTAGACAAAGGACTCTCCCTAACTATGACACAGCGCTGTGGATATATCGCGATTATGGGCCGCCCCAATGCGGGCAAAAGTTCACTGCTCAACACCCTCGTGGGGCAAAAGATTGCGGGCGTGAGCGCCAAGCCTCAGACGACGCGCAGTCGCATCCTTGGCATTCGTTTGGAAGGGGACGCTCAGCTGCTGTTTTTGGACACGCCTGGGATTCACCGTCAGCAGCGTCGGGTTGAATTGAATTCGATGATGAATCGTGAAGCCTGGTCTGTGCTCGCCGATGCCGATGCAGTTCTCTACCTCATCGATGGTTCGTCCGAGCCTGGAGAAGAGGGCTTTGATCCCGATAGAGCCTTCCTCCGCAATCTCTTACGCGACTATGCAGGTCCTGTTTTCCTCTGTCTCAACAAATGCGATAAGATGAAAAAAGACGAGATCGCGACTCGCCAGATGGAAGTAGATACCTTAGTGCGCGCTCTCTTGTTTGAGCTGGGTGAAGAATCCAAAGCTCAGATCGCAGGGGATCGGATCTGGACCGTGAGCGCTAAGCGCCGTGATAGTCTCGACGAGCTCCTCAGCGATGTTTCGCAGCGTTTGCCTGAGGGACCCTGGCTCTTTCCCGAGGATGATCTGACCGACAGACCGCAAAAGTTTGTCGTTTCCGAGCTCATTCGCGAACAGGCGTTTCGCTGTCTAGGGGCTGAACTGCCTTATCATCTCGCAGTGCGTGTTGAAGAAGTCGACTTTGAAGAGGGGCTGGTGCGTATCTATGCTGAGCTGATCGTTGGTCGCTCACAGCACAAAGGCATCGTGCTCGGTAAGGGCGGTTCCAAAATCAAAGAGATTGGCAGCAAAGCTCGGGTCAGTCTTGAATTGCATTTCTCACAAAAGGTATTCTTAAAGCTCGAAGTCATCGTCGACGAGGGCTGGGTAAATGATCGCTATTCGGTAGCTGAGTACTCTGAGTTTGCCTCAAATCCCTAAGTAGCCTGATTTTTTTGGTGTTGGATCGCCATTTCGCATAAGACAGGAGTCTTCATGGTACAGCAGCCGCGCTTGCGTATTCAGGGTGGAAAAAAGCTAAGCAACGGTCGGATTTCGATCGCGGGAAGCTCCAACCAGGTCACCAAATGCATTATCGCTTCGATGCTGACTGATGAACCTGTCCTGATCAAAAGTGCTCCTGATGTCGATGAGCGCCGTGTAGTCGAAGGGCTTTTCAGTTTCCTCGGCGGTCAGGTCACTCATCTTGAGAGCGATGTCATCGAGGTTTGCGCAAAAACCCTCGACAAATGGGCTATCCCTGAAGAACTTTGCAAGAAAAATCGTATCGCTATTCTCTGTGCTGGTCCCCTTCTCAAACGCTTTGGCAAAGCTTCATTTTTTGGAGCTTTGGGTGGCGACAAGATCGGTAAGCGGCCTGTCAATTTTCATGTTGAAGGCCTGATGCGCATGGGGGCTCAGGTTGAGCAGCAGGGCCATCAGTATCATCTGTCGGTGGATGAAAAGGGGCTTCATGGGGCCCATATCGTCTTGCCTTTTCCGTCGGTGATGACAACTGAAAACCTCATCATCGCTGCGGTGATGGCTCGGGGTCGGACTATCATCGAAAATGCAGCGATCGAACCCGAAATTTTTGAACTCTGCAAAATGCTGCAAAAAATGGGCGCTGATATCACCCAGACTCCGAATCGAACTTTTATTATCGAAGGCGTTTCGAAGCTGAGAGGCTGTGAATTGCGCTGCCTCTTCGATCGCAATCAGGCCGTCTCGTTTGCTTGTGCGGCGCTGGCTACTGGCGGGGACGTGCTGATGGAAAACGTCAACCATGGTCCGGTCTATAGTTTTTTGAACTTTATCCAGCGCATGGGTGCGGAGTTTACGGTCAACAGTAAGGGCCTTTACGTAAAAGCACCAGCACAAGGCCGTCTTAAAGGGGCTCATGTCGAGGTCGAAGTGCATCCCGGCTTCATGACCGATTGGCAGCAGCCCTTTATGGTTCTGTTCACTCAAGCGGAAGGCATCAGCGTTCTTCATGAGACAGTCTTTGAGGAGCGTCTCGGCTACACCAGTTTTCTGAATCAGATGGGGGCCAATATCTCGGTCTCGAGCAAGTGCTTAGGAGAATCACCCTGTCGCTTCCGTAACCTCAACTACGTGCACTCGGCTATTATTCAAGGCCCAACCCCTTTGCAAGCACGTGATTTTGCTTTGCCAACGGATATTCGTGCGGGCAAATGCTTAGTTGTCGCAGGCTTGGTCGCACAGGGGGTTAGCCATCTGAGTAATTTTCACGAACTCACCCGCAAATATGATAACCTAGTACCGAAGTTGCAAGAGATGGGAGCCGACATCGAAATCGTCTAGGCCTAGGACGCAAGCTCGGCTTTCAGCTTTCTGCCAAGGGAGGCTCGATGAAAGCTCGACGCGCACTGGGGTCCCTGGTTGCTGGGGGGATGAGTTTTGGTCTTCATTCCTGTGCCGATAAGCCGACGATGCCTGCTCAGCAGTCTATCGTCGATGGCGATTGGCTCAGTCCATGCCTCCCGGGGCAGTATGGTTTTGCTGCCTATCAGGTCCGCCTCTTTTTTCGTGAAACCCACAAAATTACCCGAGAAGTGGTGTCTTTTGAAGATAGCGGCTGTCGTCAGCCCGCTTTTGTCGAACACCTGGAAGGGCGCTACGAATTGAGCTTAGCTCCTCGTGAGGATGAGTATAAGATCGATCTCTATTTTACGGCGTTTGAAGACCTAGCCCTGACAGAAAAGGCCCAGCAAAACTTGCTTGATCAACACTACTGTGGACTTGAGCGTTGGCAGGTTGGGGCACTCTATGATGTAGCGCTCGTGACGCGCGAACCCTGCCGTTCTCTGGGCGTCTTACCCATAGTCAATTGGAACCGTGTCGAGGTCAAACCCCGAGCAAGCCTGCGTTTTGCTGCCGAGCTCGAGCATGATAACCAGCGCCCTGATCGCTTTGTGAGTGAAGACCCGAGCCTGCATTTTCAGCAGCAGGTCGAAGCAGTCCTGCCC
>CANGNB010000243.1 GCA_947454545.1 Oligoflexaceae bacterium
ATCAGGATCAGCACGACTTTCAAGCCGCTGGGCGATGTTCACGTGGTCTCCGATGACCGTAAAGTCGCGGCGTGAAGCCTTACTGCCCAAGTCACCGAAGACAACACTGCCTGAATTGATGCCGATGCGAATGTGCAGCTGCTCCTGTTCGTCAGCTTTTAAGGAATGAATTCGCTTCAGACATGCCAGCATCTGATGCCCAGCTTTAACTGCATTAAAGGCATTTTCCTCAGGACTACGTCCCGAAAAAATGGCCATGATCGCATCACCGATAAACTTGTCGACAGTACCGTGATGGGCCTGAATGATAGAGACCATTTCATCGAAATAGGCGTTGAGCAGCTCTATAGTGGCCTCGGGGCTGAGGCTCTCGCTCAGACGTGCGAAGCCAACAACGTCCGAGAAGAGTATGGAAGCTTCGTCTCGATAGGCCGTCATCTGCGAGGGGGAGGCGGCTCGAGCCATTTCACTGGCATGCTTAAGGGCTGCATCGGACATATAAACGGCCATGGCATCGCGTTCCCGCACGATGCGAGCTTCGGCAAGCAAACGTTCGGCGACAGCAAGTAGCTTTTCAGTCGTGAAAGGTTTGGTGATAAAGTCGTTGACCCCGGCTTTGCGAGCCTTGGCCCTTTCGACACCCGAATCTTTTGCGGTCAGCATGATGATGGGAAGATGGCGAAAGCTTGAAATCATGCGAAGCTCGCGGCAGAGATCACGGCCATTCAAACGAGGCATCTCGCAGTCGGTAACAATAAGTGCAGGATGAACCTCTTGAGCCAGTTCTAAACCCTCTTGGCCATCCTGAGCTGTGATGCAGCGAAAACCCTGCTGCTCGAGTGCGATAGAAACCATGCTCTGGATAACTTTGCTGTCATCGACGACCAGAATGAGCTCGCGCTTTTTCTTTAAGCCACTTAAGAGGGTCGTGTGCAGCTTGCTGACTAGCTCTTCAGGCTCAATCGGCTTGATCATGTAGTCATCAGCTCCGACATCGAAGCCTTGATCGATCTGAAAACCCTGGCTGAGTGTAGAAGCGATAATGACGGGAATCCGACAGAAGGCATCATTCGCTTTGATAGCAGCGCAGACCTCATAGCCATTCATTTCGGGCATCTCAATATCGGTCACCACGAGATCTGGTCGGCAGGCACTAAGAAGCTCGAGACCCTCTCTGCCGTTATAGGCATGAAACAACTCAAAGGGTTCTTTTTTGAGCGTGATGCGGACATAGTCATGGATGACTTGGGAGTCATCGATGAGGAGAATTTTTTTGCGTTCTTGAATCAGCGGTTGAACCGCATCCATGAAGCTTCGCGCAGAGGTCGGAAATTCGACAAAAGCGTCGGCACCGAGAGCTAAAGCTCGGCTTTCATTTTCAAGGTGCGGTGAAATCACAAGAAGAGGAAGGGTTTCTGTTTCGGGAAAACCGCGCAAGAGGGACTTAAGTTCCTGGATATCGAGACTCTCTGCACCCCATTCGACGACAAGGATCTGAAAGCCCTGGGTCCTACACTGAAAGGTGATATCAGCCTTGTCTTTGATATCAAAGCCAAGGGCTCCAAGCTCAAAGATCACCTGGCGCAAACAGCTCTTGATCATACCCGAGCTGCAGTAGTAGCCGAGTTTGAGAGGGGCACTTTTGATGTCCGAGGTACTCTCCATGGGCAAAGTCTTTTGATCCTTCTGTGATAGCAAGCCTTAGTGTGCTTCAGCTCCCAAGCTCATCTTTTCGTTCATATAGGCGAAGATCAGTCCGAGATAAGGGATACGAATCGTGTCTTTTTCCATAAAAAGCTCATGCTTGCCTTCAGGGTAGTTGATCAGGCGACAGTTCGGAGCCATCTTACAAAAATCGGTCTGCCCTGAGATATCCACCCAATTGTCCTTTTGACCTTGGAACATCAGGATCGGTATGTGCACGCTTGGAGGAAAGTGCTCGTGCGTCATGGGGATGATGGTCGCGAGCGCTTTGCCCAGCCAATGGAAGGTTCCGCCTCCGTTCGAATGGGCTTCGATCTCGGGAATAAGCATGAAGTCTCGGTAAACCTTCCAGCGCCCATAGGAACTTGTACCCGCCCGTTCAAAGACCCAATAGCTCTTAGAAGGCGGCTTTTGACCTGGGGCATAGGTGTGGCCAAAGCCCAGCAATGATACGAATTCCGATACCTTTTGGGAGAGCCCAAGAGGGAGGGGCGAGAGCATCCGAAGCATGGGCGCAGTGAGAACGAGTGCCCGCACTTTGCCAGGATACTTCTGGGCGTAGAGTGTTGCCACAGCACCACCCATCGAGTGTCCGAAAATAAAGATGGGTTTACCCTTGGCTTCGGGTTCGACTATGGTGTCAACGAAAGCTTTGAGATCTTCAGGGTAATAGGTAAATTCATCAACTTCAACCTGCTGAGGATCGGGTCCTACACGATCGGACACGCCATGGCCTCTCATATCGTAGAGATAGACGTTGAGGCCCGCATGATAGAAGTCGTAACTCGTTTCCATATACTTTTCAAAACGCTCGCCAAAACCATGGAGTATGAGGACTGAAGCCTTAGCATCGTCGCGCATGAAGCGCACGCCACGTAGGCGAATGCGATGACCTTCGTACGGAATGGGACTCGTGAAACGGAAATAATCCCCCTTTTGAAACCAAGGGATAACAACATTGCTTTGAAAATCTTCGATGTTTTCCTCGCGAGCATCGGCAAAACTGGTCCCGGGAAAAGGCAGCAGCTGCTCAGCTCCTTGTGACGAAGCGGCAGCCAGTACTACAGGCATAAGCAATAGGATGTAGGAAATCCATCGCATGGCGCTCTCCTTTACCGCAAAGGGACTCGAGGGGTCTGTGAGCTGAAAGCTAGCAGACGGCCTCAGAGGGAGTTTCGGAGCGGAATGGGTGATCTTGAGGGGGGGATCCTAAGGAGGGCTAAATCCTTTGTTATATCATGGAGATGAGTGCGCTCTTAGGCTTGGTTGAGTTCATTTCGGAAGTTCATTGAGAGGCTTAGGCAATCGTGTTAGACCGAATTGTGAATGGTTTTTGCCAAAGTGGCAAGAAAGGGGTCTGTATGCGATGGGTCATAATACTAGTGATGTCATGCTTAGCATTCAGCCGGATTTTGCAAGCGCAAGAGGAGTGGAATCGCGAGACGCGCATTGCGATCATCGGAGCTGGAGCCTCGGGCTTAACAGCAGCTGCGACCTTACAAAGGCTGGGTTATCCCCATGTGACTGTTTATGAGAAGGAGGCTAAGGTCGGAGGAAAAGTGTATTCCGTCGAACACTCCGGCACTGTCTATGAAATGGGAGCTTTTTGGGCCGGAAATGGTTATAAGACTGTCGATGCCTTTGCTCAGGAGTATCAGCTTGCTTTCGAGCCTGAAGAGGCTCTTTTCCTGGTTCAGTATGAAGGTGGAGCCCAAGTCAGTCTCACCCGTTCGCTGCTCCATAAGCATTCGCCGCTGGCTGTGGCCTTAGGCTACTATCATTGGCAAAAGGTGCAAAAAAAGTTTGCGTCCTTACGCGAGATAGGGGCATTTGCAGAGGTACGAGATCCTGATCTCTACTTGCCTTTTTCGCGCTTTGTCGAAACTTATCACATCGAGGTGTTTGCGGAGGCGTTTCGTCCTTTTTGGGTGGCCTGCGGCTATGGTTACTACGAAGAAGTGCCCGCACTCTATGTGCTTAAGCTCATGCTTGTCAGTGTGGACTTTCAGCTGAGCGATCTTTTGAGTGCTTTTTTGCCCCTAGGGCAAAAGGCGGAGGGTGGTCTGCGGCGAGCTCCCCAGGGCTATCAAAAGCTGTGGGAAAAGGTGGGAGAACATCTCCCCGATGTGCGTCTAGGTCAAGCCGTTAGGCAAATCGAACGCAAAGACATGGATGGCAGAACCCAGATTGAAGTGATTACAGCGCAAGGCCGAGAGACCTATGATGCCCTGCTGATTTCGACCGAGGCACGGGCGACCTTGGCCTTTCTCGATACGACTGCTAGGGAACTCAATCTGCTGCAAAAGGTGAAGACCTATCGCTTTCTCGTTCATCTCTTTGAGGCAGATGCAGTACCCTATGCTGCTGGCAGTCTGGTGCTCCAGGCTCAACAGGCCCAGCCTTCGCGCCGAGGCCATGTGACTGCATTGCTCAACAGAGCCGAGCTGCCGAACGTCTGGCTCAGCGTACAAACCCTTCGCAGCGAAGATTCTTTGGATCAGGGTACCGAGATATTGCGTCAGGATCTCAAGGAGCTTGGGGCCCAGCTTGGTCCTGTTCTCAAGAGAATCGAATGGTCGTACTTCCCTCACGTTTCTGAAGATGACCTGAGGGCTGGGTTCTACTCGCAGCTAGAAGCCCTACAGGGCCAGCGAGCGACCTACTGGATCGGCGGTCTCATGGATTTTGAGGCTGTCGAAAATACAGCTGCTTATGCGCAGCAATTGGTCCAAAAGCATTTTACTCAGATCAGCGAGCCTTGAGGGATACCTTTGCCTCAGGACGGCTGCTTTTTGGCTTGCCATAGAGGAATAGCGCAGCCACAGACGAGCACACAGATGATGCCTACAATGGCGAGAAGCGGTAAGGATTCTTCGAGAAAAAGACTGGCCAGCAGGGTGGAAAACAGCGGGCCAGTGTACTGAAGAGGAGCGACCTGAGCTGCGGGGCCATTGCGAAAGGAGCGTGTCAAGCATTCTTGGGCTGCGATAGCCGGGAGGGCTGAAAGAAAAAGCCAAGAGAGTGCCGAGGGGCTTTGAGGAAATTGGGGACCCTTGAAGGCAATGACGAGAAGAGAGAGGATGGACCCACCTAAGCCGAGACTCAGCATCACCTGAGCGGTACTGACCTGCTTAAGCTGACGAATCGAAAAGTAAGCTGTTGCAGAAAGAGGGCCACTGAGTCCCGCGATCAGCAGGGCTGTTCCTGGTACATGACTGAGACCGTGAAAGCCTCCGAGCACGACTAAGCTGACCCCTATAAAACCCCCTATCAGAGCGTAAATACCCCAACGGTTCAGGGTCTCTCCACTAAAGAGCAGAGCTAAGAGAGTCACGTAGAGGGGGCTCGAGTTTGAAAAGAGTGAGGCCATTCCAAGTGGTATGTGCAGGACGCCATAGTAGTAGGCGGAAAGACTAAGAACGCCTGCTATGCCTCTGGCCCAGAGCCAAAACTCTTCTCGCCTCTCTAGGGCACGAGGTTTCGTTCGATTGAGAATCAGGAGACACCAGCTTAAGAGCAAAAGCGAACGAGCCACCATCGCTTCCCAATGGGGCAGGTGATAGTGAGGATCTCTTGCTAGCCTTTCGGCCCTTTCGCACAGGCGAAGCATCAGAATGTTGAGGCTAAAGCAAAGCTGAGCACAGAGCATGAATGTAAAGGCGCGCAAGGGGCGGTCCTCGCTCATCGAGGTCCTCCAAAGCCATAAATTAAGGTAAAAAACGCTGCTATCTTTGCGTAACTCTTATGCATAAGTGCCCAACCTAGAGCTTTTCTTGAACGGCGGTAAAGCTTGCCCCGTTCTTTCCGAACAAGCATACGCGAGCTTTAAGGGTTCGTCCCCAAAGAAGTGAGGAAGCGGCCACTATGCAAACACCAGGGAAACCAGACAATGAAGCTCAACGTCTTGCAGCCCTGAGTGAGTTGGAAATTCTTGACGAGTCCCATGTGCAGGCTCTTGATGAACTTGCAGAGCTGGCGGCTGAGCTGTGTGAAGTACCTCTCTCAGCTATTAGTCTCATCGATGAGAATCGTCAGTTCTTCAAAGCTTCCGTCGGACTTGGCATCCGCTCGACAAGTCGCGATATCTCTTTTTGCGGTCACGCTATCTTACAATCTGAGATCTTTGTGGTCGAAGATGCTCACAGTGACCCTCGATTTGCCGACAATCCCCTCGTGCAGCATGAGCCCAATGTGCGGTTTTATGCGGGTATGCCTTTGCTTACACCGCGTCAAGAAGCTTTAGGTACCCTTTGTGTCTTGGACTCCAAAGCCAGGACTTTAAGCCCTTCACAGCAGCGTGCCTTGAAGATTCTTGCACACCAGGCTGCTCAGCAGCTTGAGCTGATTCGTATGCTTAAACGAGAACAGGCCTGGCGAACATTGATCATAGAAGAGACTCAAAAGCGCTATTCCCTAAGCCAAAAAATGGCCAGCATGGGCGAGATGGTTCACGACCTCCACCATGAACTGCG
>CANGNB010000244.1 GCA_947454545.1 Oligoflexaceae bacterium
CATACAGCTGAGGCGAGCAGATCCCATTCTCCACGCTTTACTGAACCAGCCTTTCGTGTTGGCTTGATACGAGCGCGGAAGAGGGCTTCGTTTGCGTAGATATTTCCGACTCCCACAACATTGTGGGCATCCATAAGAAAGGTCTTTATCGGCGCTGTCCTGTTCCGACTCTTGGCCCAAAGATGCTCAGCCAAATCATTCGAGAGCAAAGGCTCTGGGCCTAAATCGCGCATAAGTTTGTGCTCAGACAATTGATCTACAGCACAACAGAGAACACTCCCAAATCTACGGGGATCGACAAAATGAAGATATCGCATGCCTTCGCTAGTCTCGACTGCCCACGTCGCATGCGTGTGCTTCCACTCAGGTTCTCCCTTGTCGCTCAGCAGTATATTGCCACTCATGCCAAGGTGGATGATGGCGTGACCCGAGTCTGTTGTGATCACCATGTACTTAGAGCGACGATCCACATTTACGACAGTGTGACCGACAATGCGCTCCTGAAATTCCTCCACAGGAATCGGCCACCGCAAATCTGCACGATAGAACCGCGCCCACTGCAGACGCTTGCCGAGGATTACGGAGCGAACCGCTCGTGTCAGACATTCGACCTCAGGTAACTCTGGCATAAAAAAACCCCGCTCGCAGTGCCAAAAGCACGGTTATCGAGCGGGGAGAATAAACTCTCAGTCTCACGAGAACAAGCCTAACTCAAAGGAGCTGCTTCGCCACGTTTTTTCTTGGAGTTGCTCTTACTGGCACCCGGAGCATACTGCTTGCGAATGCGTTCGAGCTGCTTACCGGTGACCAGTCCAGCTTGAGTCAACTGGTGCAAAAGGTTCCAGGCGAATTGGACCTGAACCGCTCCACTTTCGCTACTAAACATCTGCTTGAGCTGTTCCCGTGCCTGCAACTTTTGCTCTTTGCTTAATTCTGGCACCCCTTCGCCTTCTCGCTGTCCTGAAGCCAAGGCCTGGTGACGAGCAAGAAGAGCTTGCATCTGTTTCAAGAGTTGAGCAGGAGGAGGCAGCTCACCCTGTCGAGCCAACTTCACAGCCCATGTTGCGTTGAAAAGCTCTGCATGCTGTCGGCAGAGACTTTGACATTCAGGAGACATCTTAGTGAGACGGCGATACCAGGTCACAGTGCGCATATTCACGCCAACCCTGTCCGCAATGGCTTGATCTGTCTCTCCTAAGCGCACGGCCTGCTGATAGGCTGCTGCAAGATCCAGATAGAATACATCTTCACGCAAATTGGCTGCGATCGTGTGATAGAGCTCGTCGCGTGCGGAGGCAAAAGGCAAGATCACACATTCGATAGTCTTCCAACCCAACTGCTTGGCTGCCAAAATCCGCCGATGACCATTTTTGCAAACAAAAGCTGGTTCACTTCCCTCATCTTTGAGGCATAGAGTCGGATACTGAATGAGCCCATCTTTTTCCATAGAAGCTGCCAAGACCTGAAGAGCTTCGGCCTGATAGCTTTCCCGAATATTCTCATGAAGACGAATACTCTCTACAGGTACTTTTTGGATCGTCTTACCGTGCTTTTCAATCTGCTCCAAGAGCTGTTGATAGACAGCTTTCGAAACTGCACGGTTCGATTGCTCGCTGCTGGCAGCAGCCGGGCGAGCCTGTGCGCTTGCTCCAGGACGCGAAGTTGTAACCTCACGTGCGGCACCCTTGACCATCTTTTCCAGGTTTTTCTTGGCTGTCTCACGCATCGTCGAAGCCATACCTTAACTCCCTCCTTCCATGGAATGAATAGCTGCGGATCTTACAACAGATTGATTTCCTGAATTCCATCTTCGATCAGTAAGTCTTCTTCGTGACCCTGAGCAAGATTGTCCTTCACGACGCCAAGTCTGGGAAGATCAGGACGAGGTGCTTTGGCACCAGCTTCAACAGCTTTCATGAGAGATTTGGTAAGTTTTCGATAGTCTTCTTTCACCGAATGGGCGCTCGCCAGCGAAACGGCCGGACAACTGTGCAGGCTACCCGTTGCCACAGCATTGGAAACACGAATGCCTGGCTTCAAGAGTTGAACGCGAGCCTGCTTCAAATGTTTGCCAATGAATTTGATGTAAGACTCATGAGCCGGGATTTTTTTCACACAGCTCAACATCACGCCCAAGCACTTCAGCTGATCGTTCTCTTCATCACAGATCTCTTCGCATTCACTGACAAGATCCAAGAATCCATCGTAGCTATCAGGCTCAGGAAAACTTGGAATGAGATACCAGTGAGAGGCCGCGAGAGCCGCCTGCAGCAAGATATTCACCTGAGGCTTCGTGTCGATTAAAATGTAGTCAAATTGATTAGTTGCACCTTTAAGGAGGTGTTTGAACAACTTCAATCCACGTGCTGAGCGCCCAAACTCAGTCTGAGCATTTTTGAGTTCTTTGGTAGAGGAAATCACCCAAATGTTCGCAAAAGCACTCTCGACCATAACTTGATCGAAGCTTAGCTTACGGCTTAATGCTGCCCACAGTGTCTCTTCGCGCCGATCGAAGCGATCGCGAACACCCAAGGCCTTAGTTGCATTTCCCTGATCATCAGCGTCGATGACGAGAACTTTCTTACCAAATTCTACACCCAGCAAATAAGCGATGTTTGTAACTGCTGTCGTTTTACCAACCCCACCTTTGATATTAGCAAAGGTGATGATCTGGGCTTTGGACGGACGCATAGGACTCCTCCCTTTCGCGAAGTATCATCAGTCAGACCATAAAGATACAACACCAGACATTGTCCATGACTAGGCTGGGTTCTCGTCAACTTTTTTTTCTGGAGGCATCTTGATCACGGTACCGATTTTCATGGCGGGGAACAAGGGCTAGTTCTATAGAAAAAAAAGTTTTCTGTACATGATGTACAGAAAACTCTGGATGAACATGAAATCTAAAGGAAAAAAGTAATATTTTGCAATTTCCTCAAAGCCTCACATATTCCGGCGATACTGCCCCCCGACTTCGTAGAGCGCTTGAGAGATTTGCCCAAGGCTACAGATTTTTGCGGTTCTCATAAGGCATTCAAAAATATTTTTTCCTGCCAAAGCTGTTTGCCGAAGATCTGCAAGAGCAGCTTCTGCGTGGATACGGTTACGATCCATGAAAGCTCGACAGGATTGGATCGCAAATTCTTTTTCTTCTGCAGTCGAACGAATGACTTCGCCTGGTATGACCGTAGGCGAACCATCTTTACCCAAAAAGCTATTCACACCAATGATGGGTAATTGGCCTGTATGTTTCAAAGACTCGTAATACAAAGATTCCTCTTGAATTTTAGATCTTTGATACATCCGTTCCATGGCACCAAGCACACCACCTCTTTCTGAGATCGATCGAAACTCATGCATGACTGCTTCTTCGACAAGATCGGTCAGCTCTTCGATGATAAAAGAGCCCTGAAGAGGGTTTTCATTTTTCGCCAATCCAAGCTCTTTATTGATAATCAGCTGAATAGCCATAGCACGCCGCACAGACTCTTCCGTGGGGGTTGTGATAGCTTCATCATAGGCATTGGTGTGCAGGGAGTTGCAATTGTCATAGATAGCATAGAGGGCCTGCAATGTCGTCCTAATGTCATTGAATGCAATCTCCTGAGCATGGAGACTGCGACCTGAAGTTTGAATATGATACTTCAACTTCTGCGATCGGTCGTTACCTCCGTAGCGGTACTTCATAGCTTTAGCCCAAATCCGTCGCGCGACGCGCCCGATCACCGAGTACTCAGGATCTGTACCATTGGAGAAAAAGAACGAAAGATTAGGCGCAAAATCATCGATAGACATCGATCGAGCAAGGTACGTCTCCACATAGGTAAAGCCGTTGGCCAGAGTGAAGGCCAATTGTGTGATGGGATTCGCTCCCGCTTCAGCAATGTGATAGCCAGAGATAGAAACCGAATAGAAATTACGGACCTTTCTATCGATGAAATACTCTTGGATATCTCCCATCATGCGCAATGCGAATTCGGTCGAGAATATACAGGTGTTTTGCGCTTGATCTTCTTTGAGAATATCCGCTTGAACAGTCCCTCGCACTTGCGAGAGCGTCGCCGCTTTTATTCGCTCGTAGACTTCCGGCTCAAGCACTTGATCGCCAGTAACACCCAGCAGCATAAGACCAAGACCATCATTACCATCGGGCAAAGCTCCTTGATACTGAGGCAGGGCTTGCTGGTTCTTACGGTACAAGGCTTCAATCTCCTGGCGAACCTTTGCCTCCAAACCATTGGTACGGATATAAATCTCGCATTGCTGATCGATAGCAGCATTAAGGAAAAATGCGAGTACTATAGGAGCCGGACCATTGATCGTCATGGAGACCGAAGTGCTGGCATGGGCCAGATTGAATCCAGAATAGAGCTTTTTCGCATCATCAAGGGTTGCGACACTGACGCCTGAATTCCCGATTTTGCCATAAATATCAGGCCGAAAATCTGGATCTTCTCCATACAGAGTCACCGAATCGAAAGCTGTCGAAAGGCGCTTAGCAGGCATACCGCTCGAAACATAGTGAAAACGCTTATTCGTACGTTCCGGCCCTCCTTCTCCAGCGAACATACGAGCCGGATCTTCACCATCTCTCTTAAGAGGAAAAACACCACTGGTGAAGGGGAACTCACCCGGCACGTTTTCACAGAGAATCCAGTTTAAAATATCACCCCAATCATGAAATTTAGGCAGGGCAACTTTGGGAATTTTGAGGCGCGAAAGAGACTCTGTAAAAAGACTCTGCTCGATCACCTTATCCCTCACTTGAAAGATATAGTTCGGCTGTTTGTAGCGCTCAACTGTAGCTTTCCAATCCGCCAATACCTGACGCGCTGCGTGATCGAGATGGAGCTGCAATTCATTATAATGTTTGATGAGTGTCGAAACGACTTCCGAATCGGAAGGATTCGACACAATCTGGGTTTCAAATGACAAAAGCTCGTTATCGATTCCGGCCTTGTCTCCTGACTTTCCTTGAGCTCGCAAACTCAAGACAGTTCCTAAAACCTGATTCAGCTGACGCGCCAAAGAAACCTGCTTTCGTGTGTAGGTCTTATAGGCTTCGTGACTCTCGACTATCTCTGCAAGATAGCGAACTCGATCAGGAGGGAGGATAAAACGTTGCTGTGCCTGACCAAGGTCTGCTGACTCTAGGCCCGCAATACTCATCTTGGTCTTTGTCCTCAAGGTTTGCATAAGAAGATTGAAGAGGAGATTCATCCCCTGATCGTTGAACTGAGATGCTATCGTCCCGATCACTGGCAGGTCATCATCCACTCCGTCCCACATATTATGATTCCGACGATACTGCTTACGCACATCGCGCAAGGCATCCAAAGATCCTCGCTTGTCGAACTTATTGATTGCAATCACATCAGCGAAATCAAGCATGTCGATTTTTTCAAGCTGCGTCGCGGCTCCGTATTCGGAGGTCATGACATAGAGTGAGACATCGGAATGTTCGATGATCTCAGTATCAGACTGCCCGATTCCAGATGTCTCAACAATAATGAGATCGTATCCTGCTGCTTTGCAGACATCGATAGAATCTTGAACGTAACGACTCAGAGCCAAATTAGATTGGCGTGTCGCAAGTGATCGCATATAGACACGTGGGTGATGAATCGCATTCATGCGAATCCTATCGCCCAGTAAAGCCCCTCCCGACTTTCGTTTAGAAGGATCGACGGAAATAATGGCCAAGGTTTTTTCGGGATTGCTTCGAAGAAAGCGTCGCACCAGTTCATCGACCAGCGAGGACTTCCCTGCCCCACCTGTTCCTGTCACCCCCAGAACAGGTATCTTCTTTGGTCCCCGCACGTCTTCAAGACGCTGGCGAAGCTCGTCGCGATACGCTTCAAAATTTTCTGCAACAGAAATGATCCGAGCAATCGCCATGGGATCCTGCGCAGGCAACCGAGCCAACCAAGTATCAAGCGGGGGAGCTTGCGTCGCGAAATCACAGAGACTGAGGAGATGGTTGATCATGCCCTGCAGCCCCATCGCGCGACCATCGTCGGGCGAATAGATCCTTGCTATACCATATCGATGCAACTCCTCAATCTCGGACGGAAGTATAGTCCCTCCGCCTCCCCCGAAAAGTTTGATATCCGCTCCG
>CANGNB010000245.1 GCA_947454545.1 Oligoflexaceae bacterium
AGCCTCGATCATGGCTTCATCCAGGGCGATGAAGGCATGATTATCCTAGAGCTCCAGCATACTGAGCTGCAGACAAAACTCATCTACCGTGACAACGGCCGAGGTCTCAACATCCCTGTTCTCAAACGAAGAGCTATGGAGAGAGGTCTTTTGGAAGAAGACGCCACAATGCAAGAAGTCGCTCATGCTATCTTTCATCCTGGAGTCTCCAGTGCGCGAGTGGTCACTGAAATTTCTGGACGTGGCGTCGGCATGGATGCCGTCAAGGCCTGTGTGCAAAAGCTGAAGGGCGAGATCGATATCAAACTCACTACCGAGGGCCCGATCTCAGGCCATCGACGCTTTGAGTTTCACATTGCGCTTCCCTTGCAGAATACAATCATCGGAGCGGCTCAGTACACAGCCGCCTGAGGCTAGCTCAAAGCCTCTCGCCTGAGAGGCTCTCCCCCAAAACCTACCTCACGGTATGCCCCCATTTTTTTACCAAGGCTACCCTTGTCAGCTCTGAGCACAAGCGTATACTTTCCCAAAATCCTGAAGGGATCAAGCGTTTGCTAGCCGAGGATAGGTGTCGTGGCGGCCATACAAAGACAAAAATTCGATCGTGACCTCCAGTTTATCATGCAGTGTCTCAGCGAAGTGCTTCAAGAGCTTGGCTATTCTGAGCTTGCAGCAAGGGTTCCCTGGCTTTCGAGCCAGCCCTCTAAGCCTGGAACAACTGTTCCCACGGACTTGGCCCTGGTGCAGCTGCTCTCGATTTCGTTTCAGCTCTTAAACATGATTGAAGAGAATACCAATATCCAACACCGTCGCGAGCAGCAGGCTGCCGGGCAATTGGAAGCGGAGTCTGGACTCTGGCCATGGGCTCTCCAGGAATTACGTCAACAAGGCTTAGATGAGACCACAATAAAAGCAGCCCTTAGCTCGCTCGAAGTTGAGCCCGTCCTGACAGCCCACCCTACCGAAGCCAAGCGAGCTACTGTCCTCGAACACCATAGAGAGCTTTATCTGCTGCTCGTGAAACGCGAGAATCAGATGTGGTCTCCGATCGAGCAAGAATGGCTCAAACGGGATATCAAAGCGGTTTTGGAACGCCTTTGGCGTACTGGAGAAATCTATCAGCAGCGGCCTGATGTTGCCGCGGAACGCCGCAATATCCTCCACTATCTGAAAAATGTGTTCCCTGAGATTCTTCCCTGGCTCGATAGGCGTTTTGAAACAGCTTGGGACCAAACAGGCTTCGAGACCCGTCCCTCCTTTATGGCTGGAGAATATCCGCGTTTTCGCCTGGGCACTTGGGTCGGCGGTGATCGCGATGGACACCCGCTGGTCACTGCGGAGATCACAGAAGAGACTCTCGCTTCACTCCGTCTGAACGCTCTGATTATTCTGCGGCATCGTCTGCTCGATTTAGCCAAAAAGCTCAGCCTTTCTGATCAGAACCAAAAGGCTCCTTCTGTTCTCCTCGATAAAATTGCGTCCTATCGACTAAGCTACCCCGAACTGGTTCGGGCAGCAGAATCACGCAATCCCGGTGAGCCCTGGCGCATGCTTGTGTCCCTCATGATCGAGCGCCTGCCGATCGAGGTGATTCGCGATCACGCCACCCAACTTGCCCTCCATGACGCTTGCTACCGCTCGCCCGACGAGCTCTTGGCCGATTTGGGAATTTTACATGATGCCCTCTTGGCCATAGGAGCGGGTCGCCTCGCCCGCGGAGAATTAAAAACGGCCGTGCGAACCTTACAAAGCTTTGGCTTTCATTCGGCTCGGCTTGATATTCGTCAAAATTCTGTCTTTCATGATCGAGCCATGAGTCAGCTCCTCGCACTTTCTGGAATCCCCGATGGGGTCCATTACGCGCAATGGTCTCAGGAGCGCAAAGACAGCTTCCTGCTGGAGGAGCTCAAGGTCAAGCGTCCACTGACTCTGCCTGGGTCCACCTTCGAGGGCGAAGCTCATGCGGTTTTGAATAGCTATCGCGTGGTCTGCAAGTATATCGACCTCTATGGGACTGAGGGCATTGGTTCTCTCATTGTAAGCATGACCCATCATACAGGTGATCTGTTCACCGTTTATCTGCTCGCGAGAGAAGCCGGTATCCTTCGTCAGAGCGGAGAGCAGCTGTACTGTCCGCTGCCTGTGGTCCCCTTATTTGAAACTATCGATGATCTCGCCGACAGCGCCACCATTCTGGAAGCTTTTTTACAGCATCCGATCACGCAGGCCAGCCTTGCCTTTCAGGCAAAAGCGCGCGGCCGGGCGAAGGCCATGCAAGAAGTTATGGTTGGCTATAGCGACAGCGCCAAAGATGGAGGCGTCTTTGCTAGCCAATGGCATCTTTATAGAGCCCAAAAGGCGATGACAGAGGTCGCGGATCGTTTTGGTATCGATCTCTGTTTTTTCCATGGCCGTGGCGGGACAGTCAGCCGAGGGGCCGGACCCATTCACAGATTTTTAGAAGCTCTCCCTCAGGGGACCTTGCGGGGAACCCTTCGCATGACCGAACAGGGCGAGACGATCGCGCGTAAATATGCAAACTTTGCGACGGCCGTATATAACATTGAACTGCTCCTGGCCAGTGTCAGTCGTGAAACGCTGCGGGAGAAATCGAGTCAGGATGAAGACATAGCGAGCCTTGAGCTCTTCGAGCGTCTGAGCGATATCAGCCAAAACACCTATCAAAATCTGATTCGCGACAGCTCCTTTCTAGCCTTTTATAGGGAAGCAACACCTATCGATATTCTCGAACACGCAAGGATCGGCAGCCGTCCTCCTAAGCGTACAGGGCAAGCTTCGTTGGATGATTTGCGAGCGATTCCCTGGGTCTTTAGCTGGAACCAGTCACGCTTTTATCTCCCGAGTTGGTATGGGGTTGGCACGGCGCTTCACCGTCTGAGTGTTGAAGACCCTCAGAGCTTTGAACTGATGCGACGTCGTCTGCCCGACCTTAAACTCTTGAACTATGTTCTCTATAACGTTGAGACTACGGTCGCCTCAGCCAGTCCTGAAATTATGGGCTGGTATGCTTCTCTCGTGAAAGACCCTGAACTCAGACAGCGTTTCATGCAGCCTATACTCGCTGAGTACGATCTCACACGCGCCATGCTAATCAAGGTTTTCGGGGCTTCGATAGATGAGCGACGTCCGCATGTGATCAAGACTATCGCTTTGCGGGAAAGCGGTTTACGGCTTTTGCACGAGCTGCAGATTCAACAGCTGCTTGCATGGCGGAGCGAAAGAGACAAGGGAGGCTCACATGAAACCCACATCGATCGCCTCCTAGTCACCATCAACGCGATCGCCAGCGGTCTTCGCAATACCGGCTGAAAAGGAAAGGTCTGAGGGGCAAGCCCCTCAGGCAACAACAAAATCTTTCATAGCCAGAAGTTTGACTCTTGCAGGATGTAGTGCTCTTGCTCTTTTAAATCGTAGAGCAGTTGCTGCCAGTAACGCTCTGTTCCGTAATCGGGAAACGCTCGTACAAATGCGGGATCATCGCGACGATGTCCTATCCAGGAAGCAAAGTGAAGCAGCCGCAAAGCGCGAAGGCTTTCAATGAGCCGCAAGCTTTCCCAAGGGAAAGGCCGCATCTGCTCGTAGGCTCGCAAAAGATAGTGCAGCATATGCTTAGCATGAGCATCCCGTCCAGGAAGCAAGAGCCAGATATCCTGGACGGCAGGCCCCCTCACACTGTCATCAAAATCGACCCAGCAAAACTGCTCTCCGTACTGCAGGAGATTGCCTAGGTGACAGTCTCCATGAATCTGAAGCAAAGGCACATCTTTGAAATCTTGCTCGGCACGCGGTCCGATACGATCGGCAAACTCCTGAAATCCGCCAACGAGGTGCTCAGGAATAAGCTTCTGTTCGCGCAGATAGGCCAGGCTCTTATTGAGATAGAGTTCGGGACTCAGAGTCAATCGATGCGCGACTTTTCGCTGAGCACCCACATTGTGCATGCGTGCAAGGAGACGACCAATATGTTCGAGATCGGGGCGCGTCAGTTCCTGAGGCGATCGGCCTCCTACTTTGGGAAAGACTGCATAGTAAATGGCAACGTCTTGAAGTCGGTGTACGCTTTTTCCGTCTAAAAATAACTTAGGAGCTACGACGGGAATCTCGTCCTCTTGGAGAGCATGCAAAAAGCTGTGCTCTTCAAGAATCTGCTCCAAACTCCAGCGACCGGGTCGATAAAATTTAACGATAAGCTCGCGGTCAAATTTATTTTTAGGTCGCGCCTCATCACCCAAATCGAGCTCGAGTTCGTAGACGCGATTTTCCATGCTGGCATGAGCAAGGCTACGTCCCGTGCAGCGGACGCCGAGTGATCGTTCGACGGCGTCCAGGACTCGATCGGGAGTCAGCGAGTAGAAGTACTGGGTCTCTTGATCTCCCCAGGCTGATTGACTCATTGCGACTCCCCTTTCTTAGCTAAGCACCCCATATGTCATAGAAGAAAAGCTCCCCTTGAGCTACAGCCAAAAAAGAAATTGTCAGAAAAAAAAAAGAATCCCTCTTTGCTAGGGCGAGACCCAAGCCCGTCAAGAACTCACCTAAATCAATAGATTCAGTATCTTACGAGGAGACTCTTAACACCAAGGAAGAATCGACCGAGCTCTCTTCCAATCTCTGAGAACAGAGCTTTAAGTTTACGGGAAAGGACTAGCCTATGACATGTTCACCGCGCGCCCTGTGGCTCTCTTTGGGTTACCTTGCGGCACTGCAGCTCACCGCATGTTCGTTTTCGCAGGGAGAGACTCCTCCCGAAGTTGCCACAGCAGCTGCAGGCGAAGAGAATGCGAATGCTGTGGATGCTGCCGCAGCTCCTGAAGGAGCGGAAACGAATCTCCCAACACCAGCGGATGCCGCAGCCGATGCTGCGACGACGCCGCCTGCAGATGCTACCGGAGCAGAAATTCCTCCGGAACTTCTTGGTGCCGTTCCTGGAGCAGAAACTCCTACTGGCGCAGAAGGATCGACCCCTGGTGGACTTCCTCCAGCTGGCGATGCCAGCGCTGCCTCGAGCCTTGCGACTCCGGTTGCTGACACAGCAAGTGCACCGGCTGGATCAGACAGCGTTCCCAATGCTATGCCCCCCGCAGCCCCGATAGCTGAAGCAGCCCCTGGAGACGCTCGGGTTTATTACGTCAGTGCATCAGCAGCATCTATGAAAGATAAGCCAGACGCAGCAGGTCAAAATCTTGGATCTCTGCAACAGGGAGATCCTGTCCTCGTGAAGATCGAAGGCAATTGGGCGCACGTCATCAACCGTGGTTGGATTGAAGCATCGCAGCTCTCGATGGCCCCAGTCGGTCGCAGCAAGGCCAACAAAAGCTGGAACTAGATCCGAACTTCAGTGCTCGTTTCTCGATCCCGTAACGATGGGCAACTCTTTTTAGGGTTGCCTTTTTGCGTAAGCATATCCCAAAGCACGTCCCAAGACCAAGCTGCTCCTGGATCTCGGCCCTCAAGAAGCCCTTCCATAAGTTCCCGCTTTTCGCCATGGACGGCATGAATCACTTCCTCGATCGTCTCTTTTGCCCTGAGTTTATACACGGTCACAGCCCGTTTTTGCCCCATGCGATAGGCACGATCCGTCGCCTGATTTTCAACAGCGGGATTCCACCAAGGATCCATATGAAAGACATAAGAGGCTCGGGTTAGGTTGAGACCCGTTCCCCCTGCTTTGAGCGAAATCAGAAAGACATCCCCTTCCCCACTCTGAAAGCGATCGACGAGCTCCTTTCGCTTTAAGGGTGGGGTTTGACCATCGAGGTACAAAACCTTAGCCCCGTCACCTATGAGAGCCTCTTCAATTTTACCCAAAAAGCGAGTGAACTGACTGAATATCAAAACCGCATGCCCGGCTTCTCGGAGCTGGCTCAGCTGCTCACGCAAAAATTCAATTTTGCTCGACGCACCTTGCCACTCAGAGTCGATAAGCTCCCTATGACAAGCCGCTTGTCGCAGCCGCGTCAAGGCTGCAAGAATCTGGATCTTTTGCTGAGCTTCGGTCTGCGCGTTTCCTTCAGGGAGAGCCGCGAGCTTAGCGACCGCTTCACCTCTCAGAGCGTCATAGGCTTCACGCTC
>CANGNB010000246.1 GCA_947454545.1 Oligoflexaceae bacterium
GAGCAAGAGGGTGAAGAGGCCTGGTACTTTTTGCTAGCTGTTGGCGCAGGCTATAAGCTGCAGGAAGGTGATAAAGTCGTGATGACTATCACGCCGCATGCTCCTGTTGGGAAGGCATTGCTCCATAAGCACGTCGGCGATAGTTTTACCTTGAAAACCGGGCGTGGGCCTCGTAGCTTTGAAATCATTGCGATTCAATAAGAGACGCGTGCGGAGAATGTGCGAACGAGCTGCGATTCGAAAATCGCAGCTGTGAAAAACCTCAATCGAGTCGCTCCTCAAGAAAGCGGCGATTTTCTTCACTGTGCAGATCAACGAAGTCCTGGGTCGATAATCCCCGCTGCGGACTCATCTGAGTCTGAGCGATGACCCCAACGATTTGCCCTTCCAAATAGAGCACACCATCTTCAGCTTGGTTGGCTGGAGCTTTGACCTGAGAGCCTTTTATTTGCGTGTGACTTTCGGTCCAAGAGCCTTTGCTCCAGCTGGTCGAAGCGCCGACACGAGCAGACCCTTCCGCTGCGATAGCTGGGTTTTTTTGAACCCCGATGAGTGTGACTGGCTCAGAGTTTTGCGGAGAGCGCGCATGGATGCGAGCCTGACTTGGGGCGCTGCCCACTGGAAAATTGACAATGGCAAGATCGTTCTCAGGAGTGAGTGACTCTTGTGTCTCGAGAGCGGGATGAATATCGACGGATAGGGCAGCCGCTTCGATCTCAAGCTGACTGCGATCACTCGCAAGTTTAGCGACATAGATTCGGGGATGGTCGCCACGTTCTGCAAGCACACTGTGGGCGGCTGTGAGTAACTGATGATCGTTGACAAAGGTGCCGGTGCAAAGCCTTGGCCCCTGATCGGTATCGACCACAAGGAGGACCACGCCTTGCTCGACGGGGATGGTAGGCTGACTGGACGCAAGTACCTTGACCTTGCCTTCATCTGCCAGGGCTGACTTCGCAGTGAGTCCTACGGTCATGAGAGATCCTAGAGTCAAGACACTTTGCCATCGTAAATTTCGCTTCATGGGCTGAGCTCCTCTCGTCCAGCACGTTTACCTGGACAAGGTATTGCATAGAGCATGCCGAGTCTTGAGAGGGATGAGGATCAAGGAACCGAAGCTCGTCGGGAGCAAATCCATCGGCCCAGTCCGTACAGCTTTGCGCGAACTGCTACGCGTTCGACTCACTGGGACGCAGTGGAGGTAAGAGCTGCTCCAAAGTGATGGCGACGCCACCGAGGCTTGCTTTGAGAGCTTCGTACTCCTGCTGAGCGGCCAGAAGATACGAGCCTCGGCGAACAGCGAGGAGTAGACGATTTTTTGGCGTGTGTTCGCTGGGGACAAATTCCGTCGCGGTGACCTCATAGCCTCGACTCCGCAAAAGCAAGACACGCAGCATATCGGTCATGTCAGCTCCGACTTCACGGCGAAAATGCGCATTTTGGAGGACCGGTTTGAGGCCGAGCGAGTCATAGCTGCTGAGGCTCTTCCAGGCATGGGCAAGCTCCGCCTGGCAGCAGGGGGCCACGGCAATCACATCGGACTTGCAGCGAATCGCTTCCGCAAGGGCATAATCTGTTGCTGTATCACAGGCGTGCAGGGCCAAGAACAGGTGGGGGCGAGGCGCTGTCGCTGCTGGGCCAAAGGTTTCGGTGTAGGTCTTTTGCCATTCAAAAGATCGTAGGTCTGCTTGGGCAAAGCGCAGCTGAGAGGCATAGCCTAACTCTTCACTCCTTTGCTGAGCGCGAGCCAGCCGCTCGGCTTCAAAGTCGACGCCCAGGATACTTGTAGGGACTTTCTTAATTTCATGCAGGTACCAGTACACCAAAAAGCTGAGATAGGCATTGCCACAGCCAGCGTCTACCACATGAAGCGCGGGGATCTGATCAGCCAATTTCTTAACTTCCCCCAAGATCAGCTGAAGCATGTGGTTGATTTGAATAAATTTGCGACTCGAGTCCGCGGATAGCGAGCCATCTTTGTTGGTTAATCCAAGGGTGCGTAGCAAACGCTCCCCTTGCCAAGGGGTAAGGATGAGCTGGCGCCCTCCTAGGAATTTCTTTTGGCGTTCCGGGGTCCAGTATGTTTTGGAGTCGCTTTGACTTGATGTGCGGGGCATAGGCTTTGGCTCCTCTGACAAGGAGCCTGTTTCTAGCTCGCTTTGTCTGGGATGTCCAGGTCAGATCGTGGGCTCGCCGCATGGGGAAAAGTGAGGCAAAAGCGTGGCTGTGAACTGCTTAGATCCAAACTGAGCTCGCCCTGCGCCGAACGCGCTAAACGGCGCGCTATGAAAAGGCCGACTCCGCTGCCTTTGCTGCCCTTGGTGGTAAAACCGCGCTCAAACATGTGTTCGGCGATGGCAGCTGGAATTTCGGGACCAGCATTGCTGATGAAAAATTTTAGGCGTGAGCCATGCTCTTCGCTATAGGCTTCTATCCAGCGCTGGCTTGGGTCTAGCTTCTGGACCGCATCGATTGCATTGAGCAAAAGATTCAGCAAGATCTGAAGGAGAGCATGAGGTGCCATTGGTACTTCAATATCTTCAACTTCGGAGCTGAGATGTATACGATGCTTACGCAGGCGTGGCTGCAGCATGCTCTGGACCTGCTCCCATGCGGTGCGGAGGGAACAGTGTGCGTGTGAATCTTGAGAGCGTGTCAAAGAAAGTATGCTGCTGGTGAGTTCACGGCAGCGCTTCATAGCTTGAACGATCGTTTGGTACTGCTGAATGAGGTGCAGCTGATTGTGGAGATACAAAATTTCTTCGGAGGGCCTTTGCAGGATAGCTGTCCAAAGGTCAGCAAGCTGGCTTTCACTCATTTCACATTCAGCGAGAATCAGACGTAGGCTGCGTTTGATTTTGAGGTGCTCTGAAGTCGACTCTAAGGGTAAGAGATTCATGCGGTCCAAAGCTTCAGGATGTGGGCGCCGTGCTAGAAGTCCAGCGATGAGAAGATCCCTGTGCTGCTCTTCAAGTGAGACAGCAGCAAGGGCCATGGCAATGTCTTTTTCGCGAATAACTTCGGTTTGGGAAGCTGTATTGAGTATGTTTTTCATCTCATGACTCAAATCCTGGAGCATCTCACCAAGTTGAATAAACTTGCTCTGAGCCTCCAACTGCTGCACCTGAAGCAAAAGTTGATGGCGACGCAGCATATTGTCGACGCGATAAAGCAGCTCAGCGGGCAGAATGGGTTTGGTCAGATAGTCATCAGCTCCGAGGCTGAGACCTTCGATCCGTTCCTCGTCCGAGGCGCGTCCTGTGATGAGGATGACAGGGATATCTTCCAAATTAGGATCGTGGCGCATGCGCTTCAGAAGCTCTTCGCCAGACATTTCGGGCATGATGAGGTCAAGGAGCACAACATCGGGTGTCTCTTCTTGCATGAGGGCGAGACCTTCAGCGCCCGAGTATGCACACCGTACCGAATAGGAACGCGTTTGAAGCTGAGCTACCATCAGCTGAACGTTGAGCCGATGATCATCAATCACAAGGATTTTGCCCCGTTCGCGGCCTATATCCAGAGTTCTCGGCGAGCTTCGTGGGATGTGAGCGGCTATAGTTTGGACGTCAGAGAGAGTCTCCTGATAAATTTCTCCGTTAGTTATGGGGACAGGGGAAATCTGCTCTTGCGTACACGATGGAATCTGCAGTCGAAAGCAGGACCCACGGCCAGGCTCGGATTCCACCTGAATACTTCCGCGCATGAGCTGCAAAAACTCTCGAACCAATGGCAGACCAAGTCCAGAGCCCTCGAAACGCTTTTGAGTAGGGTCTGCCACTTGGACAAAATGCTCAAAAATTCTTTGATGGTTTTCAGAGCTGATGCCGATGCCCTGGTCTTTGATCTCAATGTCGAGGCCCCAATCTTTTTGTGTGACCCGGAGTGAGATATTGTTGGTGCGATGCGGATCGGTAAATTTACAGGCATTGGTTATAAGATTTTGTAAGATAGCACCCACTTTATCCGCATCACCAATAAAGGGACGTGCATCGTCAGCCCACTTCCACTGGGAGTGAAAATTCAGTCCATTTCGATTGATGCAAAGTCCCTCAGCAAGAGTTTCTACATCGTTGTGAAGTCGTTCCAGATCGACAATGTGGATACGAAACTCGGGATTGCCACCACGGATCTGGGCGAGCTCAAGAATAGTATTGAGCTGGCGTTTGAGGCCTAATGTGAGATGTTTGGCCTTTTCAAGGTGCTGCCTTTGGGTGAGGTCGAGACAGTCAGCAGACGTTTCCACAACCAGCTGCAAAAAGCCCAAAATGCCGTTTAAGGGATTGCGGAGCTCGTGCGAAATATTATGGAAAAATCGGGTCCGAGCACTCTCCTGATCGAGCATCTGCTGAGCGAAACGAGCTGCTTTGAGATGCGCGGCACTTGTGCGCCGGACCAGGCTTTTGTTTTGGATGAGGACGCCAATGCTGAAAGCAAAGATAAACCACTCGAAGCTATAGGAGAAGGCATTGAAGTACATGAGAAGGTCATGAATGATGCCAATAAGAGAAGCAAAAAAACCGAGACTGATGGGAATAGCCCCTTCAACTTTTTGTTTGAGAGCGCGAAGGGTCTGAACAGCCATGAGTAAGGTCTGGGGCATAACGGCTAGCATAAAAGCATCACGAAACCAAGTGAGTTGATGATTCGGCAAGAAAAGAATGAGAGCGGCGATGCTGCCATTTAAAAGCCACACGACACGGGAAAGTCTGGGAAATGATGCTGAAGGTAAACTTGCATTCAGAAAACGCTGGTAGCAGAAAAAGATTGAGAGTGTTCCCATCCAGCGTATTTTGATGTAGGCGTGATACCAGCTTGTATCCTGCAGATCGCTGATAGCAGTGCCCTTCTGAATTAAAAAGCTAAGACAAAGAAAAGCTAACCAAAGGGCGGCCTTTTCATTGGGAAGACGCAAGAACAGGAGCAGGCAGTAAAGGCCAACGGCAAAGGTTATTCCAAGAGAAAAGACACTGAATTTTTCGGTCAGCTGGACAAATGTCGACGCTTTGTTTCCGGCTGCAATCAAGACAGGAAAGCGCGCTCCTCCCCCGGAAGCGTAGTTAAAATTAGAAACCTGTATTAAGACCACCCAGGTCTCTTCAGGTTTGGGTAAAAACTGCACGTGTATGTATTCGGTGGAAGGAAGCTCCGTGTCGGGCGAGGTTCCGACCCGCCCGCTTCGAGCTTCGATGAACTGCTCGGGATGCTGCTCAGGAAAAACGATCAAGCGCGCGGCATCTTGGGCACCGAGAACTCTGATTTCATAGCCATTGGGGGAGGACTGAAAGCCCCGCACGCGGATGCGATAGGTCGCATAGCCAAAAGAGGGGGGGTGCGAGCCATCAGCAAAACGGACGTAATTCCAAAAGTAGCCTATGCGAGCATAGGCAGAGAGTGGAGGCAGAGGCTGTGTGGGTTCCAGCAGGGTGTGCCAGTAAAATTCCCAGCTTCCATCTAAGCGAAAGGGTCTGTGACTCGCGCTGGGGTCGTGCCAGCTCAGATCCCACGTTCCCAGTTCGGCCTTTGGCTCCTGCGCCCATGCGGGGTCTGACCCTAAGCTCCAAAGGAGCCCAAAGAGGGTCAAAAAGCGTAAGTAATGCAGAAGTTTAGTCACTTTGTAAGGCCTTGTAACGAAGTCGAAGCTGTGCAATCCGGCAACACTCTTGGGATATCGGACTAAATACGGTGGACTTAACACCAATCGATGGCTTCAGCTGCGGCTCAGTCCCATGTAAGTCGAAAGTTGTTCAGAACTTGCGAAGATATCATGAGAAATCCGACGGCTGATAAAGCGATAGCGGTCGTGCAGGGTCAATCGCGCCCCCTCGGGCCAACGGACTCCGGCCTCGTGAAAGAGCTGAAGGGCTTGCTTCCAATCATCCAGACCGGATAGATAGTGGCCACTTTCAAATTTCAGGTGAAAGAGGCGCCCCTCGCGAACCTGAAAGACCCCTGAAGCCAGCACGGGCCGGCCTCTTGTAAAACTTGCATGGCAAAGATGAGGTGCCTCTCGTTGGGCATAAATCTGGCGATCAAGA
>CANGNB010000247.1 GCA_947454545.1 Oligoflexaceae bacterium
GAGAACATGGTGATCATGCTTCTCACCAACTCCCAGGTCCGCATGTTTTTAAAAATTCATTTTCATCTGGATACAGCTCGTTCCCTTATCGCGCAGCGCCAGAAAAAGACGGAAAAGACGATCACCGAACGTATGGCCGTCGACTTTATGAAAGAGATGGTCAACGTCCTGGGTGGCCTCCTCAAACGCCGCATTGCTCACCTTAAGATGGAGATGGGCCAAAGTATCCCTCTCGATCTGGAAGGATACAGCGAGATTTTCTTCCATGATGTGAACTGGGAAAGTCAGACTCTGGCTTTCGTTGTCGGACATCCCGGAGTCCAATTCCATGTCTCTGCCCAGTATGAAATTACGGGCGATGAAGCCTCCCGCAAACTTCTAGGCTTCACAGACGAAAAGAAATCCGAAGAAGAAGACATCGAATTTTTGTAAAAACATTCGGCTCATTCATGAACGCGGATTGCACGCCTCTGCGACGATCGGTGGTATCGGATCTCCATTCATCACATCAGCCAATATCTTAGCGCTCCCATGGGCCCAGGAAAAGCCATGTCCTGTATAACCCGCTACCGTATAAATACGAGCACTATCGGTAGGACCGATAAAAGGAAAGCCTGTTTTTGAAGCTGCCATGATCCCCGACCATGAGTGTTCCCACGCCAAAGGCTTTTGAAAGCTGTAGTGTTTCGCCACGAAGTCTTTGAGCCCTTGCTCGACCTCTGGATTGACCCCGATATCGTAAGTCCCAACTTCACCATGCGGGGTATGATTACGCCAGCCTCCTATCATCAAGCGATTGTCGGCCGTGCGAAGCGCATACTCATAGCCATGATCGAAGCTGTGCGGGATGCTCACAGGTATCGGCTCATCGAGCGGCTCACTGCAGATGATCTGCCCGCGAAAAGGTTCGACCAGGTGATGCTCGGCGAAAAACCGCGAGAGGAGGGGCGAATAGGCATTGGCAGCAATCACAGCAGCTTCATACCAATGCTCCGATCGCTCGGTCTGAACTCGAACTTTACCTTGGATCTCATCGACAGATTTCACCGACACACCCGAATAATACTTAAGACCTCGCTTGAGACAATGCTGGAGGAGACCATTTCGAAATTTAGTCGGATGCGCTTGAGCCGAACCGGGCTCAAAGCGAGCTCCAAAGACATTGCGAAAACCAAGCTTTTCGAGCTCCTTTTGGTCCACATAGGCGCTGTCAAAACCATGCTTATGGAGTAAGGCGATCGACTCTTTGATCTCACGATCTTCGACGGCATCAATCGCCATCACGAGATAGCCCTCTTGGCGATACTCAGCATCGATCGCCAAGCGCTGCATTGTATCTCGAACTTCATGACAGACATCGATGGAAAGGGCCCATAGCTTTTGGGCCTTCTCTTCACCGTGAAGAGCTACCAAAGCTTTCATAGATTCGACCGTTCCGTAGAGGATATGTCCACAGTTGCGAAAGGTCGCTGCGATCTCAGGCTGATCATCGACCAAGATCAGGTCTTCAAAACCCTTTTCTAAAAGCCAGTAGGCCGCACTTACGCCGGACAGACCTGAACCGATGATACAGATCTCGCCGTCAGGGGGCTGTCCCGCCTGACCTTTGAGAGCTGGCACGTCGAGCCAATAGGGATGCGAATAGCTCTTGCTCATAAATCGTCCTTTTGTGGGGGCGCAAGCTCTTCCTCTGCAGCTGCAGGAGGGGCTCCAAGGGCCCCAGGGACTTCTGAAGCTTGCGGAGCTGCAAGCTCATCAGAGGGATTCGCCCGGGCTCCATCAGATGCGGGTTGCAACTCTTCAGCGGAGGGCATAGCCTCAGGTTTGATTTCCGCTTTGTTCTGTTCTGCTTGTGATTGCGCTGCGGCTTCGATCACAAGATCGCGACGCAGCTGCTCAAGCTTGTCCTCGAGAGCACGCTTGCTCGCCTGCTGATCTTGGGCTGACACTCGTCCCTGCTGAGCCACGTACTGATCCATCATTCGCATCGCCATTGCAATGCGCTGGGCTCGTTTTTGAAAGGACCGTGTCCTCGATGCAGGATTATTTTTCTTGGGGCTCGGCAGCGTTGCCGCTAATTCTATGGCCTGAGTCTGACTCAGCTGATAAGCACTCACCCCATAGTAGGCGCGAGCTGCTGCTTCTACCCCATAAATCCCGGTTCCGAATTCGGCGACATTGAGATAGACATGCAAAATCTCCCCCTTCTTGAGGAAAGCTTCCAGGAGATAGGTGAGAATCAGCTCGTGCCATTTGCGAAGAGGATTGCGTGAGAGGCTGAGGAACATATTTTTTGCCGTCTGCTGGCTTATAGTACTGGCTCCCAGGAGGATCTTGCCATGCTGCAGATTGTAGGCCATAGCATCCCGAATGGCCTGCAGATCGATACCGCCATGTTCGTAAAAACGCGAATCTTCCGCGACGACAAAGGCGCGCTTAAGGCTTTGGGGAAGGGCCTTGCGCACAGGCGTCCAGCGCAATTTCGGAAGCTTGGGATCATCTTCGCGAAGTTCTTGGTAGTGTTTGATCAGGGCTGATTCGGGCACTTCACCACGCTTGAGAGCGCTCCAATCCGGCCATACCCAAAGCAAAAACAGAAGCTCAAAAACCACAAAGGAGCCGAAGAGGACTCCGAGAATCTTGCTAAGACTCCACGCGCGACGCACTTCTGACTCCATGCTCTCACACCTTTGACCGGCAAAACCCTGCTTCAGGCAAGGAGTGTTTTCGAATGATTGCGGATCAGCTCAAAAAGGCTATTGAAAGGTGCTCCTGTTGCACCAAAGCTCGATCCAGGATAATCGCCGCTCCAGTTCCAACAGGTGGCAAAGATATCAAAGTGTACGAAAGGCTCAGACGCAAACTCTCGCAAAAAGTGCGCCGCTACATTCGAACCACCGCCGATGTGGGCATGCGAAGGCAAGCGCCCCAGGTTGGTAAGATCAGCAGCCTTCGTGCTATTGGCAACCGTGTAGGGAAGAAAATCTTCCCAGCAGCTGAAACGTTCGCCCCATTTTTTCCCTGCACGATCGAGGCTCTGCTGCAGATTTTCGGGAGCAAAGTGCACAGCCGTCACATAGTTACTAAACTGCCTGAGACAGGCTGTAGTAAGGGTCGCAGCACAAAGGGTAAGCTGAGGACGATAACGTCCCTCCGCATAGCTGAGCGCATCCGCAAGAATCAAACGACCTTCAGCATCGGTATGCTCAATGATCACCTTCGGACCCTTGTGACTTTGCACCACAACGCCAGGCTTCATCGAACGCGAACCAATCGCATTCTCACAGGATGGAATAACCAAAAGCAATGGCTGATCATAACCGCTCTTCACCAGCGACATGAACAGATTGCTCATCAGGGCTGCTCCGCCCATATCATTTTTCATCGCATTGACAAAGTTTTCGTGCGCCTTAAGGTTGATCCCTCCTGTGTCGAAGGTAATCCCTTTGCCCAAAAGCATGAGCGGTCGCGTGCCTTTGTCCAACTTTGAGCCCAGCAGAAAACAGCGGGAAGGGGAACGTTCTGACCCCTGACCAACAGCCAAGAGAAGATTCATGCCCTCAGCTTTCAGCTGCTCGAGACCCAGCTCTTCAAAACTGCAGCCATGCTGCTGAGCAAAGGTCTGCAGGCGACGTCCGATCTCCAGCGAGGTCAGATCGTCGGGATTTTCATTGATCCAACGGCGATAGCCCAAGACCCCTTCCCAGCGAAACTGAGCATAGGGATCTGTGGTTCTCTCCAGCTCTTCGCGCATCTGAAGGATTTCAAAGCTTTTCCAGACATTGCTTTCATCATTGCACTCCATGCCAGCGAGATAGGCATCTTCGGCGAGAGCAACATCAGCACCGTCATCCGCTTGCACCACGACACAGAGGCGCTCGACCTTAAACTGCTGTTTGATGGAACGCAGAAACTGCGAAAGCACCCAGCGACGTTCTAGACTATGCCGCCCCTCTTTTTGCCAGCTGGCTACGGCGTAGGGCTTGCCCTCGCGAAATCCGATGTGAAGCTTCAGGTAATGAAGATCCCGTTCGAGGGCTGGCACCGCCTGGGCGATGAGATCTTTGACCCAAGAGGCCTGCTGCTTGGCTCCCGGTGCCTGGAGAACGAGAAGAAAAGTCTGCTCAGTATGTTCCTTAGCGGGATATAGATCGGCTACAGTGCGGCGCTGAAACACAGAACGCTCCTTTGCGCTGACGAGAACTCACAACTCAACTCGCCTCTCATCTTCGCTTAGGTACCGCTCTTTGGCAAGGCTCTTGGTGAGGTCAAGCTGAGGACTCGCTTGCGAACAGGCTTCGATCGCTTCTGTTCCCACGGCGACTATCCCCAAAATTTGCTCACTGGCTGCAGGATCGTTGGTGAAAAACAGACCCTTTTCCACCAAGCCCTGCTTCATGCGCGGGGGATGACCTGCCTGGAGATAATCAGCCATAATGGCTAAACTAGGCCATCCGCGAGCCTGAGCTTCACTCGCCGTCACCGACTGCCAGAGAGATGCTTGATGAGCACTCACGTAGGAACGAAGGCCCCGCGCTACATGCCCCATAGTCATGCGGCAGTTCACCTCGCCGAGAACGCGCAGATAGCAGCGCCCCTTCCACTCATAGAGCATCGTGTCAATGCCTGCGGAGTAGCGATACCCCTTTTCTGCAAGACGCTCGCGAACTTTTTGAGCGACCAGAATCATGTGATCGTACGCCGAGCGAGGCGAGCGTTTCGTCTCGAAGAGGAAGCCTCGTTGCTCAGCTGACAAGGCAAAGGGGAAGGATTGCAAGGCATGGCCTTTATACTGACCTTTGGCATTGGTGAAAAAGACAAAGCTGCTCATCGCTTCCTGATCTTCGGACCATACCACCGAGAGATCCGTGATGCGCTTGAGCCAAGGCTCAATGAGTACGGCTCCGTACTGTTTCAACTGCTTTTCGATCCATCCCACCTGCGATTCGCTGAGCATCTGTCCCGGGTAGGCGCGAAGCATTCCCGTACCGGCAAAGCCATAGGGACTCTTGATAACAGCTGGAGTCCCAAAGGATTGATGGAGATGACTTATGGCCACCAAAACATCGGTCATGTCGTGGACCAGAGCGCCATCCGCTTCCGGTGGTCCCCAAAGGCTTGCGTCTTCGCCGAGTTCAACTCGCAGTTCTTGACGCAAAGCTGGCAAAGCTGATTTTCGGAACAAAGTCATCCAGGGGTTCTGCCAAAAATCTTCGCCCGAGTGTTGAATCGGAAGCTGCGCATCCCCTTGAAGCTCATGAGCAAAGCGAAGACTCCTTGGGGTCCACCCCCAAGGCTTAAGCGCATCCCAACGACGACTCGCAATCAGTGACTGGCGAGCTTTGGGTGCGTCCACGAAGGTTTCGAACTGAGGCAAGGAGACCCCAAGCTCGCGCAAAGCCCCGAGATAAGAAAGGCTAGGCGGCTTTTGAGTCAGAACAACATCGCCGGGTTTCGCAACAAACATAAGACACGACATGAGCTCGCTCATGACTTTTTGCATGCCGGGTTGGGGCTGATAGGATCGCGTTTCACGCGCTAATTCAAGCTCGCAGTCAGCATTGTACCAGTAAAGGGCAGGGGGACGTCCCTTGGTCCCAGCATAGACATAGAGCTGTTCGATAAAATGCTTGGGTAAACCTGCTCTCTCTCGCGCTTCTCTATCAAATTCGGCACCTTTGGCACGCGCTGGACTCAGAGGCAATTGCAAGCGCTCAACATAAGCTTGCCAATGAGACTGATCTTTGTCTTTCCAGCGATCCAAACAGATGATGCCATGCTTCACGTGACCGATCTCGTCTTCGTAAACCTCTTCTAAAATGCGTGAGGTCTTCTCATCGCCAAGACTTCCAAAAAGATCACGGTAGTAGCGAGCAAAATCAAGATTCGCCTGCTCAAAAGTCAAGCTCATCCCCACCACAAAATCGAGCGGATCTCGCATTGTACGCAGGCAGCTCCAAAAGAAGCGATTGACTGGCACCTCACCCAGAGCGACGC
>CANGNB010000248.1 GCA_947454545.1 Oligoflexaceae bacterium
CCATCCTGCAGCCAACGTTCAGGCTCCTTCTGAAATTCTTCAATCACCTTTTTATAAGATTTTGCATTCGTTGTCGCACTCAGATTCAATTCACCAACCTGGGATTGAGTGTAGTAACCAAAGCCACCATCATAGACGAGCCCCGTATCCACATAGCGTTTTGAAAAACCGCTCAAGCGATGCCCCAACAATCCAGCCAAAACATCTGCAACGTATGCATCTCGGGGTTCTTGTTTAGCCTTAGGACCCTCGAAGGTCACATTGAGATTCACATTTCTTGCATGGGGATGTGAGAAAGCCAAGACTTTCGCATCTTTTGGAAATTTAGGGAAACTATTGGCGATGGGTGCTTTCCATGCCTCGGGATTTTGCCAGCGACTAAAAATATTTTGAACCGAACGAGTGAGCTGTTTTTTATCAAAATCACCGGAAACCATGAGAGCCGAATTCTTAGGTACGAAAACAGCATCCTTGATCTGCATCAATTGCTCACGCGTGGCGTGCGCAATCACCTCACGTTCACCCAGTGGATTTCTATGAAAAGCCTGGTCTCCATATAGCACTTGAGAGCGCGCATGAACCATAGCAAAACCTGGTTGCGAGGCATTGCGATCATACTCATCGAGAACAACACGGATCTCTCGCTCCAATTCTTTTGGGTCGATCGACGGATGGGCGATCGCTTGAAACATGAAATCCAGACCTTCTTCTAGAAAGACTGAGGGAAGAGTGAAGTAGTAGCGAACCAACTCGGGATGAGTATCGCCGTTATAGATAATGCCAAGATCACGAATCTTTTTTTGAAAAGCTTCTTGATCTGGCAAGGCTGCATTGCCTTTAAAGAACATGTGCTCCCAAAGATGGGTAAGACCATTTGTTTGAGGGGTTTCCGTGAGCGCTCCTGCTTTCACTGAAATGACGATCGTCACCAAAGGCACTTTATGGGATTCAAGGGTGACCAGCTGCATTCCATTGGAGAGCGTTTCCGTATCAATGTGCGCCTTACTCAAGCCTGGAGAAGATCTGACCAGCAGCCCAAGGGCTAGCCAGAACCAATACTTACGAACTGCTAACATGGATTCCGCCTCTTACAAAAAAGAAAAGAGGGCCTAGGAAATGCCCCAGCCCTCTCGGCAGTATAACAGATACTTAAACTCTTAAGCCATCGACTCCGCTACGATTTCAGCAATGTCTTTGACCTGAACGGTGCCGTCTTTACCCTCAGACTTCACACCATCGTTCATCATGGTCATACAGAATGGACAAGCCGTAGCCACTGTACTTGCACCCGTAGCAATCGCTTCTTTTGCCCTATCTTCATTAACACGAGTCCCGATCGTCTCTTCAAGCCACATACGGCCCCCACCTGCTCCACAGCAGAAACCTTTTTGCCTGCTGCGCGGCATTTCCGTGAGTTTTACCCCAGGGAGCTTAAGGAGTGATTCGCGAGGACTTTCGTAGACTTCGTTATGACGTCCCAGATAGCAAGAGTCATGATAGGTCACATTCTTCGCTGCTTCAGGAACTTGGTTGCCTTTGATTTTGCCTGAAGCAACAAGATCCGAGATCAGTTCGCTGTGATGGATCACTTCAGCCTCGAAGCCAAAGTCAGGGTATTCGTTCTTAATGGTGTTAAAACAGTGAGGACAACCCGTCACCACCTTCTTCACGCCATAACGTTGGAGCGTGTCTACGTTCTCCCGAATTGCCATATCGGCAAGATATTCGTTACCCAAACGTCGTGCTGTGTCACCATTACACTTCTCTTCTGTACCCAGGATCGAAAAGCTAATATTGGCTTTGTTCATGATATCAACGATAGATCGTGATACTTTCTTGTAGCGCTCATCGAAGCTACCAGCACAACCAACCCAGAAGAGATATTCGACGTCGCTCTTTTGAGCCATCGTCGTCACCTGCAAATCCTTAGCCCAATCGGCACGGGTCGACGGCGAGAACGCCCAAGGTGTTCCATTATTTTCCAGGTTTTTGAACGTCGTGGCCAGTTCCTCAGGGAAACTACCCTCAGTTAGGGTTAGATAGCGACGCATGTCAACGATCGCAGGAACGTGCTCGATATAGAGAGGGCAGGCTTCCATACAGGCACCGCAGGTCGTACAAGACCAAAGCTCATCGGTCGTCACAAAGTCACCGATAAGAGACTTACGCTCAGCTTCAGGCTCGTCGACATGATTGATCAAGGCGTACTTGAGATCATGCATGATCTTGCGAGGATCGAGGGGCTTGCCTGTTTGGTTTGCCGGACACTGTTCGGTACAGCGACCACATTCGACGCAGGTGAAGGAATCCAAAAGCTGCTTCCAGGTAAAATCTTCGGGCTTGTTGACTCCGAAAGACTCAGCATTCTCATCGAAGACCATAGGACGCAAGCGACCGCGTGCTTTATGGCTGCGAAAGAAGATATTTGGCCATACCCAAATCAAATGCTGGTGTTTGGAATACGGTAAGAATGTCGTAAAGCTAAAGAGGACGAAACAGTGGGTCCAAAACATCGTCTTGTCGAAAGAATGCCAGTCTTTAACCGCAAACCCAAAGACACTCGCAAATACGCGAGAAATAGGAACAGCTCCTCCGGGAATCTGTCCAGCATAAGCTCTGGCACCCAAGCCGATCAATGAGCTCGTTACCAAGGCCAAAATGAAGCCCAAGACGATCATAGCATCTGTGCGTGAGGCTTGAGCCAAAACTGCCAAGCGTTTTGGGGGAAAGTAGAGACGTCTTAAAATCGCAAACAGAATCGCTGCGAAAACGGCAAAATTACCCAAGTCTTGAGCTAAGAGAAAACCCTTGAAGGCCGCGCCATCACCGAGCAGATAGCCGAAATGAAAGCCAGGAAAAACCCCACTCAAGAGCGTCTCGAGGGTACCGATCGAAACAACCACGAAACCCCAGAAAATAAAGGCATGCATGATGCCCGAGCCAGGCTCTTTAAACATCTTTTGCTGAAGGAATCCGAAGCTCAGCATTTCCCGGACGCGCCGAGAGAAATTGACCAAACGGTTTTCTTCCTTGCCCTGCCCCCTATTGATCTTGACCCAGGTCTTGAGGAGGTTAAAACCAAACAGCAGAAACACCCCTGCCATCAGTACGAAGAAGAAAAGACTCGGCATGAAATCCACGGAAGGCCCCCTTTTGCAGTTCGAAGAGCAGCGTCAAATGGTAGAAAGATTCGCCCTTAACATTAGACGTAGAAACGCAATTTGTCGAGTCTGAAGAGAGGGCGTGAGGCAAGTTAGGGACGTCTACGAACGGGACTGTAGACGAGCGCGATGATAGGCTTGAAGCGACTGCTTGGCTTGCATAAGCATACGATGGGTTTCGAATTGGATGCGAGCCTCCCAGGCTTCGCCCCAGAGTAAGACAAACTCTTCGATCTTCTCGAGGTAAGACTGGTCGCTCAGGGCACGGCGCTCCGCAGCTGCTCCACGGTACTCGGGAGCCAGCGCACGCTTGCTCGCTAGCAAAGCGTCGGGCAAGAGCTCGCGTAAGCGTTCAGCGACTTGCATCTGCTCACGACTCCTCGCTCCATGGCGTCTGATAATCTCACCGAGTTGGTCCAATTCCACGCCTGCGCTCCTCCTCATTCCGGGCTCGCAGAGCGACCCCCCAATTCCCTTATCTCTGGGCTCAAGCATTGACGCAAGCAGGACTTGCCTAATGTATAGCTTTCCGCTAAACATTAGCGCTCCTTGGAGTAAGTCGCAAGGCTTGCCCTAGGCACGCCAATAAAAACAGAGGCCCGTATGAACTTTACTTCGCGGAGTCGCTACGCACTGAAAATCATGCTTGATTTGGCGCACCATGTTCACGAACCCTTGGTGCGTAGGCAGGATATAGTGCGACGTCAAGGCGTACCCTCCAAGTATCTCGACCAAATTCTGGTAAAGCTTCGGCGAGAAGGACTGGTCCAGAGTGTTCGGGGCCGGACAGGTGGCTACCGTTTGCAGAAAGCCTCCACGGAGCTGACGGTCTGGGACATCTTCCGCGCCGTTGAAGACGGGATCTACCCAGTTGCTTGCGTCGATGAACAGCATGCCTGCGAATTCAAGCAAGCCTGCATCGCCAGTGGACCCTGGGAAATGATCTTCGACACGATGCGCCAACGCTTGAATGAAATCAGTTTGGCAGATGTTGCTGGCGAATTCCCGAAGCAGGAGCACATGTGTCCTATGGGTGGGACAAGAGAGTGCCGGCCGGGGCGAGAGCCTCAGCGTTTTTCCTTGGATTTTGAACTAAATTGAGGGCGATCTTCTCGTGAGAACGAGCTCTCGATGCGACCGATGGAGTGAAATATCATGAGTGAAACAGGCAAGACAAATATACCAGCTCGTGAATACAAATATGGATTCGTCAGCGATGTGGAGGCCGTAGATTTTCCACGAGGCCTGAGCGAAGACATCGTTCGCCGCATTTCAGCAATCAAGCAAGAACCCGAGTTCATTCTAGAGTTTCGTCTTAAGGCTTATCGCTACTGGCAATCCCTGAGCGAGCCCACGTGGGCCCATCTTGCTCAGAATCCAGTCGATTTTCAGGCGATCACTTACTACTCGGCTCCAAAGAAAAAAGGCGACGGGCCCAAAAGTCTCCAGGACATCGACCCAGAGCTTCTGGCGACATTCAATCGGCTGGGCATTCCCTTAGGCGAGCAGCAGCGCATCAGCGGTGTGGCTGTCGATGTTGTCTTCGACAGCGTCTCGATAGCAACGACTCACCAGGAAGAACTCGAAGCCCTAGGCATTATCTTTTGTAGCCTCTCAGAAGCTATTCACAAGCATCCAGAACTCGTCAAAAAATACCTGGGGCGCGTCGTTCCTTATAAAGACAATTTTTACGCAGCTCTGAATTCGGCCGTCTTCACGGATGGATCGTTTTGTTATATACCCAAGGGTGTGAAGTGCCCCCTCGATCTGAGCACTTATTTTCGAATCAATGCTGCGGGATCGGGCCAGTTCGAACGCACCCTTGTGATAGCCGAAGAATCAAGCACTGTCAGTTACCTCGAAGGCTGCACGGCCCCGCAAAGAGACGAGAATCAACTCCACGCTGCCGTGGTTGAATTGATCGCTATGGACAATGCATCCATCAAATATTCCACCGTTCAGAACTGGTACGCTGGCGACGATCAAGGCAAGGGCGGCATCTATAACTTCGTAACCAAGCGCGGCCTCTGTTTGGGCCGCAATTCTCATATTTCCTGGACCCAAGTTGAGGCTGGATCAGCCATCACCTGGAAGTATCCAAGCTGTATACTTCAGGGTGAAGGCTCCAAAGGTGAGTTCTATTCGGTCGCTCTTACCAACGGCAAAATGCAGGCGGATACGGGCACGAAGATGATTCACATCGGACGCAACACCCGTAGTCGTATCGTTTCCAAGGGAATTTCCGCAGACCAGTCTGTGAATAGCTATCGGGGACTCGTGAAAATCGCTGATTCAGCGGAGGGAGCTCGTAACTATTCACAGTGCGACTCATTGCTCGTTGGTGATCAATGCAGCGCGAATACATTCCCCTATATAGAAGTCAAAAATAAAAGTGCTGTCATCGAGCACGAAGCGACGACATCTAAAATAAGCAAAGAGCAGGTCTTCTATCTCAAATCTCGAGGGATTGAAGAGGAACAAGCCATAGGCTTACTGCTCAATGGCTTTTGCAAGGATGTCTTTAAGGAACTGCCCCTGGAGTTCTCCGTAGAAGCCGTCAAGCTTCTTGAGATGAAGCTCGAAGGCAGCGTCGGATAACTGCTCCATAGAAAGGGTTTCTTTCCATGCTCTATATCAAAGATCTACATGTTCGTGTTGAAGAAAAGCCAGTACTCAAAGGTCTCAATCTCACTGTAAAGGCCGGAGAAGTGCATGCCATCATGGGGCCTAACGGCAGTGGCAAAAGTACACTTTCCAAAGTTCTTGCAGGTCACCCCGATTATACGGTGGTCTCTGGTTCCGTCTCCTATGAGATTAACTTTAAACTGAAA
>CANGNB010000249.1 GCA_947454545.1 Oligoflexaceae bacterium
GGTTCCCCTTCACTCCCGCCTTTACACGCAGGATCCCGCCGCCTTCGTAAGTCTTACCGCCATTAGTCGCGAGGCCGCTGCTCATCGCTCCCAAAAGCTTGGGCAAAAGGCCGAGACGCTGCACAACCGTCGAAGCTTCCGCTTCATAAGCTAAGCAGGTAGAACGGAAGTAATAGTATACGGGCGATTCATAGCCGAGCTTGGAGGGATTGATCACCTCAGCGGCTTGCGACCAGCACTCATTAAAAATCTTTTGCCGGGTTTGCTTGCCCGTTCCTAGAGCCACAGTGCCTGCAGCTACGGAAGGCGAAGCCGCTTCGGGCTGAAGACTCGTGTAGTGTGTCCCTTCAAAAACGTAGGTGCGCAGATACCCTTCGGCAGCGCGCAGCTGATCCTCTTCCTTAGCACCCTGATCAAGAATGGCCTTATAGGCCTCACGAGCTGCCAAGTTTGTGCTGCGATCTGCGTCACGCAAGGCGTACTTTGCATCGGCCTCTGAGAAATCAGCAGCCCAAACCTGAGCACTGAGACTTAGGGCAAAACCTGTCAAGACAACGTTCTTTAGCATAGTGTCTACTCCTGTTATAGCCTCGCGTGCCGAGGCGCCACTTCCATGCAGGGGTGGAAGCTAGTCAGACCTTTCGCATTCGTCAACGTCAAGCGACTCCCAATGTATACATTTGCGTATCTTTTTTTGGATACGAAGGGAAGGCAGCTTCCAGCAGCGGTTTGTGGTGGATGAAAAGCTGAACAGAGGAGAGACAAAGAACGACTTTGTTCTTTGGCAATATGATGCTCCGCAGCTTCGTCGAAGGAATGTCTTCCGTGTCAATGAAGGTCTAGGGCTTCACTTCCAGCATCCCAAGACCTTCCGCGCTGGCCAACAAGGCCTGAGCGAGGGTCTGATAGCGCAGCTTTACCTGCTCATAGATAGGCACGACATCAGCGCGCGGCTTGATCCGTGCCGCCTGACTGAGAGCCAGAGTTGTGGCGCAAAGCTCTTCGATCGGCCCTACTCCATCGGTCCAGGCTGCGTGCAGAGCAGCACCCAGAGCGGCCCCTTCACCTTCAAGCACCAGGACATCCATCGCAAAGATATCGGCAATCGCCTGACAGAATGCCTGCGAGCGCGTCAAGCCCCCGGTCAGATGCACAAGCTTTGCCTGAACTCCTAGCTTTTGATAGGCCTGATGCAGATGCAGCACATGACCTTCGAGCACGGCTCGGGCGAGAACCTCAGGCCGAAAATCAGCGAGGCTATGAAAGCCAAAGTAGGTCCCTGCCGCTGCGGGCAGATCGGGCGTGCGTTCCCCACGAAACCAGGGCACCAGCAAGCGCCCTTCATTGCCCGGGGCCGTCGCTTCAAGCGCACGGGCAAACTCTGCATGGGTCCAGCCAAAGGTCTCGAGACACTGCCGATAGCCGTTGGCTAAATTGGCCACGCAAACCAGCGGCAGATAGGAACCGGTGGCATCACAAAAGCCGGCAACATCGGGATCAGCCTCTATGAGCGGCTCAGCTCGAAATGCATACGCGGTTCCACTGGTCCCAAGACTCACGGTCACGATACCGGGCTTGACGTTGCCGGTGCCGATAGCCCCCATCATGTTATCGCCGCTACCCGCTGCGATCCAAGCTTCGGGCGAGATCCCAAAGCGTTCTGCGAGCTCGGGGGCGATGCGCCCTATCGGTTTGTGGGCCGGACGTAAAGGTGGCAAGGCTTGGATCAGCTGGGGATCGATTGCGGCACAGACCTCAGGATGCCAGCTTTTACGCACGGGATCCATCAGCGCCATACCGGAGGCATCGCCGGCTTCCATCACCCGAACGCCACCACTCAAAAACATGTTGATGTAATTATGCACGAGCAAAAAGCTCGCGGTGCGCGCAAAGGCACGGGGATCTTCTTTTTTGAAATGAAGGATCTTGCTCGCCGTAAATCCGGGACGCTGCACCATGCCCACCGCCTTTTGCATAGCAGCTTCTCCGCCGAGCGCAGCGTGCAATTCCCGACATTCCTCTTGCGTGCTGGTATCATTCCAGAGTTTAGCCCAGGGTCGAGTCAAGCGGCCGCCAGCATCAACGCAGACGAGGCCATGCTGCTGTCCCGAAACGGAAAGAGCTCGCACCCTTTGTCCGTCGAAACCCGAACGCTGCCAGCGCCCCAGGAGAACTTCGACAGCATCGATCCACATCTTGGGATCCGCTTCAGACACGCAGGGATCCGCATGCTGCCGGCGCCCTTCGTGCGTCGCATACTGGGGCAGATCTTCGTCGTACTGAAGCGTACTGGTCCACACCACGGTCCGCTCAGGCCAGGCCAGAGCCAGGAGCTTTGCCCCTTGGGTCGAGATATCAAAGCCTAGGTAAAACGCCGATGCAGCCATAAGTCCTCGCTCGTCCCTTGCGAAACAGTATTTCACTCGCTCGCGTAGAGATAGTGGTTGAGAAAGTTTTCGAGAAATTCTTGGCGACCTGATCGATTCCGAATGGGCGCTTGGCTGAGAGCATACTGCTCGAGCTCTTTGAAACCCACTTGGCCTTCGACAATCTTTAGACCGATGCCTTCGCGATAGCTCGCATAGCGTTCGGCGATGAACTGTTCGAAACGGCCGTCTTTGACCATCTTGTGAGCGATTTTAAAGCCGAGAGCAAAGCTATCCATGCCCCCAATATGGCTATAAAAAAGATCTTCGGGCTCAAACGAAGCCCGACGGACTTTAGCATCAAAGTTGAGGCCGCCGCTGGTAAAACCACCGGCAAGGATCACTTCATACATGGCCAGGGTCGTCTCGGAAATCTGTACAGGGAACTGATCGGTGTCCCAGCCCAGCTGCGCATCGCCCTGGTTGGCATCGATACTGCCGAGCATTCCATGCTGCCGCGAGACTCGCAGCTCGTGCTGAAAGGTGTGACCGGCTAGGGTTGCATGGTTCGCTTCAATATTCGTCTTAAAATATTTATCGAGACCGTAGGTTTTTAGAAAGGCGATCACTGTCGCCGTATCGAAGTCGTACTGATGCTTAGTGGGTTCTTTAGGTTTGGGTTCGATGAGGAACTGACCTTTAAAACCGATCTCCCGAGCATAGTCGACGGCCATGTGCAGAAAGCGCGCGAGATTATCCTGCTCAAGCTTGGTGTCGGTGTTGAGGAGGGTCTCGTAACCCTCACGCCCGCCCCAGAACACATAGTTGGCACCGCCCAGTTCAAGGGTCGCTTCCAGAGCTTTTTTCACCTGAGCTGCAGCGTAGGCAAAGACTTCGGCATTAGGTGCCGTCGCTGCTCCGTGAACAAAGCGCGGATGCGAGAAGAGGTTAGCCGTGCCCCAGAGCAAACGCACACCTGTACTCGCCATCAGCTCTTTGGTATGCGCAACAATCTTATCGAGGTTCTTATTGGTCTCGGCGAGAGTAGCCCCTTCCGGAGCAATATCGCGATCGTGAAAACAGAAAAAGGGTAGGCCCAATTTCTGACAGAATTCGAAGTTTGCATCCATGCGTGCCCGTGCCGCATCGAGAGGATCGTGGAGGTGATCCCACGAGCGCTGCGCTGTCCCTGGGCCAAAGGGATCAGCACCGCGACCCTGATAGCTGTGCCAGAAGGCTACGGCAAAGCGCAGATGATCTTTGAGGCTTTTGCCATCGATCATCTCTTCTGGATTATAGTGCTTGAACGCAAGGGGGTTGTCGGAGTCTTTGCCTTCATAACGGACCTGTGAAACGCCCGAAAAATATTCTGTCATAGCTACCAAACCCTTTCCCGATAATGCTTTTACGCGACCTCGGGATTTCGGGTGAGGCCGCAAAACTTGCCTATCCTAGGGGGTAACAGCAGGCTCTGCTTTCAGATTCAGAGTTTATCGAATCTATACGAGCAGAGCGGGGGCGCACAGCCATCGCGTGAGGATCAATCCTCCTGCACTTTCTTGCCTTCGAGTTGCTGAGTAAGCCAGACGAGGACCTCTGCTGGCGCTCGCACCGTGACGCGCGTCCCTTCGTCCTCATGCTCTTCGTGCAAAACACGGGCTCTGATGCGTAGCTGACCCAGGACTTTGCCGTCCGCATAGGGAATGAGCACGGTGTGCTCCTCCATATCGCCTTCGAAAAAGTTCAAGAGCTTCTCATGCAAGGCCCGCACATCCTCAGGGTTGCGCGTCGAGAGCAAGATCGCCTCAGGAAACTCGGCTTGGAGCGCGGCAATGTCGTCCTCGCTAAGTCTGTCCTTTTTATTCAAAATGAGCCGGCGCGGGGTCTCGGTCGCTCCGATCTCGGCCAAGACCGCTTGGGTCACCTCGAGCTGAGAGCGAAAATTGGGATCGGAAGCATCGACGGTGAAGAGGAGCAGCGAGGCATTCAGCGCTTCGTCCAAGGTGGAGCGAAACGAAGCCACAAGGTCATGGGGAAGTTTTTTGATGAAGCCTACCGTGTCTGAGATCAGAATGCGCGGCACCGTTTCTGGCTGCAGAGCACGCACAGTCGTATCCAACGTTGCAAAGAGCTTGTCAGCGACCAGCACTTCGCTGCCAGTTAAGGCGCGCATCAGCGAGGATTTACCAGCATTGGTGTAGCCCACCAAAGCCACACAGGGAGCTTCGCGGCGCTGGGCCCTTCGTGTCGTCTGCCCGTGACGGATCGCATCGAGCTGCTGCCTCAGTTCGGCAATACGATCGCGAATACGGCGACGATCGAGTTCGTGCGCCGTTTCTCCTGCGCCTTTCGCCCCAATGCCTCCCCCTTGGCGATCGCCACCGACATGGGAAGCCCGCAATCGAGGGGCGAGGTAGGCGAGCTTTGCAATCTCAACCTGAAGCCGTGCCTCGCGACTGCGCGCGTGGCGGCTAAATATTTCGAGGATAACGCCGCTGCGATCGAGGACCTCAACTCCGGTTGCCTCCTCGAGATTGCGCAATTGAGTAGGCGTCACTTCGCAGTCTAAGACCACCACACTCGCCTTTTCGCTCGGCTCTTCATCGGGGTCTTCGTAGACGAACGACTCTTCGTCTTCGTCCTCACCCCCCTTGCGAAATCCGCGCACGATGCCCGACCCCCCAGTCCAGTGTGCGAGCTCCTTGAGCTTGCCCTCACCAAAGATAGTTCCGGTCGCCAGCGCTTTGCGCTTTTGAGTAACGCGACCGATCGTCTGAAAGCCGAGTGTGGTACAGAGCCGTTCGAGTTCGTCGAGAGAGCCTTTATGCTCGCTATCGGAAACACCGGTTAACTGCACCGATGCTAAAATGGCTTTTGACTGTTTTTTGGGGGCAGAAGGGTGTGTCATAACAGTTCCTTGCAAAGAACCTAAAGTTTCCTACGTTTTCCAGTTTACCTTGTGCAGATTCTGGGGGAAAAAGGGAAGCTACGACCTAGAAAAACTTGCAAGCAGACCGCTGTGCCTAGACTCGAGGATGGCCCATGAAATCCATCAAGTATCGCCCTGAACGTCTCGAAATCACTGGTAAAGACCTTGGTTTTCCGCTGCTCGAAGCCGGTGGTTACCACGCCTTTGACACGGCCATCTTTTCCGAAAGACGCTCGACCACCTGCTTTCATGTGACCTACGTTGCCACAAAGCACACCTCCTGGGAGATTGAAGGCGGGCAGACCCTGCACCTCTTTCCCGGCCAGATCGGACTGATACAGCCTTCCTCCTTTCACCGCGGTGAGTTTGGCCATGACCGGCCCAACGCTCACTTTTGGTTCTACTTTGACCCTGTCCATCCTGAGGCGACCTTGAATTCGCCTTTCGATCGGAGCGACCTCGAGGCTGCGGCCCAAGTTCTTGCTCTCTCGGGTCACACCGTGTGGAAGGCTGACGATTACTTTGCGATGAGCTGTCAGCGCATCTATCAGCTGCTGCTTGAGCCTCGGACACGACAGAACCTTCTCGCTCTGCGCCTGCTCATGGGGCAGGTTTTTCAATCGACCGTTGAAACAGCTTTGCA
>CANGNB010000250.1 GCA_947454545.1 Oligoflexaceae bacterium
CGACGAGGCCAGGGTATGGTCGTGCATACCGGGCTAGTCTATGGGGATCCGCCCATCGCTCGCTTGGTGGAAGGCGTCTTTCGCCCCACAGGCAGCCTCGTTCCCATTCGCCAGTTAGATCAAGAGCGCCGTCTCAAAGACGAACTTTGGCGCCAATGGGGTTTGGAACTTTATCAGTCTCAGTACTATAAAACAGAAGAAGCCCTGAAGCTGATGGAACAGCTGAGTCAGTGGAAAGGTCGGCGTCGCGGCGATGGCTTTCAGCAGTTTCAACGCTATGCGGGCCAGCTCAAACCGAAGATACAATGGCAAGATGGACGCTTAGATCTGAGCTGGACACTCGAAGAGGGCCTCGGTTCGACCTTCGATGTCGAGCGTGAACCCAAGATGGCAAGCGGCACTGCTGTCCTCCAAGCGTGGGAGGAGAAACAGAGCCTCGTGCCCTTGCTCGAGGGGGGCTTTGCGAGTTTGCCACACGATTGGATGCAACGTTACGGCTCTATCGTTGCCGATCTCTTGCATGCCCAAGAGGGGCGAGAGACTCTACCTCGCGCCTTGCAGGCCCAGGCTGCACAACTTTTCGAAGAACTCTCAGGAGAGGTGCCGAGCGACCTCGCCATCTTCCGCAAACTCAGCGAACGTCAGTGGCAGGATGATAAGCCTTCACTTCCCACAGATTTTACTGCGACCCTGCGCCCCTATCAGCTGCAGGGGGTCTCCTGGCTTCAACACATGCGGAGCTTGCATCTGGGAGCTTTGCTTGCCGATGATATGGGTCTTGGTAAAACAGTCCAAACGATTGCGGTTTTGGAGGGGCGCTGTCTGATCGTTGCCCCAACCAGTGTGTTACCGAACTGGAAGAAGGAATTGCAACGCTTTCGCCCTAGCCTCACCGTCAGCCTTTATCATGGAACACAGCGGCAGTGGGATACTAAGGCTCAGGTGATCCTGACCAGTTACGGACTCCTGCGCCAAGAGCCCGAGCGCTTTCAAAACATCGCCTGGCAGTGCATCGTTCTCGATGAAGCCCAGACCATTAAAAACCCTGAGAGCAAGGTCGCCCAAGCGGCCCAGTCTCTCCAAGCACCCTTCAAATTAGCTCTTTCAGGGACACCGGTTGAAAATCGCCTGGATGATCTTTGGAGCCTTTTTGCCTTTTTAAATCCTGGCCTCCTCGGAACACGCAAGGATTTTCGAGAGCGCTGGAGCCGTCCGATCGAAGAAGGTGCGGAGGCTGTTGCGCAGCGTTTGCGACAGATGCTCAAACCCTTTGTTCTGCGCCGCTTAAAACAGGAAGTCGCCCGAGATCTTCCACCCCGTATCGAGAAAGTTCTTTATGCGGAGCTCTGGCCAGAAGAAAGAAAGCTTTACGAGGCTATTTTTGCCGCGACGCGCAGCGATGTTGTAGCCAAGCTCAAGGCGGGTGGTTCGGTCATGGAAGCTTTGGAAGCTCTCTTACGGATGCGGCAGGCCTGCTGTCATCCGGCCTTGATACCACAGCAGCAAGCAGCCCACTCCTCTAAGCTTACTCTGTTGGCTGAGAGTCTTCTGACAGCCTTGGCTGAAGATCATAAAGCTCTGGTGTTCTCCCAGTGGACTTCGCTGCTTGATCTTCTCGAGCCTATCCTTGAAACGGCAGGCATACGCTATCTACGCTTGGATGGGAGCACGAAAGACCGACAGGACATCGTCGATCGCTTTCAGGCTGAGGATGGGCCTCCTGTGCTGATCATGTCGCTCAAAGCTGGGGGCGTGGGCTTGAACCTTACACGCGCTGATCATGTGTTTATTTTAGATCCCTGGTGGAATCCAGCCGCTGCGGATCAAGCTGCCGATCGTGCCCATCGCATTGGGCAGGATCGCACTGTTATGATTCATCCCTTGGTTGCCTTAGATAGTATCGAAGAAAAGATCATGGAGTTGCAAAATCAAAAGCGTGCTCTTGCTGCAGCCGCTCTGGGCGAAGGAAATGCTCTGCCTACGATCACGCGAGAAGATCTCCTCTTCCTGCTCGGGGATGCCTGATGTAGCTCAAAAGCTGTGGTAGCTATAGATCTTCTGGTAACTGTTCTCAACGGCCGAGCGTTCCGCCGAATGAAGCACCTGCGATGAGTAGCGAAAAAAAGAACGAAGTTTGTTTTTGACGATCTGAGCCATAAGCTGTCCTCTGAGTTCTGGGTTTGAAGGAGAGTCCGCTTATGAATCTCCTCTTTGCCCCTGAAGACAGCCGATGACAGGATTTTATTGCAAGAGCTCAAAGAAAAAGCTCAGCGTTTGAAGAGTACAACCGTAGGCTTCGGTTTTTGCTTGGGTAAAACCAGCAGGAGGCCGAGGAGGCCAAGACTGGCACTGATGGCTGAAGCTTCCAAAGTACCGATTTTACCTTGGCCCAAAAGGGATGAGTCCAGAGCCAAGCCCGCGATAAAGATCGACATCGTAAAGCCAACCCCGGTGAGCAGTGAAGCCGCCGCTAAGACTTTCCAGCTCACACCCCGCGGTAGCTCGGCCACGTTGAGACGCACGGCCAGATAGCTCAAGCCTAAGACTCCTAGGGGCTTACCGATCAGCAGTCCCAAGAGCACGCCGTTCCGAATGTCCTGGGCCCCATCGGCAGCACTTAAAACTACGCCCGCGTTCGCAAGGGCAAACAAGGGCAGGACTAGATAGCGATTCCAGGGTTCGAGACTATGAGCCAAGCGTTCGAGGGGAGCGAGGGACTCGAGAGCGACCTCTGAAACTTTTTCCAGAGCCGCAGAAGCTTTGCTCTTTTGTGTTTCAAAGATTCTCAAAGCTTCGCGTAAACCCTTTAAGGAACTCTTGTGATCGGGATAAAGAGCTTTGGCAGGCGTCATCAGTCCCAGCAATACGCCCGCTATCGTCGGATGAACCCCAGATTTTAATACAGCAAACCAAATCGCAAACCCAAGCAGAGTGTAGATGCCTGTGCTGCGTACACCGGCTTTTTCTGCAGCAAAGATAGCGACAAAACCAGCTCCTGCTAAGGCTAAGGGCACGTAGGCTAATCCCTGCGTATAGAATACTGCGATCACCAGCACCGCACCGATATCATCGACGATCGCAAGAGTCAGAAGCCACACCTTAAGACCCTTTGGCACTCGATCCCCGAGCAGAGACAAAAGGCCCACGACGAACGCGATGTCCGTAGCCATGGGAATCCCCCAGCCCCTTGCCCCTGGCCCCTCAGGGACAGCAAGCCGGTAGAAAAGAGCAGGAATGATCATGCCGCCGAGGGCAGAGATCGCTGGCAAGGCAGCACTGCGAAGACGCTGCAATTCACCAGACGTACATTCCTTTTTTATCTCAAGACCGACCACAAAGAAAAAGAGGGTCATGAGTCCGTCATTCACAAACAGCTGGATGTCCTTGGTGAGAGACCAATCCCCTAAGCCCAGATGGATAGGTTTGAGCCACCAGCTGGCATAGGCCTCGCCTATAGAAGAGTTCACACAAAACAGGGCCACGAGCGTGCAGGCTAGCAGCAAAAGTCCCCCAAATGCTTCGGCCTTCAAAAGGCGCATCAAAGCCTCCTGAGCCGCGACGATAGGGCGAGTGATTAAGGAACTTCGTGAAGCCATGGATCCTCCTAGAGAGCGCGACGCGCCGGCAGACTTTTCACTCCGTAGTGGTGAACGATCTCATGATCTTTGTCCCAAAGACAACGTAAACCCTTGTCCCCGCGCAGACTCTTCACGACCGTTTCGATCGCTTCGCTCTCATCAAAACTTGCGATAAATAAGGTCCCCTCGGGAGCATCGATCAGTTTCTGCTTGCAGCTCGCGCACCAAGAAGCAAAAAAATCGAGCTCGCGCGCTGGTTTTTGGGTGAGCTCGAGCTTCAGTGAGGCAAGTGTGGCTGGTGGGCAGAGGAGTGCTTCCTTAGGCCTAAGTTCCTGAGCAAAAGAAACTCCCACAAGGCAAAGCCAAGACACCAGCAAACTGACTCTTTTCACAGTAGACTCATCCATGCGAGCGTTATCCCCCATGCACTGACACCGTTGCGATTGTCTCCCAAAACTCCGCGCCTCGTGAGCGTCACACGGAGATTGTCACCCTCAGGATGTAAAGTCTCCAAGGTCAAAAAGAGGCTTTGCAAGCGACGCGACGATCGTTCCTGTTCCCTAGTGTCGAGCTCAGAGGCTCGCCTCTGATCGGCAATCACACCCCCAATCAGCTTGAGCTCGGGAGCCAACATGTGGCCACCCGTGACGATGAAGCGCTGAAGCTGACCTTGTTGCAGCGTTCCTTCCGGAATCTCTTCTGCGGATGGCCAGCCATGGAGATAGGAAAAACCGAAAAGGACCGGCATCATCCCCCACCAGGCATCGAATCCAGCATAGAACTCTGAGCTACCTGCACCATAGACATCGAGATAGGCCTCTTCACGCGACTGATTCACCGAACGGCCCGTTGCAAATCTCCGACTCAATAGCAGTTGCAGCTGGGGCAACTCGGGTTCAAGCATCGTCGGCTGGAGCAGAGTCGCCCGCGTATTCAGGGTCACATCCCCCACGCCAGCCTGCTCTCTATCGTGTTTCTGATTGAGACCCAGATCACCCACGACACTTGCAAAGATTCGGTTCGTGAAGCGTCTTACGTAGGCAAGCTCTAAGAGCCATTTGCTGTCCGGACCATCGCTCTTACGCAACTGCCCCTGGCTATCAATGTCTTGAAACGCGCTCTGCACTCCGAGTCCCAGGTAGAGCTTATGGCTCTCGCTAGGATTCAAGATCACCGGATCGGCTCCCCCGCTCCCGCAGGACGAACAAGCCCATAGAGTCGTGGCGTTCCCACTCAGAAATAGACAGAAGAGCCCTAAAATCACTCGGCCCATCACTGCACCTCGTAAGGAATGGGAACTCTCACTTTTTCACTTTGGCCCTGAGCACTCGCTGTCACATCAACAACCCATTCGTTTGCCGAACCTCCCATCGAGAACCATATTTGGCTCACCGACCAGTGCGCGAGATCCTTGGGGTCCTGGGTAAAACGAAGTTCGCTGGCCTTGATGGTCCCATGACCCATGGCTGGCATGAAGAGAGCGAAACCTTCCAACTGGGCGGCAAGAGCTTGATCGTTCGCGTCGCTAAAACGAACTTCAGCGCTATTGGCTAGAGTTCCCGAAGCAAGGTCTGTCGACCACGCGAGGCTCACTTTGAAAGCACCACTCGGGGCCGCGACAGGGACTCCGAAATCCTGAGTCGCCCCCGGACTAACCGTTTTCGAGGATGAAGAAGAGCCGCAAGCGCTCAGTGTCACAGCGCTCAAGAAGGAGAATAAGATGATGAGGCGCATGGTAGATTCCTCTAGGCAAAAGTGCTTTCGCTAAGGAAAAGCCCAACAGAGTTAGGGCCGTAGGCTACCAGAACGAAGTTTAAAGAGAAATCACATTTCCATCGCTGAGCCGAGATCTTGGATGGGAGGCGAGCTCAGCGGCGGCGACGCACCTCTTTTTCTCGAACCTTTACCGGCTGAGGAGCTGGCTTTAAGCGATCGAGCTGACTCAAGATAAGGGCTGCTCCAAGTGCGACAAGACCGGCAATCACTGTAGACGTTTGCATAAAAGCCCTCCCTCTTGTGTCTGATCGGCTATCCGACCAAAAACTTGAGCACAATCTATCGAAGCTTCGATGAGGAGGGCCTAAGGAAAAAGCTCCGAGTCCTAGTTTGCACACGCCTACCCCTTAGTTGTACGATAGCCAACAAAGCCAAAACTTGGGCTTCGCTCTTGGGCAACTCAAGCGATTGGACTTCATGCTTTATTTTCCAATAGATTTATGCACTTACCCTCTCTTCGGATCAGTGTAGAAGACATAGGGAGAACGGCCCGTGGAACAGCTTATACCCCGCACCCTCCGGCGCTGGGAACATTATCAGACCCAACTTTGCCGGACAGCTGTGCTC
>CANGNB010000251.1 GCA_947454545.1 Oligoflexaceae bacterium
CATGTCCCTTATCGAAGAGGTGGCTTGTACCCGAAAAGTAGTAGGCCGCGTCTTTCTTTTTAAAGGGAATCACATTAGTCATATCGACTCCATTAAGGAGGGGCAGCGTCCCCATCTTCTTATAATTTCAATCCTTAGCACAGGCTCACCGGCAAGGTCACGGATCTATCGACGGGGAAAGCAGATTTCCACCTCATGTCCTTGGACAGAGGCCATAGAATTTGCGATCCAAGGATCGAGACAGCAAATTTAAGGAGGCATCTTATGATGTTAAGCCCCCTCTGGAGGCTCTTGTGTGCGGCCCTTTTGATAGTCGCTTGTGATGCTCAACTTGGAATGGATGCCAGTCAGACCCGAGTTATCGGTGGTCATACGAGTGCTGCTCCGCCATATTTTGCAGGTTTGCATAAGCTCGGAGATACTTCCCCCTTTTGTGGAGGCTCGCTGATATCACCCAGACATGTTTTAACGGCAGCCCATTGTGTCACGCGCACCGATGGACCTTTGGCTATTTGGCCTGGTGTAGGAGATCTCCATGACATCCCCGAAGAGATCGCTGTGACAGGGGTGCGTGTCCATCCGCGATACAACGCGCGTGCTATCCAACATGACCTTGCAGTCCTGACCTTAGCTCACGATGTGTCACGATCTGATTTTAAGCCCATCGCTCTTGCTGACGCTCAGCTGACTCCGCCTAAGCTTCAGATTCTTGGCTTTGGGAATCTCTCGCGCGACGATCACATCTATCCCGATACTCTGCAATCGGCCGAGATCGCCTTAGTTCCCTATAGTAAATGTCAAAGTGTGGGGGGGCCTTACTCTTACACAATCGAAGAGCAAATCTGTGCAGGAGACCTAAAACATGGGGAGCGGGATAGCTGCGATGGCGACTCGGGGGGTCCTCTTATCCGCAAGGGCAAACCCGATGTGCTGTTTGGAATTGTCAGCTGGGGTGTGGACTGCGGACGCGCTGGTCAACCCGGTGTGTATACACGCGTGAGCAGTTACCGAGAGTGGATTGAAGCTCAGATGGATATCTGGTCTCAGCTTGATTTAAGTGAGAAGGTGCAGATGCTGTTCTACTTTCCCCTCTATGAAATTCAAGCCTCCCAGGGATCACAGCCGATCATTCGACGCTTTACAGCAGCCTATCAGCACTGGCAGGAAAGCCCCTCTGATCCTCGCTATAGCACCGTCAAGCTTTGGCAGCAGAGCTTTGCGGGTGAGGTCTTCACCTTGGAACTTTTGTCCTCAGGAGCTCAGAGCTACCGCCTTCGTCTTCACTATTCTGGCAAAGTCTACGAAGTCCCAGCCCCCTATACTGAACTCACTCTGCGGGAAAGCAAAGACTTGGGCGCGGATGCAGAGTCGCTCTTTGAAGGCTGAAAACGAAGCTCCTGTCAATTTCGGATACCAAGACGACGACCTTTGGCCTAAAATAGAGTCATCGCTCGTTCTGATTGAGGAGGCAGACTTTGCAACAAACACCAGGGGCACAGGGTGAATCCTATCCTTCAAGCAACATGGAAGCCGTTCCACGTCTTGGACCTGAGCCCCTGCAGCTGATTATTGCGCGGCCTCCTGAAATCAATACTTGTCCGTTCTGGCTCAGTCACTACCGAAGAGGGACAGCCTCCACGCGTAATCTCTTGCAATGCGAAAATCTCGAAGAGTTTTTCCGCATTTTGAATAACGAAGGACTGTCGGAAACCAAGCCACTCATGCTTTCGGATAACACTCTAGGAAAGCAGCCCAGACAGTTTTACATCTTCCCTGAGCTGACAAACCCAGAGCAGAGCGATGAGATACGTAAGTTAGTTACTAAAACCCTTGAGGCGCTTAAGCCAGAGAAGGTTGGTCTTTACTTTGGCCCCGATACGGCCGGCAAGGAAATTTGCCTGCAACTGATCGAAGAAATCGCTGTCGATGCTTCCTTCCTTCGAACGAAGGAGCTGTTTTTTTATACGGGTGAAGTAGGTGTGAACACCTTGCTGAATGCGGCTTTGAGAGTCAAACATCGACTTGAAGGCCGACGCGATGTGTTCGTCTACCATTGACGATCACCCAAAGGTTTTTTGGTAAGTCCCGAAATCTGTCTGTACCCTCTCTGATTAAAATTTATACAGAAAAGCTGAGCAGGAAAATGCAGCACGCGTCTTGTTTATGTCGTATGGGCATATCAGGACCCCAGCTCGCCAGCGCCTCCACTCGTCTTGGCATAGACGAGCTCCGCGTCTTTTCAAAAAACCTGCCTGAAATCTCACCTGCTCAAAAAATAATCACAAAGACCAGGACGAAAAAAGGCGATCTCGACTTATCCACAGAAAAGGCTCAAAACCTGTGGATAACTTGTGGATAAGTGTGGAAAAACCTTGTGAAATGATGCTTAAGACCATGATATTTAAGGGTTTATTGGATGATTAGAGTGCGAGGTTGTCCCCAAACTCAGAAAAGCGTCCTTGTCCTGCACAAAAAATAAGCATGAAAGCGAAGAGAAAAACCGAGGAAGTGCAAAAAAGCGATGCAAGATATGCGAAGCCCAAAAAATCATCAATTTTGGATATAACAAACCAAGAGGTCTGAAAAAACCAGAGTGAAAAGTCGTGAAAAATTTTAGGAAAGAAAATGTGCGAAAAAAGCAGGAAAAAAAGAGAACGGAGAGAGAGGGATTCGAACCCTCGGTCCAGTTACCCAGACGCATCCTTAGCAAGGATGTGCATTCGACCACTCTGCCATCTCTCCATTTAATCTGGAGCTAACTTCATCGGTACGGAGGGAGAGGGATTCGAACCCCCGGTGGAGTCGCCCCCACAACGGTTTTCAAGACCGCCGCATTCAACCGCTCTGCCATCCCTCCATGTCTCATTGGTCTGTGTGAGAGACACGAAGCTAGAACCAGCGTTGTATAACAGCAGCTTGGGTTCATGCAAGAATTTTTGCGCTCTTGTGTGCGTTTTGAGAAACTTTTCGCCGCAGTAGGTCTCTAGGGGAGGCGCTTCTTCCATTCGCTGTGCAGCAAGGAAGCGTAGTGAACGTCCCAAAATCGACCTCGGTGATGGATTTCAGAACGAAGGACACCTTCAGTCTGAAAACCCAACTTGCTCATCACTCGCATACTGGCATGGTTCTCCACCTTACAGCGACACTGAATCCGCTCGACATCATAGGTAGCGAATACGTGTTTGAGGAGGGTCTGCCCAGCTTCGGCAACGAGACCTTGGCCCCAATAAGCTCGACCGATGGCGTAGGCAAGCTCCATGCTTCGGTATCTTGGGGAAACCCAAAAGCATCCGATAGTTCCGATGAGAGTGTCGGGCTGATCACGCAGAGCAATCCCGAAGGGTTCCGGTTGGCCTTCTGAGTAGCGCCGAAAGACATAGTCTTGGATAAAGTTCTCAGAGTCGCCGAGATTTTGGTGAGGCTCCCACATTGTAAAGAGGGAGACCTCAGGATCGGAAGCATAGGCAAAGATGCCCTCGGCATCGTCCATGGTCACAGAGCGCAAAATCAGGCGCTCTGTGGATAGGGTAGGGAGCTTAGGAATAGGTGTGGCCATGGGCGACTCCAGAGGAACAAAAGATCAAGAACTCACACCGCGTACTTTTGTAGACGCTCTATGCGTTCTTCAAGAGGAGGGTGAGTCGAAAACAGGGCCGTAAACTTTGAGGGCTTGCTTGAGATCTTGAAAGCAGCCATGGACTGCCCACCTTCTCCGGCATCGAGTTCGATACCAGCTCTGAGCTTTTGCAGAGCTGAGATCATTTTGTTGCGTCCTGCAAGTCTTGCCCCACCCGCATCGGCACGATATTCGCGATAGCGTGAAAAGGCGGCGACAACCATAGAGCCGAGGATACCAAACAGGATTTCAAACACCATGACAGTGAGGGAGTAGACCAGAGGACTCAAACCTCCTCCTTCACGCTCATCTTCATTGCCTCGCAATGCCTGACTGATCGCAAAGGCAGCCATACGCGCGATGTACATAACAAAGGCGTTCACCACCCCTTGGATGAGAGTCATCGTCACCATATCGCCATTGGCAATGTGAGCGATCTCGTGTCCTAAGACGCCTTCCACTTCATCGCGATCCATGTGACGAAGCAAACCTTCCGACACAGCCACCAAAGAGCTGTTTTTCGTTGCGCCGGTAGCGAAGGCATTGAGCTCGGCGCCCCCGTAGATTCCCACTTCGGGCATTTTCGAAAGTCCAGCAGCTTGGGCCAAGCGATGAACGGTGCGCACCAATTCACCACGCGTACCGCCAGCATTGGGATCGATGATTTCGACTCCCATGGTCCATTTCGCTATAGGCTTGGAGAGCAGCAGAGAAATGAACGAACCGACCATACCCCAGACCAGACAAAAGACGATCAGTGAGCCTTGGTTGATACCGCCCGCTGTCTGATAACGACCGACTCCAAGCAGGTTTAAAATGATGGATACAGTCACAACGATTGCAATATTAACCAATGAAAACAAAAATATACGTTTAAGCCAAGTCATGGTGCGTCAAGCCTCCTCAGAATACACAAAGGGCGGTAAAGGATCACCGCTACCGCCACCCTACCAATGTAAAGCCAAACGCGCTCCTGTCAAATAGCGGTCTGGTAAAAAGTTTTTGTCCTAAAATATCAGAAACTTTCCGTCTTAGGAGCATTCGGCTGAGCCGGAGCTGCCGCAAGCATCTCCACGGGAAGGTCTGGAGCCGAAAGGTTTAAAGCGATCGCCATATTTTGAATCACCCGTCCAATCTCGGGTTTATTGCGATTGGTGGGAAGCCAAAGCTCGGTCACGCCATCAGCGCTGCGACTCAAAACTTCGACATTGTTGTAGATCTGCAGTTCAGTGCCCATGGGATTTATTTTTTTAAGACGAATAGAAAGCTTGTTGCGATGGACTCTATCGTCGAGATAATACGAATCCCACTCTGTTGTCACCAGTCCATTCGCGCGATCAGCGATAGCGAGATTATAGTTTTTCAAAAGCACATCGAGCATCCCATCCCAAACCTTGTCGTATGCAGCCTGAAAGCGGACTGTACCGGGATCGATCATGACAACCGAAGCTGGGGCGTTCCTTCTGCCCTGAGCACTTGGTCTCAGCTCATGATTTGGACTTTGCTGTCGATACTTTTCAAGAAAATGAGGAACACAGGCTGAGGATAGCAAGCTTAGAAAAACACATGCAAATTGTGGGCGCAAAACTCCCATCCAGCTCTTGAGCATGGCGAACAACCTCCCAATGGATAAGCGGAAGCCCTGACCGCAGTCAGGGCTGGATAGAAAGCTTTGCAGAAGAACTTAGCCCAAAAGATCTTTAACGACGTCGCGCTCTTCGAGAAGTTCTTTCGTAGTCAGACCGATCATCTCTTTAGCGAAAGGACTCAGATTCAAGCCTTTCACGATTTCGTATTTGCCATTGCCGTGTGAACGGATGGGGAACGAATAGATGAGGCCATCGGGAATACCGTATGGGTTGCCATCACTGGGGACAGAGGCTGAGAACCAATGACCATCTGGCGTTTTTGTGAGAAATTGCTTCACATGATCGATACATGCCGAAGCTGCAGAAGCGGCAGAAGATTTGCCACGCGCTGCGATAATAGCCGCTCCACGCTTTTGAACAGTGGCGAAGAAATCTTTCTCCAACCAGTTGCGATCTGTGATGACAGAGGTAACAGGCTTGCCGTCGATCTTAGCATTGTCGAAATCAGGAACCATAGTCGAGCTGTGGTTACCCCAGATCGCGAGATTGCTCACCTGACCCACATTCACTTTTGCCTTCAAAGCAAGCTGCGCCTTCGCACGGTTTTCATCCAAAGCGGTCATCGCTGTGAAACGTTCCGCAGGAACTTCACGGCAGTTACGCATAGCGATCAGGG